>JANXVI010000170.1 GCA_025351745.1 Rhodoferax sp.
CCCATGTTGTGTGCCAGCGCGCTGCTGATGGGTGGTGCCACGGGTGTGGCTATCGTCGCCTTGCAGCGGCATGTCGGGCGCGCCGCGCAAGACACGACCGAGCTCAAACAGGTGTTCAGCTGGTTGGCCATCGGCCCTGCGGTATCGAATTTCCTGGGGCCGGTTGCCGCCGGGCTGCTGATCGACCATGCGGGCGTGCTGGTGGGCGGCACCATGGGAGATACCAACGGTTATAGAGCGGCTTTTTTGTTGATGGCGCTGATGCCCTTGTTGACCTGGTTTTGGATTCGCCACACGCAGGAACTGCCGCCCGTGGAGCACTCGGCCCACACCCAAAATGCCAAGGTCTGGCACCTGCTGCGCGACCCGCAGATGCGGCGCCTGTTGTTGGTAAATTGGTTGCTGTCGTCTTGTTGGGATGTGCATACGTTTGTCGTGCCCATGCTGGGCCACGAGCGCGGTTTTAGCGCATCGGTCATCGGTACGATTTTGGGTTGTATGGCCGTGTCGGGCGCGGCCGTGCGGGTGTTGATGCCGCTAGTGGCGGCGAACCTGCGCGAGTGGGTCGTTGTCACCGGCGCCATGGTGATGACGGCGCTGCTGTTTGCCATCTACCCGCTCATGGTCTCACCATGGACCATGGGGTTGTGCTCGGTGCTGCTGGGCTTATCGCTGGGTTCGGTGCAGCCGATGATTTTGAGCACCCTGCACCAGATCACACCGCATGCCTTGCACGGCCAGGCCATAGGTTTGCGGCTGATGGCGCTGAACCTGTCCAGCGTCGTGATGCCGATGCTGTTTGGTACGGCTGGCCTGGTGGTGGGCGTGTCGGTTGTGTTTTGGACCGTGGGTTGCATGGTGGGCGCGGGCGCCCCCTTGGCCTGGCGGTTGAGGCCTGCTGTGGAGTAAAAACAGCCTCTGGCCCTCTTGGAATGATCATGTACCGCTATCTAATTCATAGCATACGCGCATTGAAGCGTTGCCAGAGCAACCTCAAGTTTTGTAAAACGCCTCAATCATGTCCCAGGTCTGCTGCGGATCGTCGGCGTACTGGAACAGGTTCAAATCCTCTGGCGAGATGGCGCCTTCTTCTACCAGTACATCCAGGTTCAGCAGGCGCTTCCAGTATTCCGAGCCATACAAAATGATGGGGATGGCGTTGGCCTTGCGGGTCTGCACCAGCGTGATGACTTCGAACAATTCGTCCAGCGTGCCAAAGCCACCGGGAAAGGCGATCATGGCCTTGGCGCGCATCATGAAATGCATTTTGCGCAACGCAAAGTAGTGGAACTTGAAACTCAGTGACGGCGTGAGGTAGGGGTTGCCCGATTGCTCGTGGGGTAGCGCAATGTTCAGGCCCACGGTGAGCGCACCCGCTTCGGCGGCTCCGCGGTTGGCCGCTTCCATGATGCCGGGGCCGCCGCCAGTGCACACGTACATGCGCTCGCGTTCTGGCATGGCTGCGCACTGGGTTGCGACGATGCGGCCAAACGCGCGCGCCTGCTCGTAGTAGTGTGCATTGCGCAAGTGCCGTTGGGCGACGGTGATGGCTGCAGGGTCGTTGTCAAGGCGGGCCTGTTCCATGGTGCGCTGCGCATCTTCCAGGGAGCTGAAGCGCGCGCTGCCAAACACGACCACGGTGTTTTCAATGCCCTGTTCTATTTGCGCCAGATCGGGCTTGAGCATTTCAAGCTGGAAGCGGATGCCGCGGGTCTCACGGCGCAGCAAAAATTCGGGATCTGCAAAGGCCAATCGGTAAGCGTCGGGTTGCAAGGGGATGCCGGCGTCGGCGTGGGCTTTGAGATCGGCCCAGGCATCGGCCAGCGTGCGTTCGTTCTGGTATTTCGGAGATTCCAAGTGACAGCTTTCTAAATGTTGTTGGCAACAAGTGCATCCGCAATGCGGCCCGCCATACTAACGGCATTACTGGGGTGGCTGATGCAGTCAGTGCTCCAGACTTGGCCAACACCGGCTTGCAAGATGATTTGCATGGCGTCACCGGCAAACAGCGCGTGGGTCACGGCCACATCGACCGACGTTGCACCGGCCGCCAGCAAGAGCGACGCTGCACCAGCCAGCGTGTGGCCGCTGCTGGCCACGTCATCCAGCAGCACCACGGCACGCCCGGCAACTGCCATATCGGGCAGCGCGATCTGCACGTCTTTGTCGCCCCTGCGAATCTTGTGGCACACACCGTGGTCGAAGCCGTGGCGCGCCGCAGCCTGGGCCACCCACTGTGCCGATTCTTCGTCGGGCCCAACCAGCAGGGGCCGGTCTCGTTGGCTGGCGATGAGGTCGGCCAGCAACGGTGCGCCGGTGAGCACCGTGGCCTGTGCCAGGGGCACGGCCTCTTGCAACGTGGAGATGCGGTGCAAATGGGGGTCCACCGTGATGATGGCATCGAACAAGGTTGCCAAGAAGCTGCCAACAACGCGTTGGCTGATGACCTCACCTTCCTGGAAGGCGATGTCTTGGCGCATATAGGCCAGGTAGGGCGCCACCAACGTCATATGGCTGGCACCCAGCAAGCGTGCGGTTTGCGCCACTAGCAGCAACTCGATCAATTTTTCGTTAGGGTCATTCAGGGTGCGCAACAGCACCACGCGTCGTGGCAGTTGGGGTGGCAGGCGCAGTTTGAGTTCGCCGTCCGGGAAACGGTGGCGGGCAATACAGGCGGCTTGCATTTGCGCGGCATCGGCGATGCGCTGTGCGCTCGCATGGTCTTCTTCAAAGTGCAGCAAAAGTGTGGCGTTGGGCATCAGGACTCCACAAAAACATGCGACAAATCTTTTACGTCGCCAATGGTGAAACCGTTGGATTTTTGACAGGCCTGGCGGGCAAACTCAAGGTCCGGCGCAAAGTTCGCATACACGCTGTACAGCAGGTCATTGGCCACCACTGCGTCACCCAGTTTGCGGTGCAAATCGACGCCAGCGCTTTTGACCTTGGGCGCGCCTGCCAGGGTCGCGATACGGGCGACCTGCAGATTGTCGATGCCGACCACCGTGCCGGCAGTCGGCGCGCGCACCTCAAAACTGAGTGAGCCCAAAGCCGCGTTGCGGTGGTCAAAGCCCTTGCTGCCCTGCGCCGCGATGATGTCGTTCATTTTGGCCAACGCGCGACCCGAGTCCAGGATGTCGCGGGCAATGGCAAACCCGTCACCCCCGCGTACATCGGGGTCGCACTCAATCAGCCGCCCGGCCAGGCGCAGTGACTTTTGCCGCAGGTCCATGGGTGCACGGGAATCGTTTTCCAGCACCCGCATCACATCACGCGCCTCCAGCACCGGGCCAATGCCAAATCCGATGGGCTGGCGCCCGTCGGTGATGACCACGTCCAGCGACAAACCGATACGCCGCGCGACATACTCGAACAGGCGCCTCAGGCGCTGCGCATCGGGCATGGAACGTACCTTGGCGGTGGGGCCGATGGGAATATCCAGCACCAAATGGCTGGAACCGGCTGAGATTTTTTTGGACAAAATGGAGGCCACCATTTGCCCCGGTGAATCCAAAGACAAGGGGCGCTCTACGGCGATCAAGACATCGTCTGCCGGTGACAAATGGGCGGTGCCACCCCATGCAAGGCAGGCGCGGTATTTGCGAACCAGATCGTGCAGCTGCTCAATGGGCAGCTCCACATTTGCCAGCACTTCCATAGTGTCGGCGGTGCCTGCGGGTGAGGTGATGGCGCGCGACGAAGTCTTGGGGCACAACATGCCGTGTGCGGCGACTATGGGAACAATCAGCATCGACGTGCGGTTGCCCGGTATGCCGCCAATGCAATGTTTATCGACCACCAGAGGCTCGTGCCAGTCGAGGCGGCGCCCGCTGGCAACCATGGCCTCGGTCAGGTAGTAGACCTCTTCGCGGTCTAACTCGTCACGGTTGGTGGCCACCACAAAGGCCGTTAGTTCGATCTTGGAGTAACGCAGGTCGGCGATGTCGCGGATGATGGCCTTGAAATCGGCCTGATTGAGCCGCTCACCGGAAATCTTGCGGCGCAGGGCGCTGATGGACTCGGGGGGTTCCGCCTGGGAGATGGAAACCGGGTGGCCGTTTGATACCGCCAATTGCAGGAAGGCATCTTCAGACAGACCCAATTCACCACACCCCACGATCACTGGATCATCTACGATGTTCAGCGTGGCAAGAATGCGTTGCCCATTGGCACGCACTGCCACCTTGGACAGGGCCTGGAAACCTTCGGCACGCACCACGGCGCAGTCCCGGTGCAGGTAGGCCACGTTCTCGCGGTAGGTGTCTATGGCCACCCGGCGCAATGCCAGGGTGGTAGGCGCTGGGGATGCAGTGGGAGGGTTTACCTGAGTATTGGGCGATGGGGCGTCGGGTGCGATGTGCATGCCATAAGCGTACACCCGAACAGCCCCCCACGCCGCCTATGCCGTAGCCAGTTTGAGCACCAGTTTGCCGTTGTTGGCACCACTGAACAACATGTCAAAAGCCTTGGGGAAGTTATCCAGCCCATTGATGACGTCTTCACGCGTCTTGAGCTTGCCCGACGCAATCCATCCGGCCATCACCATGGCGGCCTCTATGGTGCGGTCGTAGTAGTCGGACACGACGATGCCGGTCATTGTCGAGCGTGTCACCAGCAGCGACAGGTAGTTGGCTGGGCCCTTGACCGGCGTCGTGTTGTTGTACTGCGAGATCGCGCCGCAAATGACGATGCGCGCACCGCGTGCCAGGCGGGTCAGCACGGCGTCCAGAATGTCACCACCCACATTGTCGAAGTACACGTTGACGCCTTGGGGTGCGTGCTGGGCCAGCGCGGCGGCCACGTCTTCGGATTTGTAGTCGATGGCGGCGTCAAAGCCCAGCTCTTCGACTAGGTAGCGGCATTTGTCGGCACTGCCAGCAATGCCAATGACGCGTGCGCCCTTGATCTTTGCGATCTGACCGACTACCGAACCCACAGCACCCGCCGCGCCCGACACCACCACGGTGTCACCGGCCTTGGGTTGGCCCACTTCCAGTAGGCCAAAGTAGGCGGTCATA
Organism: Rhodoferax sp.; assembly: GCA_025351745.1. GTDB lineage: Bacteria > Pseudomonadota > Gammaproteobacteria > Burkholderiales > Burkholderiaceae_C > Allorhodoferax. Next base: position 5,019 of record JANXVI010000170.1, read on the forward strand.
CCGGGCATGCCCAGCGTGCTCAGGTAGACGGGTAGCGGTGCCAGTTTGGGATCGACCTTTGTCAGGCCCTGGCCGTTGGAGTAAGCGTAGTCTTGCACGCCCAGCAAGCCGCTGACATGGTCGCCAACCGCGAACTTGGGGTTCTTGGACGCGGTGACACGGCCTACAGCCAGTGCGCGCATGACTTCGCCCAGGCCCACGGGCGGGATGTAGGAGGCCTTGCTGTCATTCATCCAGCCGCGCATGGCGGGGTCCAGCGAGATGTACAGCACCTGGATGACGACTTCGCCATCGGCGGGGTCGCGCAGCGGCTCTTGGGTGCTCTTCCAGTCGCTGGCTTTGACGGTACCGACAGGGCGGGCGGCGAGTTTGTATTGGTGGTTGACTGCAGTGCTCATGGTGAATCTCCAGAATGTGAAAACACAGGTTTTTTTGGTTTCCAGCGGGATTGCTGAAACCATGGCCTGAAGTGTAGATACCGTTAAGTTGGCTGAATAGACCATAAAAGTACATAATATTGTTGTCTAAAGAGCAACAATAAAGTGAAAACTGCGATGAATCCACAACGGCTGGCCAATTTTTCCGCCATCGTGCAAGCCGGCAGCATCAGCAAGGCGGCCCTGGGGCTGGGCTGCGGCAAGTCCGTGCTGTCGCGCCAATTGGCCAAGCTGGAAGACGAACTGGGTGCGCGCCTGATCCAGCGCTCCACGCGGCGGTTGACGCTGACCGAGATCGGCGAGCAGGTGTATGCACAGGCCCAGCAAATTGACCTGGCGCTGTCCAATATCGAGCAACTGGCGGGGCAGTACCAAAGCGAGGTCAAGGGCCGGCTGCGCGTCAGCTGCCCCATGCCGCTGGGTCAGCGCTATTTGGTGCCCCTGTTGGTGGAGTTTACGAACCGCTATCCGCAGGTGGATATCGTGCTGTCGGTGGAGGACCGCATGGTGGACCTGATTGCCGAGCACATCGACGTGGCGATACGTGTGGCCCATCTGGAGGATTCGACGCTGGTGGCCCGCAAGCTGATAGACAGTTCACGGGTGTTGGTGGCAGCGCCCGGCTACCTGCAGCGCCGCGGCACGCCGATCACGCCGGCGGATTTGGCCGACCACGACTGCTTGGTCTACGCCAGCGGCGGGCGCACGTATGACGAGTGGGGCTTCATTCAAGATGGACAAACCACAGTCGTCAAGGTGCAGGGCAAAATCCAGATCAACGATGGCATGTCGCTGGCTTCAGCCGCCTGTGCAGGTGGAGGTATTTCGTTGATGGACAGACTGATCGTCGCACCTGAGTTGGCCCGCGGGGAGTTGGTCGAGTTGTTGACCGATTTCGGCTTGCGGCCCGGCTTGCCTGTTTATGTGGTTTACCCAGCTCGACCTTGGCTTGCACTCAAAACTGCCACGTTTGTCGCATTCCTGCAGGAGCGACTATTTGCCCAGTGACCATGCAAAAAGGCCTCCGAAGAGGCCTTTTTGACAGGAAAACCGAAGGCGTGGCTTAGACGCGCTTGCGGTACTCGCCGGTACGGGTGTCGATTTCGACCTTGTCGCCTTGGGCCACAAAAATTGGCACACCGATTTCGAAACCGGTGGCGATCTTGGCGGGCTTGAGCACCTTGCCCGATGTGTCGCCCTTGACTGCCGGCTCGGTCCAGGTGATCTCGCGCACCACGCCGGTGGGCAGCTCGACGGAAATAGCCTTGCCGTCATAGAACACCACTTCCAGCTCCATGCCGTCTTCCAGGTAGTTCAGCGAATCGCCCATGTTTTCGGCTTCGACTTCGTACTGGTTGTACTCGGTGTCCATGCAGACATACATCGGGTCAGCGAAGTAAGAGTAGGTGCAATCCTTCTTGTCCAGGATGACCTGGTCCATCTTGTCGTCGGCCTTGAACACGACTTCGGTGCCGAAGTTGGCGATCAGGCTCTTGAGTTTCATGCGCACGGTGGCGGAGTTGCGGCCACCGCGGCTGTATTCGGTTTTCAGGACGACCATCGGGTCTTTGCCGTGCATGATGACGTTGCCGGCGCGGATTTCTTGTGCGATTTTCATGTGCTTGACGCGGTTGTCGCTGTCAGTCTGTGCTGGCAGCGTTGTTAGGCCGCGGAGCGCGGCGGAGTAAGGTTTGCCTTCCCTTCCCATGGTTTCCCCAATGCATGGTTTTCCATCGAGTTAGAAGGCGAATTCAGCAAAGCCTCCAATTTTACCGTTTTTTCTGAACGAAACTGATCAATTGGGTGGCCAGATCGTCCATTTGCAGCAGGCGCTCACGCACTGATTGAATGGTTTGCGACCAGGACAGCAGGTCTATGGCTGGCAACGCGTCGGTGCTGGTGGATGTGGCCTGCGCATTCCAGGCGTGGTGAAAGGCTCGCAGCTTGCTGTCGGCTCCCAGCATGTCCAGAAAGGCGTCGAGCTTGACTAAATGGGCCGCGTCGTCCTGTGGGTAGGCTTGCCAGACCAACGGCCTGCCGGCCCATAACGCGCGCACCAGCGAATCCTCGCCCCGTACGCAATTGAGGTCACAGGCCCATAACAGCTGGTCGAAATTGACTTGTGTCAGCATGGGGAGGTAGGTGATGCGCACCTGACGCAGCGCGGGGGGTCCACCCGTCTGCGCGGCGCGGGTCGCATGGCGCACGGCTGCGCTGGCCCGCCCCGCGGTGACCAGTAGGTGCGTGGGCGTGGGCAGCGCGTCTAGTTGGGTCAGAAAGGCGGGTAAGGCGGCGGGCTCGTAGCAAAGCAGGGACACCAGCATTTCGCCATCCTTCACGTCTACACCGTGTTGCGACAGCCAGGCCGTGCGCCGCCCATCCTGCGCAAAAGCCCTTTGAAGGTCCAACAGCATCGGTTCGCGCAATAGCCCGCCGGTGCGCGCATTGAAGCCTGGGTAGAAGAAGTGTTTGGTCCGGCCCTGGGCTGGACCGCTCATCACGGGCGATGGCAGGCCATGGCAGCGTTCCGCAAACGGCTCTGCCGTCAGGTATTCCAAATTGATCCAGGTTGGTGGCCTTAAGGGAAACTGGCCGCTAGCCCTCGTGGAACATACATCATGTGCTATGAATTCAATAGCAATTTCACAGCCAAAGCCTTCAACCCAGACATCGGCCGGTTGCAGTTGGGCAAGTAAGTCAGCGTCTTGCGATTGCTCCCAGCCCAGAATTTGAATGCCAGGCCATGTGCGCTCTAGCGCGCCTGTGGCCATCCACTGAAGTGCCGAAGCGTCGTCCACCCACAGGCGCACGCGGTGTCCGCGTGCTGCCAGATCGGCACTGAGACGCCAGCACACACCCAGGTCACCAAAGTTGTCGATGACGCGGCAGAAAACATCCCACAGCAGGACGGGTGCGGTAGCGCGGCGCGGGGGATGCAGGCTTGCGTGAGGCATGCGCCCATTGTCTACGCGGTTGCCCAGGCGCTTGCCCGTGCAGTCTGCCGCGCCCAATGAAAAGAATGACAATAGCGGCCCATGACCGACGATACCCCTGCTGCCCCAGCCTGCGGTGCAACTCCCGCGCATTCCGAAGAGTTGCTGCGCGAAGTGGCCGCGCTGCCATCGTTGCCGGGCGTGTACCGCTACTTTGATGTCCACGACCAGTTGCTGTATGTCGGCAAAGCCATCAGCCTGAAGAAGCGGGTGTCGAGCTATTTTCAGAAGAACCATGGCGGCACCCGCACCGGCCACATGGTCAGCAAGATCGTTCGCATGGAGACCACAGTGGTGCGCTCTGAGGCCGAGGCCTTGCTGCTGGAAAACAACCTCATCAAGACCAAAAATCCCAAGTACAACATTTTGTTTAGGGATGACAAGAGCTACCCGTATTTGAAGATGACCGGCGTGCCGGTTGCAACCAAGCGCAGCGCGTCGGCGGCGGTTGGTCAGGCGGGTGCTACGGGACAAGGCCCCGCATCACCGCTGGCCGCGAACTTTGCCCGGGTTTCCTATTACCGTGGCGGGGTAGAAAAGAAACACCACTATTTCGGTCCCTACCCTAGCGCGTGGGCGGTCAAGGAAGCCATTTTGTTGATGCAAAAGGTGTTCCGTCTGCGCACCTGCGAAGACCCTGTGTTTAGCAACCGCAGTCGGCCTTGCCTGCTGTACCAGATCAAGCGCTGTTCGGCGCCGTGCGTGGGGCATATCTCTGACCAGGACTATGCCCAGGATGTGGCCAATGCCGAGAAGTTCTTGCGCGGCGATACCAAAGAGGTGATGCGCCAACTCGAATCCCGCATGATGGCGCACTCCGACAAACTGGAGTTTGAGCAGGCCGCCGAGTTGCGCAACCAGGTGGCTGCGTTGTCCACTGTGCTGCACCAGCAGGCCATGGACAACGTCGAAGACCGCGACGTGGATATTCTGGCGGTCAAGGTGCAAGGCGGCAAGGCCTGTGTCAACCTGGCCATGGTGCGCGGTGGCCGCCACCTGGGTGACCGGCCGTACTTTCCTGTGCATGTCGAGGATGCGGTTGGTCTGGCCGACGAGGCAGCGGGCGACGCGCCGTCGGCATCAGTGGAGGCTCAGGTGCTTGAGGCTTTCCTGTCCCAACATTACATCGATGTGGCAATGCCCCCCACTCTCATCCTCAGCGAGCCAGTTGACAAGGGTTTGCTCAAGGCGCTGTCGGAACAAGTGGGCTTCAAGGTCAGCGCCGTCCACCAGCCGCGCGAGCAACGAAGGGCGTGGTTGGATATGGCGCAGACCAACGCGGCCTTGCAATTGGCGCGTCTGTTGGCCGAAGAAGGATCGCAACAGGCCCGTACCCGCGCGCTGGCCGAGGCGCTGGATTTGACGCTGGACAATCTGGAGACCCTGCGCGTGGAGTGCTTTGATATCTCCCACACAGCGGGCGAGGCCACGCAGGCCTCGTGCGTCGTCTTCCACCAGCACAAGATGCAGAACGCCGAGTATCGGCGCTTCAATATTGAAGGTATCACGCCGGGCGACGACTACGCAGCCATGCGCCAGGTGCTGACCCGCCGCTACAGCAAGGTTGCCGAGGCTTTACGAGAGGCCAAGCATGCGGGGCAGGCGCCGGCGGGCACCGGCCGCTTGCCGGACCTGGTGCTGGTGGACGGCGGCAAGGGCCAGGTATCCATGGCGCGTGAAGTGTTTGAGCATTTGGGACTGGACCTGTCGCTGATCGTTGGAGTGGAAAAAGGCGAAGGTCGCAAGGTCGGCCTGGAAGAGTTGGTGTTTGCAGATGGGCGTGAAAAGGTCTATTTGGGCGCTGATTCGGCGGCGCTCATGCTTGTGGCGCAAATACGCGACGAGGCCCACCGGTTCGCCATTACCGGCATGCGCGCCCAAAGGGCGAAGGTGCGCGTGGGCGGCGGCAAGCTCGAAGAGATCCCTGGCGTCGGCCCCAAGCGCCGCGCCAAACTGTTGCAGCGCTTTGGTGGCGTGCGTGGCGTTGCGCTAGCGAGTGTTGACGACATCGCAACAGTCGACGGCGTCTCCAAGGAATTAGCGGAAGAAATCTACCGTGCCCTGCATTAGGCGTGCCACAATCAAACGATGTTTTTGACCATACCCACCATCATGACGTGGACGCGAATCTTCGCGATTCCGTTAATCGTGGGTATCTTTTATTTGCCCGATACGTTGGCATCTTTGGCTGAAAAAAATCTGATAGCAACCGTCATGTTTGTGGTGTTTGCCGCCACCGACTGGCTCGACGGATATTTGGCGCGCAAGCTGAACCAGACGTCGTCTTTTGGCGCCTTCCTCGATCCGGTGGCCGACAAATTTTTAGTCTGCGCCTGCGTGTTGGTGCTAGTGCACCTGGGACGCGCCGATGTGTTTGTGGCGCTCATCATCATCGGGCGTGAAATAGCAATCTCGGCGTTGCGCGAATGGATGGCCCAGATTGGTGCATCCAAGAGCGTGGCCGTGCACATGATTGGCAAGCTCAAGACCGTGGCACAAATGGTCGCAATTCCTTTTTTGTTATTCAACGGCACGTTGTTTGGCATCGTCGACACCAAGGTGTGGGGCGTCTGGCTGATCTGGGCCGCAGCGGTGCTGACCATCTGGTCCATGGTGTACTACCTGCAAAAAGCCTTGCCCGAAATTCGGGCGCGTGCCAAGTAAGCAGCGCCTAGCGCCCGGCCGCATTCTTTACGTGCTGATCTTTGCGGGCGGTTGCGCTACCACACTTATTCTTGATTTTTGGGTCAAATTTTTGGAACAAATGCGACTAGAATCTGCCTCCGCACCGTTGTAAAGCTGCATGGCGTATTGACATGTAAATGACCCTTGGCTTTAATGGGATGCAGCAGCCAAGGTTGCTAAAAATGAGATCCAGACCAGCTTCAGGCCTGTTTGCGCGATGTGCAGAGAACCCAAGAACTGAGTCCGGTGACAACAATATTTGAAGAGACAATTCGATTAACTCTGCTTCCTACAAGGGGTCTTTGTGAATAAAACCGAACTGATTGAGCACATTGCAAAACATGCTGATATTTCCAAGGCGGCTGCCACGCGCGCCTTGGAATCGACTATTGGAGCGGTCAAGACCACCTTGAAAAAAGGGGGCTCAGTGTCCTTGGTAGGTTTTGGCACATTTGCGGTCGGCAAACGTGCGGCACGCACCGGTCGTAACCCGCGTACTGGCGATGCGATTAAAATCAAGGCTGCCAAGGTTCCCAAGTTTCGTCCAGGCAAAGCATTGAAAGATGCCCTGAATTGAGTTTGTAGTTTTATGTGGGGTGATTAGCTCAGTTGGTAGAGCGGCGCCTTTACACGGCGTAGGTCGGCGGTTCGAGCCCGTCATCACTCACCACCCCCACACCAAAGGCGAACACGATGTTCGCCTTTTGTTTTTTGATGGAGAAGTAGCGCATGTTTGAATTTGTTCGCAAGCACACGAAGGTCATGATGCTCCTCATGTTCTTGATGATCATTCCGGCGTTTGTGTTGGTCGGTGTGGATGGATTCAAGAGCCTCAAGGCCGGTGGCGACGCCGTAGCAACCGTGGGCAACCAAAGCATCACCCAGGGTGAATGGGACGCCGCACACAAGAACGAAGTGGATCGCCTGCGCGTGCAAATGCCGAATCTGGATGCCAAGCTACTCGAATCTCCAGAAGCCCGCTACGTCACGCTGGAACGTATGGTGCGCGAAAAGGTTTTGGCTGAAGCGGTGCGAGATGAAGGTCTGAACACCACTGATGCACGCTTGGCTCGCGAACTGCAACAAAGCCCAACTATTGCTGCCATGCGCAAACCCGACGGATCGCTTGACATCGAGCGCTACCGCCAATTTGCGGGTAGCCAGGGTTTAACCACTGACGGATTCGAAGCGCGTGTGCGCAGCCAGTTGTCCGAGCGCCGCGTAGAAGGCGGTCTTTTGAACACCGCGTTCTCCTCAGCGGCTTTGACTGAAGTTTCTCTAAACGCTTTTTACGAGCGCCGCGAGGTGCAGATTTCGCGCTTCAACCCGGCGGACTATGTTATCAAGGTCAATCCTACGGATGCTGAAATTGACGCCTTCTACCAGTCCAATCAACCGATGTTCAAGTCGCCGGAGTCGGCCAACATTGAGTTTGCAGTACTCGACCTTGACAGTGTCAAAAAGTCCATCACGCTCAACGACGCTGATGTAAAAACTTACTATGACCAGAATGCGATCCGGCTCAGCGGCAAGGAAGAGCGCCGCGCCAGCCACATCTTGATCAATGCACCCAAGGACATGCCTGCCGAGGAGCGCAAAAAGGCCCGAGAGAAGGCAGACGCCTTGCTGGCCCAAGTGCGCAAAGCACCCGACAGCTTTGCTGATGTGGCGCGCAAGAATTCGCAAGATCCCGGATCAGCCCCTAACGGCGGAGACCTCGACTTCTTTGGTCGCGGCGCCATGGTCAAACCATTTGAAGAAGCCGCGTTCGCCATGCAAAAAGGCGACATCAGCGAAGTGGTCGAGTCTGATTTTGGTTTTCACATCATCACAGTCACTGACGCCAAAATACCCAAGCAACGTAGTTTTGATGAGCTGCGTCCCAGCATGGAAGCAGAGCTCAAACAACAGCAGGCCCAGCGCAAATTTGCAGAGATTGCCGAGCAATTCACCAATGGTGTGTACGAAGATTCAGAAAGCCTGAAGGCGGTCGCCGAGCGCCTGAAGCTGGAGATCAAGACAGCTAACGACCTGCAGCGCAAACCCCCTGCCGGCGTCATAGGCGTATTGGCCAACCCCAAGTTTCTGGCGGCTGTTTTCAGTGCCGATTCGTTGGAGAAGAAGCGCAATACCGAAGCGGTCGAGGTAGGGCTGAACCAGTTGGCCGCTGCGCGCATCACCAAGTACACAGCTGCGAGCACACGTCCTTTGGCCGATGTGCGAGAGATGGTTAAGGCCAGTTTGATTGCCAAGCAATCTGCCGAACTGGCCAACAAAGACGGAAGCGAGAAACTAGCGGCATGGAAAGCCGCAGCGCCCCAGCAGTTGCCCCCCACCACAATTCTTTCCCGCGAAGTGGCCCAGACTGTTCCCGCGCCTGTGTTGGATGCGGTGTTGCAGGCTGACACCGCGACTCTGCCAGTCTGGGTGGGCGTGGACCTGGGTGTCCAGGGTTATGTGGTGGCGCGCGTCAGTAAAGTGCTACCCCGCAATGCCCCCGTTGCTGCGACGGCTGAACAAGAACGCAAGCAGTACACACAATGGGTTGCCAGTGCCGAAAACAAGGCGTATTACAAGATGCTGAGTAAACGTTTCAAAGTAGCCATCAAGACACCGCGCCCAGCACCCACTGCGTTGGGGCAACAAAGCTTGGCTGAATAGGGGAAAACACCCGCTATAATCTGCGATCTGCGGTGGCTGTAGCTCAGTTGGTAGAGTCCAGGATTGTGATTCCTGTTGTCGTGGGTTCGAGCCCCATCAGCCACCCCA
>JANXVI010000175.1 GCA_025351745.1 Rhodoferax sp.
TGGCACCATGGGTGGTGGCATTGCGATGAACTTTCTGAACGCCGGTATCCCCGTCAAGATGCTGGAAATGAAGCAGGAAGCACTGGACCGCGGCGTGGCCACCATCCGCAAGAACTACGAAGCCCAGGTCAAGAAAGGCAAACTCAAGCAAGACAAGTACGACCAGCGTATGTCGTTGCTGACCACCACGCTGAGCTACGACGATCTGAACGGCACCGACATGGTGATTGAGGCCGTGTTTGAAGAGATCGGCGTCAAGGAAGCCGTGTTCAAGGAACTGGACCGCGTCATGAAGCCCGGCGCCATTCTGGCGTCAAACACCTCGACGCTGGACGTGGACAAAATCGCATCCTTCACCAAGCGTCCGCAAGACGTGGTCGGACTGCATTTCTTCAGCCCTGCCAACGTCATGAAATTGCTGGAAGTGGTGCGTGGGAAGGAGACTGCCAAGGACGTGATGGCCACCGTGATGTCGGTTGCCAAGAAGATCAAGAAGACGGCAGTTGTGTCTGGCGTGTGTGATGGTTTTATCGGCAACCGCATGATTGAACAGTATGGTCGCCAAGGTGGCTTCTTGCTGGACGAGGGCTGCACACCCGCCCAAGTCGACAAGGCCATGGAGAAGTTTGGCATGGCCATGGGGCCGTTCCGCATGGGTGATCTGGCTGGCAACGACATTGGCTGGGCCATCCGCAAGCGCCGCTACAGCGAAAAGCCTGACATGAAGTACAGCAAGACTGCTGATCTGTTGTGCGAAAAAGGGCGCTTCGGCCAGAAGGTGGGCAAGGGCTGGTACGACTATGTCGAAGGCAAGCGCGACGCCATCCCCAATGCCGAAGTGGTAACGATGATCGAAGAGCACCGCAAGGCGCTGGGCATCACGCCCCGCAAGATTTCGGACGAAGAAATCGTGCAGCGCCTGGTGTTCAGCCTGGTCAACGAAGCCGCCCATATCCTGGAAGAAGGCATTGCCAACAAGGCCAGTGACATCGACATCGTCTACATCTTTGGCTACGGCTTTCCCGCACACCGCGGCGGCCCGATGAACTATGCCGACCAGGTGGGCCTCTTCAACGTGGTGCAAGCCATGAACCGCTTTGCGCTGAACCCGCTGGACGATGCAGCATTCTGGAAACCAGCACCTCTGCTGGCCAAGCTGGCGGCGGAAGGAAAGTCCTTCAACTAAGGAGCCTTTGTGATCAAAAGGATTCTTTTGAGCGTGTTGGCAATCGTGCTGCTGTTGGCAGCGGCGGTGACCATCAACACGCTGCGCAAAGGCTCCCGTCAGATGGAGGTTGCGCCGCTCGCGGTACTGCCAGTGGACGAAGCGGGCGCTGCCACGCGCTTGGGTGAGGCGGTGCGCTTGCGCACCATCTCGTCGCGCGAAGACGCCACGCTGAACGCCGACCAGTTCACGCAATTCCATGCGCTGCTGCAAGCCAAGTTCCCCAAGATCCACGCCACGCTGAAACGTGAAGTGGTCGCGGATTTGAGCCTGCTCTACACCTGGGAAGGCAGCAATTCCAAGGCCGAACCGATTTTGTTCCTGGCCCACCAGGATGTGGTGCCCGTGGCACCCGGCACCGAAGGCGATTGGACCGTGCCGCCATTTTCCGGCGAGGTCAAGGACGGCTTTATCTGGGGACGCGGCTCCTGGGATGACAAGGGCAACCTGATGTCGCAATTCGAAGCGGTGGAGATGCTGCTGGCCTCGGGCTACAAGCCTGAGCGCACGGTGTACTTCGCCTTCGGTGCCGACGAAGAAGCCAGCGGCGTGCGCGGCGCTGCCAAGATCGCCGCTGTGCTGGCCGAGCGCAAGGTGCATGTTGGTTTTGTCATCGACGAAGGCCTGCTGGTGCTCGATGGCGTCATGCCCGGCATTGCAAAACCAACGGCGCTGATTGGCGTCGCGGAAAAAGGCTATATGTCGGTGGTGTTGAAGATGTCGGCCACACCCGGCCATTCGTCGATGCCGCCCAAAAAGGGCACCAGTGCCATTGGCATGATGAGTGCCGCATTGAAGCGGCTGGACGATGAGCAACTCCCGGGCGGTATCCGCGGTGTGGCCGGTGAAATGTTTGACACCATGGCGCCCGAGATGGGTGGATTCTCGCGCGTGGCTTTGTCCAACCTGTGGCTCTTTGGCCCGGTGGTGCAAAAGCAGTTGGAAGGTGCAGCCAGTACCAATGCCATGTTGCGCACCACCACCGCGCTGACCATTGTGAATGCGGGCAACAAGGAAAACGTGGTACCCGGACGTGCCGAGGCCACGGTCAACTTCCGCATCTTGCCCGGCGACACCAAGGAACAGGTGCTGGAGCATATGCGCAAGCAAGTCACCGAGGCGGTCGGGGCCGACAAGTTCGAGCTGCTTGCGTTACCCGGGGCAGTGGATGCGTCCAAGGTCGCACCTACCGATTCGGCCCAGTACAAGCTTCTGAACAAGACGGTGCGTGAAGTGTTTCCCGATGCTTTGGTGGCACCCGGTCTGATGGTGGCTGCAACCGATTCCATCCACTACAGCGTCATCAGCGACCACATTTTCAAGTTCTCGCCGATACGCGCCAATGCAGAAGACCTGAAGCGCTTCCATGGCACCAACGAACGCATCAACAGCAAGCATTACGCAGACGCGATCCGTTTCTATCACCGACTGCTGAGTGAAGCCGCCAAAGCGGCCGCGCAGCCCTAAACCCCTATTTTTTTGAAGAAGAGGAATCCAACATGACTTCCGCCGTAATCGTATCCACCGCACGCACCCCCTTGGCCAAGAGCTGGAAGGGCTCGTTCAACATGACGCACGGCGCCACACTGGCAGGCCATGCGGTCGAGCACGCCATCCAGCGCGCTGGCATTGACGCGGGTGAGGTGGACGACGTCATCATGGGCTGCGCCACACCCGAGGGTGCCACCGGCGCCAACATCGCACGCCAAGCTGCATTGCGCGCGGGTTGCCCCGTCACCGTGTCGGGCATGACCATCAACCGCTTTTGCTCGTCCGGACTGCAGACCATTGCGACCGCCGCACAGCGCATCATCGCCAACGAAGGCGACATTTATGTAGCCGGTGGTGTGGAAGCCATCTCTTGCGTGCAGCAAGAGATGAACACCCACATGATGACCGACCCCTGGCTCATCAAGAACAAGCCCGAGATCTACTGGAACATGCTGCAAACCGCCGAGAACGTGGCCAAGCGCTACAACATCAGCCGCGAAGCCATGGACGAATACGGCGCTGCCAGCCAGCAAAAGGCCACTGCCGCGCTGGAAGCAGGCCTCTTCAAGGCCGAGATCGCCCCCATCACCGTCACCATGGGCGTCGCCGACAAGGTCATGGGCCTGATGACCAAACAGGTCACGGTCAGCGATGACGAAGGCATCCGCGCCGGCACCACCTACGACGGCATCAAGGGCCTGCGCTCTGCGGTACCGGGCGGCCTGATCACCGCCGGTAACGCCAGCCAGTTCTCCGACGGTGGCGGCGCCGTAGTCGTCATGCACGAGAAGATTGCGGAGCAAAAGGGCCTGAAGCCCCTGGGCCGTTTCCTGGGTTTCGCGGTGGCCGGTTGTGAGCCCGATGAAATGGGCATTGGCCCCGTGTTTGCCATCCCCAAGGTCTTGAAACGTCTGGGCCTGAAGGTCAGCGATATCGATTTGTGGGAACTGAATGAAGCATTTGCCGTACAAGTGCTGTACTGCCGTGACAAGCTGGGCATTCCTGCCGATAAGTTGAATGTCAATGGTGGCGCAATAGCTGTGGGGCATCCTTACGGCGTCTCTGGCCAACGTCTGACCGGCCACGCGCTGATTGAAGGCAAACGCCGTGGAGCCAAGCGGGTGTGCGTGACGATGTGTATCGGTGGCGGCATGGGCGCAGCGGGCATTTTTGAAGTTTTGTAACCCATCGTATTTCGACAAAAAAAATGCCCCTGGCGCCTATGCACCAGGGGCATTTTTTTGTTCAGCTACCGCGCTTGCAGATTATGCTCTGCACCGATATTCTTATCCCAGTTTCAGGGGCTGGCTTTATGGCTGTGTTGCAGTGCGTTCTGGATTTGGTTCATCGACGCCAATACCCCTTTGGGCGACCCTTCCGCATGTGCGCGCGTGATGGCGCCATCCACGGCCAGCGCCAGGTTCTGCGCGTCTTGTCCTTGGTTGCGTGACGCTGGCAGCAAACCTGCAATCGCAGCGGTCATGCCCTCCTTGTGGCGCCGCGCTATCGCTACCACGGCGGGCAATGTGCCACCCAGTTCGGCCGCGCCATCCACAGCAGGTGGCGGTACTCTAGAAACTCGCAAATCAAGTCATTTTTGCTGGGGAAGTGCCGGTAAAGCGTAACCTTCGCCACTCCGGACTCTGCAATCACTCTATCAATGCCGGTGGCGCGTGTGCTTTCACGGTAGAACAGGTCATGGGCGGCCAGCAGAATGCGCTCGCGCGGGGTGTTTGCCTGCATGGCGAAGGTGGGTGCGGCTTGCGCAAGTGCATGCGCTGCTCACGCGCAAATGGACGCGTGTGTTGGACTATCGGCTGATCAAGGAACTGTGGGCTTTTGGCGGCAACCGTATCGCCATGCGCTTTGCTTATGAGTGCCATGACGATGCAGGACAGTGGTTTCGCTCTTACGGCAATCAAAAACTGGGGTTTTAATGCGCAGGGTTTGATGACGCACCGCTTTGCCAGCATCAATGACTTGCCCATCCAGGAAAGCGATCGCAAGTTCTTCTGGCCACTGGGTCGCAGGCCGGATGAGCACCCCAGTTTGAGCGCGCTGGGACTATAAACTCATCCGTCTTTCAACAATCTATATCGACGGCCATGACCATGCATACAGACCGCTACGAGATCACCACCGACATCGCACGCATGGATGTGCAGGCTATTCATGCCTTTCTGTCCCAAACTTATTGGTCACCCGGCATTCCATTTAGCCTGGTACAGCGTGCGGTTGCCAACTCACTGTGCTTCGGGGTTCTGTTGGGTACTGAGCAGATCGGGTTTGCCCGCGTGGTGACCGACAAGGCCACATTCGCCTACTTGGCGGATGTTTATGTGCTGGAAGCGCACCGCGGGCAGGGGCTGTCGCGGCGGATCATTGAACATGTCATAGCACATCCAGAACTGCAAGGACTGCGCCGCATGCTGCTGGCAACCAGAGATGCCCATGGTTTGTATGCGCAGTACGGCTTCAAACCCCTGGCGGAGCCGGAGCGCATGATGGAAGTGCATAGGCCCCATGCCTATGCGTCGAATGGTGCTGGCTAAGCCCCGTATGGGGCGCACTGCGCCAAGCGTCGTACGGCTGCCGCGGCGCCAGTTGTCGGGGATGCTGGTGATGTCAGGCATGATCAAGGGCAGGCTGCTCCTGCCACGGCTACGCAACGCTTGCGCGCACGCGGTTGACCGCGATAGGCACGCGTTTGTCGAGTGTCTGCCGTACTCCTTGATTCAATATTTCTTTAGGACCGCCATGAAAATCTTGCAAATGCTGTGGGTGTGCGCTGTGCTCACGGCTTGTGCCAGCGCCCCAGTGCCGCCCCCGGAGCTTCACCCTTCGGAAGTCGAAGCCGTTGTAAAGCCCGTAGCCGACCTGTCCCAAACCTATGCCGACCTGCGCTCGGCCGGAGGCCGCATGTTCATGCTGAACCCCAAGACTTCGACCCTGCGCATGGTTGCATTTCGCGGCGGCAAGGCGGCGAAGTTTGGCCACAACCACGTGTTGTCGGTACCCGAATTTCAGGGGTATTTCAGCCTGGCGCCGGACGGCACCGCAGCTTCGCGCTTTGACCTGGTCTTCCGCTTGGACCAACTGGTCTTTGACGTGCCAGCGCACCGGGCCGCACTGGGGCCGGCCTTCGCATCGACGATCTCCGAGGAAGACCGGGCCAGCACACGCACCAACATGCTGGGCGACAACAACTTTCAGGCCTCCCGCTTTCCCTTTTTGCGCATCCAATCCCTGCAGATCGTGGGTGATGCGCCCAAGTTCGCTGCAAAGATCGCAGTGGAGCTGCATGGGCAGACGCGCGACATGTGGACTGCGCTGACCGTCACGGGCCTGCCCGAGCAACTGACCGTAAAGGGCGCGCTGGTTCTCAAGCAAACCGACTTTGGAATCAAGCCGTTCTCTGTATTCGGTGGCATGCTCGCGGTGCAAGACGAAGTAGTCATCGAATTCACGTTGGTAGGAGACGCGCCATGAGCATGTCCGACGCGCAATACCTGGACCTTGACACCTGGCACCGGAGGTCTGCATTTGAATTTTTCCGTGGCTTTGACATCCCCAGCTTCAACCTTTGCGCGCGCCTGGATGTGGCGCTACTTAAACAAGCCGTGAAGGACCTGGGTGTAGGCAGCCTGTCGCTGGCCTACCACTTTATAGCGATCCGTCTGGCCAATGAGATCACACCATTTCGCTACCGGTTGGAAGGCGAGTGCGTGCGTGTGCATGGGGCTGTGCACGGCTGCACCACGGTGCTGCGTGACGATGATTCCTTTGGCTTTGCCACCTTGGAGCACAACCGTGACTTCACCGCCTTTTGCGCCCAAGGCGGGCAGGCGCTGGCCAACGGGCGCCTGCACGACGCGCCGTTTGAGCCCGACCAATACGGGACGGCAGCCTTACACATGACGACGCTACCCTGGGTCCACTTCACCAGCTATTCCAATGCACGCAAGTGGGGAGCAAACGACTCCATTCCAAAAATCGCCTTTGGCCGCATTGACGCCGATGGCCTGCGCCAGTGGATGCCTTTGTCGGTTGAGGTGCACCATGCGCTGATGGATGGCCTGCACATAGGCCGGTTTTTTGAAGGTTTTGAGGCCGCTCTGCTGGCTCCCGAGGGCTGGTTAAAGGGTGGCCCAGCAGTCGGTTAGAAGCGGTATTGCGGGTTATTGGGGTCAAACGCATCGGCTGGCAACGGTTGGCTGCTGACTTGCTCGAATACCGTACGCTCGAAAACTTGGCCCTCCGCGTCCTGGCTCTCTACCAGTCGCACCACCGGGCGCTGCAAGTCCAATTGCATGCGGGTGGTGGGCGCGTAGAAATCGGGTTCACCGGGTGTCTGGAACACGAACTCCAGGTAGCGCTTGCCGCTGTCGTGCACCACGCGCACCGTGGTTTGTTCGCGCACGGACAGCGATTTCAGTTTGGCCAAGTCGGTGTCCAACTGGTCCAAGAGATACTGAAAGCCGATGGCCCGCACTGAGTGACGGGACTGGGTGCGCGCCAGCATGCCGTCGATGGCCACGTTGAAGATGAGTCGGCTGATAAATCCACCGGCATGGGTGCGCACATGTTTGGCGTCCAGCGCTGCGTCGTACAGTATTTCCTGACCGGCTCTGGCGCCACCTGCTTGCCACAGCACGTAGATGGCGCGGGGCGCGTGCCGATAACGCACCTGCATGCGCTCGGGCAGCGTCGGCAGAACGTTGTCGTGGTGCAGACGCTCCTGGCGCAGCATGCTGTAGCTGTAGTCGGGGTTACGTTGCAACCACTGCCGCACCGGGAAGAACAGGGTGCGGGTATCCAGCGTCTGCAGCACCGCCATGAGTTGGGCATCGTTGGCCAGTAGCAGCGACTGGTTGGAATACGCGTCTTGCAGCCACTGGCGTTGTGCGGCTACGTCCAGCGTGGCCAACTGGCTGCGCAGCTCGTCGGCCGGCAGCGCCACCCACGCAGGCTGTGCAAGTGCTGAGGAGGTCCAGACCAGCAGTACAAGGCAGAGCAGTCGATGCACGCGCACCAGCCTGTCGAGGCCCTCATGAACGCACCTACCCGCGCCGAACGCGTGCGCTGGTGTGGCTGGTAGCACCCTGTATGATTCCAAATTCATAGCATATATAGCAGTATCTACGAGGGCTACAGCCCGAATTGATTCAAAGTCTGCTCAAATATACCCTGTATGGGTATTTATAAAGGACCGGCACCGCCCCGCGCCATGCCTGCCGCATTGAGTATGCCGCGCATGGCATTGCGGCTGTGGGCGCCAAAGTGGCCCAGCAGTTCTGCAATGCTGTCGTTGAACGGGTTGACCTTGGCGGGATCCATCTTGGCCATGGCATCCATCAGTTTGTTGATTTTGACGTCGCTGGCGCCAAAGTCGAACGCCGGATCCTGCACGTAGGCGCTGGGCAGTGCGTTGACCAAAATGACGTTCAGCGTGTTGGCGAAATCATAGGATTCTTGGGCCACCACATCGCGCGCATACAAGTCCGACCAAGCGGGATAGCGCGCATCTTGGGAGGTGTCTTGCAGCGCGCGGACGATGGCGTTGTCGGCGCGTGAAACCGAGGCGTTGAGTACCAGCTTGGCTTGGTAGGCCTCCAAGGCCAGATGGCGGTTGGACAATAACACGACCAGATCCTGCTTTGCACCGGACAAGCCCACCATGGCCATCAGGTTGATGCCCAGTAGTCGGGCGGTCGAATAGCCGGGTGCCAGGCTGGCGTGAAACGGTTGGGTCAAATCCTGCACATAGTGCAAAGCCATGCCAGAGAACCGCCAGCCCCAATAGGGGTGGCCGGTGCGAAATGCCAGTGTGGCCAGGGTCGAATATTGGTGCGCCCGCAGCATCGGAAAGGTGCGCTTCAAAAACGGGGCAGCGAGATAAACAATGCGGTCCTCATGGAAAAACCCCATGTGAAACGGCGCTTGTGTCGAGAAATTGATGGTGGGGTTGCCAAAGGGCAGCTTGCCAAAGCCGTAGCGAGGGCCCCATTCGGAGGGGCTGTCATCCCATACGTTGATATCGAGCCCCAGATCGGGCTCTTGTGATGCGGTGGCCAGCACGCTGAGTGCGCTTACCGTTTGGCCCGGCTTCACTGCCACAAAGCGGATGCTGGCATTGGGGGGTTCGGGGAGTGTGTTGACCGCGTCATAGGGCAGGGTTTCTCCTTGCTCTTTGCCGTCGCGTGGATCGGGTTGCAGATACAGGGCCAGTCGACTGTCCGGCGAAACCCTCAGTGCTTGCAAAAAGGTCAGCTTGCGCCCGGCTTCGTCGCCGCCGGCGTCTGCTTTGTAGGCTAGAGCTGCCGGGCGTGCGGGGTAGGCAAGCAGATTCGCTTTGGCCCACGCCTCCTGGCCGGCCAAAAGCGCTTCGATGGCGCGACCTTCCCCGCGCAAAAAGGCGTCCAGCGGCTCGACCACCACGGGCTTAGCGTTGACGACTTCGGGCATGCGCTCCAGCGCGCGGTAGGCCGCTACATTGTGGCTGCCCCAAGCGGAAACTGCGCACGGCGCGTCGACAATCAAAACGAGAATGCAAAGACGCAGGCGTTTCATGGTGACTTTGCAGTGATGAGCGTACTGAAGTTTAGTTCACCATCACCAGCTTGCCCAGGACCCCGCGTGAGCCCATGTGTGCGTAAGCTGCTTTCAGCTCGGCCATGGGCATGGTGCGATCGATGACCGGTTTGATTTTGCCTTGGCCATACCACTGGGCAAGCTCGCCCATCATGGCGGCATTGGCCTTGGGCTCTTTCTTGGCAAAGTCGCCCCAGAACACGCCCACGATGGACGCGCCCTTGAGCAGCGCCAGGTTGAACGGCAGCGCGGGAATTGGGCCGGACGCAAAGCCCACCACCAGGTAGCGACCGCGCCAGGCAATGGAGCGCAAGGCGGGCTCGGCAAAGTCGCCACCCACAGGGTCATAGATCACATCCGGGCCCTTGCCTTCGGTCAACGCCTTGAGGGCCTCACGCAGATTTTCGGTCGAGTAATTGATGGTGGCGTCTGCACCGATTTTTTTGCACAGGTCGCACTTCTCCTGGGTGGACGCGGCGGCGATCACCCGGGCGCCCATGGCCTTGGCGATCTGGATGGCAGAGGTGCCCACGCCGCCCGCAGCACCCAGCACCAGCACGGTTTCGCCGGCCTTGAGCTGGGCGCGGTCGACCAGCGCGTGGTGAGAAGTCGCGTAGATCATGATGAAGGCCGCAGCATCGACCATGGGAAACCCCGGCGGAAGTGGCATGCACAGTGCCGCTGGTGCGATGGTGTGGGTGCCAAAGCCGCCGGAACCACTCAGGCAGGCTACGGCTTGTCCGACCTTCAGATGGGTCACCCCGTCTCCCACCGCCTGAACGATGCCGGCATATTCAGAGCCCGGCACAAAGGGCAGGGCGGGCTTCATCTGGTACTTGTTTTGCACGATCAGGATGTCGGGGAAGTTCAGGCTGGCGGCCTTGATCTCGATCAGTACCTCGCCCGCCTTGGGCTGGGGTGTGGGAAGTTCTTTCCAGTTCAGCGCGTCGATACCAGTGGGGTTTTCGCAAAGCCAGGCGTGCATGGGTGTCTCCAAAAAATGTTAGGCAATCATAGGCCTTGCGCCCGGCAAAAAAAGTCTCTGGCGCGACCTGCCCTTGGCGGGCCAAGCGGTCGGTCTGCCCCCCTACAATGGTCCTACAACCTGCCAAGATATATGAAAATTCTGATTTCCAACGACGACGGATACCTAGCCCCTGGCCTGATGGCGCTGTACGAGGCCTTGAAGGATGTGGCCGAGGTGGAGGTGATAGCACCCGAGCAAAACAACAGCGCCAAATCCAACGCCCTGACGCTGCATTCGCCGTTGTACGTGCAGAAGGCCAGCAACGGTTTTCGTTATGTGAATGGCACACCGGCCGACTGCGTCCATATCGCACTTTCTGGCCTGCTGGACTATCGCCCCGACTTGGTAGTTTCGGGTATCAACAACGGTGCCAACATGGGCGATGACACCATTTACTCGGGTACCGTGGGCGCGGCGATGGAAGGATTTTTGTTTGGCATTCCGGCGATCGCGTTCTCGCAGGTGGAGAAAGACTGGCACCACCTGGACAGCGCCACCCGCAAAGTGCGTGAGTTGGTGCAGTCCATGGTGCAGCAGCAGCTGATCACCCACACACCCTTTTTGCTGAATGTCAACATCCCCAATCTGCCCTACGCGCAAATCGGCAACACGAAACTGTGCCGCTTGGGCAAGCGCCATTTGGCCGAAAAGGTCATTCAGCAAAAGAGCCCGCGCGGAGAGACCATGTATTGGATTGGCGCAGCCGGCCCGGTCAAAGACGACGCCGATGGCACGGACTTTCACGCCACGGCCACCGGCCATATGTCCATCACACCCCTCAAAGTCGACCTGACCGACCATGACAATCTGGGCTATTGGGCGCAAACCGCCGCCCGCCTGGGGGCCGCTTCGGCACCATGAAGCAACGCCCCTCGTTTCCGGCTCGCTTGGACACCACGCTGGCCAAGAACCGGCCCAATGCGCATGGTGTGGCTACGCCGATCGTCACGATAGCTGCGCCGCAACCCACCGGGGCGGCACTCTTGCCGACGTCTGCATCGGCGGTCAAGAGGCCACCAGCCCACGCCAACCCCGCCGCGCCACATGGCCACGGCATGGAATCCAGCGCCGTGCGAGCACGCATGGTGCACAAACTTGCGGCCGGGGGCATCAGCGATGCCCATGTACTGGCCGCAATGGGCGCCATAGAGCGTCATCGGTTTGTCGACAGTGCGCTGATCAATCAGGCCTATGAAGACACCAGCTTGCCCATCGGCCTGGGCCAGACCATTTCCAAGCCCGGCGTGGTGTCGCGCATGCTGGAGCTGCTTCGCAACGGGAGCAACGGCAAGCTGGGCCGCGTGCTGGAAATCGGCACCGGTTGCGGTTACCAGGCTGCGGTTTTGAGTTGTCTTGCGACCGAGGTCTACAGCATCGAGCGCTTGCGGGGTCTGCATGACCGCGCGCGCGACAACCTGCGCCATCTTCGCCTGGCCAATCTGCATTTGCTGTTCGGCGATGGTATGGTGGGCTACCCAAAAGGTGCGCCCTATGCGGCCATCATCGCCGCTGCTGGGGGCGAGGCTGTTCCCCAGGCCTGGGTGGACCAACTGGCGGTGGGCGGTCGCCTGGTGGCGCCTGTGGTCACGATGGGTGCGCCCGGATCGGCCGGCGGCGCCCAGGCCCTGCTGGTGCTGGACAAAACAGCGCAAGGCGTGCGCCAGACGCTTTTGGAAGCCGTGTATTTTGTCCCTCTAAAATCGGGTATTGCTTGAAGGAAGTGCTTATGTTTGGTTTTTCGCGTTCGGTGTTGTGTGGGGTGTGGGTTGCTGTTGCTTTGGCGTTGTCTGCCTGCGGCTCCAAGCCTATCAACCATGCGCCGGTAGAGGACAGGGTTCCGATGCCCAGCGGGGTAGATACCGCGCCGCTCACGCCTGTCAAGCAGCCCCCCGGTTTCGAGAATGCGGGTAAGGCGGGCTACTACACCGTTAAACCCCGGGATACGCTGATCGGTATTGGCTTGGAAGCCGGGCAGGGTCCCAAAGACCTGGCCCGCTGGAACAATCTTGAGAACCCCAACCGCATCGAAATTGGCCAGGTCTTGCGCATCGCTCCTCCGGTGGCAACTGCAGTTGTGGCCGATAGCGGTGGGGTGGTGACCAAGCCCGTCGTCACCGGTGCCGCTACGGCTACTGCCATTGCGCCCGGCAGTGTGGCCAAGCCGGCGTCATCACCGGCGTCCACTACTGCGATGTCTGCGCCTGCTGCCGGTGCGACTACTGCTGCGGCCAGTGCATCGGCCAGTGATGACGATATGGGGTGGATTTGGCCAGGCAGTGGCCCCGTGCTGGCAGGTTTTGACGATGCAAAGAACAAGGGCCTGGATATTGGCGGAGCCACAGGTGATGCCGTCCTGGCATCCGCCGACGGCAAGGTCGTCTACGCCGGCGCCGGGTTGCGCGGCTACGGCAATCTCATCATCCTGAAACACAACAACACTTTCCTCACCGCGTACGCCCACAACCAGTCGTTGATGGTCAAGGAAGACCAGACGGTTAAAAAGGGTCAGAAGATTGCCGAGATGGGCAGTAGCGATTCTGACCGGGTCAAGCTGCACTTTGAAGTGCGCCGCCAGGGCAAGCCTGTCGATCCTTCCAAATACCTGCCCGCCCGTTAGCTGAGTGCAGCATGAAAAAGCCCCGCAACAATGGTCTTCGCAGTAGTGCTGCAGACCATGGATTGGGGGGCATACCGTTAGAATCAAATGGTGTTGTAGCCCTCGTGGTTGTTGCGTCACTAGCTACTGATTCCATAGCATTCCAGGCTTTGGAGCAACTGGTACAGGAAGCCACCACGGGCGATACGGTCGCAGAAGAGTCGGGCGACGCGCTATCGCTGTACCTGCGTGGCGTGCGCCGCACCGAGTTGTTCACCCCCCAACAAGAATTTGAAGTCGCCACCCGCGCCCGTGCCGGTGATTTTGCCGCACGCCAGAGCATGATTGAGCACAACCTGCGCCTGGTGGTCAGCATCGCCAAGGGCTACATGGGGCGCGGCGTGCCCATGGCCGATTTGGTCGAAGAGGGCAACCTGGGCCTGATGCACGCCATCGACAAGTTCGAGCCCGAGCGTGGGTTCCGATTTTCGACCTATGCCACATGGTGGATCCGGCAGTCGGTGGACCGCGCGCTGATGTACCAAGGGCGTGCCGTGCGCCTGCCGGTCAATGTGGTGCGCGAGCTGCAGCATGTGCTGCGGGCCCGTCGCCTGCTGGAGAACGATGCCGAGCTGGTGGCCAAGCGGCCCGCGGGAATTCGTGTGGAAGACATCGCCGCATTGCTGGGGCAAGAGGCCCACCATGTGGCCGATCTGCTGTCCATGGCTGAGGCGCCGCGCTCGCTGGATGCGTCGATGGACCGCAACGGCGACGACCAGACGCTGGGCGATGGCCTGGTCGATGAAATGACGCTTGCCCCCGAAGACGTGACCCTTGCGCACGAGGTAGACCTGCTGCTGGAGGAATGGATTGGCACCCTGACCAGCCGCGAGCGTGAGGTACTGGAGGGGCGCCATGGACTGCACGACCACGAGCCCGAAACCCTGGACACGCTTAGCGTGCGCCTGGGCCTGACCCGTGAACGCGTGCGCCAGGTGCAGAACGAGGCCCTGGTCAAGCTCAAGCGTTACCTGACCCGCAGGGGGATCACGCGTGAGTTTTTGATGTAATTGCTCGGCAGCGGCGCAGCGTGGGGGCACAGTTTCCGCGCTGGGCCGCCCCAAGCGGAAACAACCCCCTCGGGGGGGCAGCGACCCGCAAAGCGGTGGAGCGTGGGGGCAACTCCCCTACCTGAGACAATTCAGGTATGACTGACACAATTCCAACCGCAAAACCGCTGCCCGAGGGCTGGCTTCAAGTGAAATCTCTGGACCTGGAAGCCCAGGGGGTAGCCCACAAACCCGATGGCAAGGTTGTC
Organism: Rhodoferax sp.; assembly: GCA_025351745.1. Classification (GTDB taxonomy): domain Bacteria; phylum Pseudomonadota; class Gammaproteobacteria; order Burkholderiales; family Burkholderiaceae_C; genus Allorhodoferax. The sequence continues at coordinate 14,249 of JANXVI010000175.1, forward strand.
TTCATCGACGGCGCTTTGCCCTTTGAGACTGTTAGCGCCAATATCCACCGATCCAAGGCCAGTTTCGAAAAAGGAACACTCACCCACATCCACGTCGAATCCTCGCAGCGCGTCCGCCCCGATTGCCCACACTTTGGCCTGCATGAAGGCGCCTGTGGCGGCTGCAAAATGCAGCATCTGCATGTGGGTGCCCAGGTGGCCGTCAAACAGCGGGTTCTGGAAGACAACCTGTGGCACATCGGCAAGGTCAAGCCCGACAACATCCTGCGCCCTATTGAAGGCCCGGCCTGGGGCTACCGCTATCGCGCCCGACTGTCGGTCAAGAATGTGCGCAAAAAGGGCACTGTGCTGGTCGGCTTTCACGAACGCAAAAGCCGCTATGTGGCCGACATGAAAGAGTGCCGGGTGCTGGCACCTCACGTCAGCGCCATGCTGATGCCCTTGCGAGCGTTGGTGGCCTCCATGGATGCGGTAGAGACCCTCCCGCAACTCGAACTGGCCATAGGCGACGTGGATGGTGGCGCGGGAGATGTGACCGCCTTGGTGCTGCGCCATATGGCACCGTTGAGCGAGGCCGATCTGGGTCGCCTGCGCCAGTTTGCCGCGGCCCACCCGGGCCTGCAGTGGTGGCTGCAGCCCAAGGGCCTGGACACCGTGCACCGGCTGGATGAGTTGCCTGGTCACGAGACGGGGCAACTTGCCTACACATTGCCTGATTTTGGTATCACCATGCCGTTCAGGCCGACCGATTTCACGCAGGTCAATCCGCACATCAACCGCGTGCTCGTGTCCCGTGCGCTGGGCTTGCTGAAGGTAACGAAACAGGAGCGGGTGATCGACTGGTTCTGCGGACTGGGCAACTTCACGCTGCCACTGGCCACACAGGCCCGCGAAGTGCTGGGCGTGGAGGGTGCCGAAGCGCTGGTGACCCGTTCGCGCGAGAACCTTAGGCTCAATCAGGCTGCAGCCCTCGTGGAACGTTCGTTAGCCGCTACAGAATTTGTAGCGCGCAACTTGTTTGAGATGACGCCAGAAGTGCTGGTGGGCGATGGCACGGCTGAAAAATGGCTGGTCGACCCCCCCCGCGAAGGTGCCTTCGCCCTGGTGCAGGCGCTGGCCGCCGTGCGCCAGCGCGTTTCCGAGGGCGCGGCCAGCGACGCAGAGAAACAGTGGACGCCGCCCAAGCGCATTGTTTATGTCAGCTGCAACCCAGCCACCCTGGCGCGCGATGCCGGTGTGCTGGTTCAAGAGGGGGGGTACAGATGCTCGGCGGCGGGCGTGGTCAACATGTTCCCGCACACGGCGCATGTGGAGAGCATTGCCGTGTTTGATTGGGTCGCCTGACCCAGGGACGGGAAGGGCGGGACGTCAGGGCGCCGCTTTGTCTGACGCTTTGGCCTTGGGCTTAGCTTTGGACTTGCCGTCCTTGGCCGCTTCATCGCCCGCTTTTTCTTCGATCGTGTCTTCGGTCTGCAAGGCCGGCTTGCTGCTCTTGGACACCAAGCCCTCGATCTTGTTCTCGCGCATGTACTGGTCCATCTCTTTCCAGCCGTCGAAGATCGAGGCTTTGGAGGCTTTCTCGTTCAGTGCGTAACAGTCTTCAATGCTGCGAAGACCAAAGCGGCAGGCGCTGCCTATGGCTCTGGAGTCTGCTATGCGTTGGGCGATCTTGGGGTCGGCCAACATCGCTTCGAGTTTTTCGCAGCCAGCAAGCGTGAGCAAAGCAGCGGCGAGGAGTATCAGACGTGCAGCGTTCATGGAATGTAGTGGTGTCGGTCTGGGTTTGTATCGGCCAAATGGACCGATCCTTCAATCATCGCTTGGTTTGAACAAAAGAAAAGGCCCTACAAGGGCCTTTTTTAGGTGCTTAAGTGGGTCTGTAGACCAAGCGGCGGTTTACTCAGTCGCGCTCACCACCAAAAATACCCAATAAAGCCAAAAGGCTCTGGAACACATTGATGATGTCCAGGTACAGGGACAGCGTGGCGCTGATGTAGTTGGTTTCGCCTCCATCCAGAATCTGCTTGATGTCGTACAACATGTAAGCGCTGAAAATGCCGATACTGACCATGGACAACACAATCATGCCAGCGGTGGAGCCGACGAAGGCGTTGATCAAGCCACCAACGATCAACATGATCAGACCGACAAACAAGAACTTGCCCATGCCCGACAGGTCACGCTTAATGACGCTGGAAAGTGCGGCCATGCCCATGAACACGCCAGCGGTGCCGGCAAATGCCGTCATGATCAGCTGGGGGCCATTCTTGAAGCCCAACGTGACCTGGATCATGGGCGAAAGCATCAGCCCCATGAAAAAAGTGAACCCAAGCAGCATGGGCACACCAGCGGCAGAATTCTGCGTCTTTTTGATGCCGTAAATGAAGCCGAATGCCACGCCCATAAAGAGCAGCATGCCCAGCCAGCCGCGAAACAGCGATGCGAGCCCCAGTTCGACGCCCAGCCACGCGCCAAGCACGGTGGGGATCAGGCTCATGGACAGAAGCATGTAGGTATTGCGAAGTACCTTGTTGCGCTGCTGCAGGTCCGAGCCCGCATAGTCTTGGCCCGGGTTTAAGGTGGTGATCTGGTCAGTCATGGTTCAAACTCCTTCTGTGTCTGCAGGCTGCAGATGAGGGGATTCTAGGGTTTATCAAGCGGTTTCCCCAGAATATTCTGGAGCATTGACCACTTTTTATGCAAGGTTGTTGTGCGAATTCCGCTGCAATGGCAGGCCCAACGGCGCGTTATCCTTGCATCCTTTGACCACAAGAACACGAAAGCCTTTGCCATGAAAACAAAATCTGCACTTGAACTGGCGGACATCAAAACCATTGCCGCGGCCGCTGAAGCCGAAGCCATCAAGAACAATTGGGCAGTCAGCATCGCCATAGTGGACGATGGCGGGCATCTGCTGTGGTTCCAGCGTCTGGACGGCGCTGCGCCCATCTCGGCCCACATCGCACCGGGCAAGGCACGTACAGCTGCCGTTGGGCGGCGTGAGAGCAAGGTCTACGAGGACATCATCAATGGTGGTCGCATGTCGTTCTTAAGCGCCCCCGACTTGAACAGCATGCTGGAAGGCGGTGTACCCATCGTGAAAGACGGGCAATGCCTGGGTGCGGTGGGCGTGAGCGGCGTCAAATCGAGTGAAGACGCACAGATTGCAAAGGCCGGTATCGCGGCGCTTGAGCTGTAAGCCCATTTTCCGCAAGCTAAGTTTGCACGGTCGGGCCGCCCCAAGATGCGACTTGGCCCTATTGGGGTCAGCAGCCGCGCAGCGGTGAAGGTCGGAATTAGTGTTTAGGCTCGGTGATAAAGCCAATCTTGCGCAAACCCGCTTGCCTGGCCGACGACATGGCTTGCGCCACAAACTCGTATCGCACGGCTTTATCACCTCGAACAGGTAATTCCGGTTGCGGCTCCTTGCGGGCCTCTGCGTCCAACATGCCAACCAGTGCGTCCTGCGTGACGGCATTCTGGTTCCAGAAATAGGCGCCTAGCGCATCCACACTGAGCTGAATGGTCTCGGGCTTCATGTTCTGTCGCTGGGCCGTTGCGCTGGGTAGCTCCACTGAGATGGCGTGTTTCATCACCGGCACGGTGATGATGAAGATGATCAACAAAACCAGCGTCACATCCACCAGGGGCGTCATGTTGATTTCGTTCATGACCTTGGTGTCGTCGTCGCTTGTCGCTTCTTGCATTCCGAATGCCAGAGTGCCGCCTCAAGCCCTATTTATTGCGATGATTTTTGCGTCGGCAGGGTTCCCGCCGACGCGAGCACCGGTCACAAAGTACGCATGCAGGTCGTGGACGAAGCGGTTGAGCTTGGTCAGGATCGACTTGTTGCCCCGCACCAGCGCGTTGTAGCCCAGCACAGCGGGAATGGCTACCGCCGGGCCCAGCGCGGTCATGATCAACGATTCGCCAATAGGGCCGGCGACCTGATCCAGTGTCGCCTGGCCCGAGACGCCAATTCCCATCAGCGCGTGGTAAATGCCCCAGACCGTACCAAACAGGCCTACGAATGGCGCGGTGGAACCGACGGATGCCAGCA
>JANXVI010000195.1 GCA_025351745.1 Rhodoferax sp.
CATGAGCTGCGCGAATACGAGCTTGCCTTGGTGCATGAGGATTTTTGCGGATTTCCGCCCAAAAACCCAAAGTCTGACTTTCGACGTTCAAATCGAGACCAGACTGAAGTAGCAAATTCTGCAAGTAAATCATTAACTTACGACGCTCGGACGAGACAACGTTGGGACACTACTGGTTTTCATTGCAAATTCTCTTGGTTAAAAAAGGGGTTGGTGCTTCATTGTGGGCCCATGCACACACGGAGCCCACAGCGATTAAGATGCAAATCGCGCCACTTAAAGTGGCGCGATACTGGCGCTATTCCACCCAGCAACCATGCCACGCATTACGCCCCAAACCGAGCTTGATCAGCTGCTCGCGCTGATTACTACGCAAGCCGATGGTTTGGGAATAGAGGCCATTGCGCGGGCGCTGGGCCACAACTTGAAGCGACACACGCTGCAGCGTCGGCTGGCCACTTTGGTGGCGCAGGGGCAGGTTCAGATGTTGGGCGAGGCGCGGGCGGCGCGTTATGTGGGCACGCCGCAGGTCGTTACTGACTTCCTCTCGGCCCACGAGGAAGTGGACACCGTGCAGGCTTTTGTCGAGGTTTACGTGCCAACTTCGCCAGAAGGCGAGGCGATCAAAGCGTACGTGCGCCAACCCCGTGCCATGCGCCCGCCTGTGGGCTACAAGCTGGCGTTTCTGGAGCAGTACCACCCCAACCACACTGCCTATTTGCCGCAAGGCTTGCGTGAGCAGTTGCACGCCATGGGCAGCGCAAGCACAGTGCCCACCGCTGCTGGCACGTTTGCGCGCGACATTCTCAACCGCTTGCTGATTGACCTGTCCTGGGCATCCTCAAAGCTGGAGGGCAACACCTACAGCAGGCTCGACACCGAGCGTCTAATCGAGTTTGGCCAGGCCGCCGAGGGCAAGGACGCGTTGGAAACCCAGATGATCCTGAACCACAAGCAGGCCATTGAATACCTGGTGCTTGACCCCCTCCGGAGCAACCCGGCGCATGCCCAGTTGACCCCCGACTGCATCATTGCCTTGCATGCCTTTTTGTCGGACGGTTTGATGGCCGACCGCACAGCGGTGGGCCGTCTGCGCCGCCGCGCGGTAGAGAACGGCGGCAGTGTGTATTTGCCAGTGGCCCTACCGCAGCGGCTGGAGGAATTGTTTGGCATCGTCATGCAAATGGCGGCGCAGATTGACGACCCGTTTGAGCAGGCGTTTTTTCTGATGGTGCATTTGCCTTACCTGCAGCCGTTTGAGGGCGTGAACAAGCGCACCTCCAGGCTGGCAGCCAACATACCGCTGATTCGGCACAACGTGTGCCCGCTGTCCTTTGTCGACGTGCCGCAGGCGGCCTACGTGGACGCCATGATTGGCGTGTACGAGCTCAACCGCATTGAGCTGCTGCGCGACGTGTTTGTGTGGGCCTACGAGCGCTCATGCCAGCAATACGTGGCGCTCAAGCAAAACATAGTGCCGCCCGACATCTTTCGCTTGCGCTACCGCCAGGCCTTGAGTGAGGTGGTAGCCAGCATCGTCAAAAACAATGAGGCCGCAACCCCTGCCGCTGTGCATGCCAGGGTGCCCGCGGCAGTCGCCGCGGCGGACAAGGCCCATTTCACCCAACTGGTACTGGAAGAGTTTGCCGCCTTGCATGCCGGGAACGCCGTGCGCTTTGGCATCCGGCCGTTGGAGTTTGCCGCTTGGAGCGAAAGGCATGGTGCAAAGCCTTGATCACTGACCCTACTTCTACGCCGTAACCATCCCCGCAGTCCTGCTGGTGGACATCGTCGTGGGGGCGTGTTGTTCAAGCTGCTCAATGCGCACACTGTGGCGGCCATCGTGGGTCTCACCTTGCTGTTCCTGGCGCAGCGCCTGTTGTTCCCGCCCAAGCCCAACAGCCCCTTGCCACCCAAGTGGCTGGGCGCAGTGCTGACCACGCTGTCGGGCTTCACCAGCTTTGCGGCGCACGCGGGCGGCCCGCCGATCTACGCGTAAGTGATACCGCTGAAGCTGACACCCATCAAGTTCACCGCCACGATGGCGTTTTTCTTCTTTGTGGTGAATCTGTGCAAGTGGATTCCGTATGCCTGGCTGGGCCTGCTGGACACGCGCAACATCACCACGTCGCTAGTGCTGCTGCCGCTGGAGCCCATTGGCGTGTGGATAGGCGTGCACTGGGCGCGCCGCATCAGCCTTGTGGTGTTCTACCGCTTCTTGTATGTGGGCATGCTGTTGAGGCTGAAGCTGGTGTGGGATGGATTGCGCTAGTTTAAAACTTGCCTAATCGCTACCTTTAACGTACGATAAAGAGAGTTATTAACAATACTAAATGGTACCCAGCATGACTCACATCAGCGCCAACGATCTCAAGACCAAGGGCATCTCTGCCATTGAGTTCGCGCTCAGCACGGCGCCCGAGGCGATTGTTTCGGTGCGGGGCAAAGACAGGTTTGTGGTGATGGACATTGCGCACTACCATTACTTGCGCGAATGCGAGTTGGACGCTGCATTGGCGCAAACCCGGTCCGATTTGAACGCTGGCCGCACAGTACAAGAATCGCCCGAAGCCCATTTGGCGCGGTTGGATGCTATGAACGCGGCGTGAGCGCAGCACCCATGCCTTTTAGCCTGCTCTTTACGGAGCAATACAGCCGCCGGGCTGCCAAGTTTTTGAAACAACAGCCAGAGTTGCGCGGCACTTACCTCAAAACACTCCGGTTGCTAGAGGCAAACCCCGCCCACCCGTCCCTTCGCCTGCACCCATTACACGGCAAATTGGAAGGCCTGCATTCGGTGTCCATCAATCTGTCGTATCGGATTACGCTGGAGCTATTGATCCAAGACCAGCAAATTATTCCGGTCAACGTAGGTGATCACGACGCGGTTTACTGATGTTTTTTTGATCACCGAGCCCTCGTTCTACGCTGCCACCATCCCCACCCGCGTGATCGACGGCGGTGACGTGATTGTGTTGCAGCCCAGTCACTGTCCAAGACAGTCTGAGCGGGTCGACACGAAAGCGTTTCTTGAGTAGTTAAAGTGGGAACACTATCGTTTTGATAGTGGATACTTTTACCGTTTGAATCCCACCTCTCGCTGGCTGCGCACCGCTAAGACAAACACCGTGTCTATTGCTTCGACATAGTGGTAGAGCGCCACGTAGCCGCGCGAGGCACGGCCAATCACCAGTTCGCGCTTGCCTCCTTTCACAGGCCGACCGATCTGCGGGCTGTGGGTAAGGATTTGGATGGCATCCACAATCGCGCCAATGCGCTCAGGCGCAGAGCCAGGGTCATGCTGGGCGATGTGGTCAAAGAAGCGATCGAAGTCATCAAAGACTTCTGGGGCAAGCTCGATATGCGTCATGCGGCGGTGGGCTATGGCGCCTATTTGCCAAGCTTGCGTGCAGTGGGTTTACGGCCTTTGTCGCCGTTGGCGCGGGCGGTCAAGTAGGTTTTTGCGTCACTCCACGCCACGGTTTTACCGGTAGTACGGATGCCGGCCCAACGTTCGTCGGCCATAACTTGAAAGGCAGCATCCTGCTCTACTTGTTCCACCCGTTCGGCCAGGGCGTCCACGATGAAGGCGTGCGCCGACTTACCCATTTGCTCAGCGGCAGCGGCCACACGGGCCTTTAGTTCGTCTTCAATGCGGATGGTGGTGGTGGACATGGGGGCTCCAAGTGTTTGGGATTCAATGTAGCACAAAAGTGCTACGTGGGTCACGTTCCGGAACTATTTGGCGTCGCCTCCAACCGTTGCGGCAATGCCAGTGGGACGTACACAATCGCGGCAGCATCGCATAAGGAGAGAAATTTTGATTCGACAAGCAAGCTTAGTGCTCGCGCTCGCTATCGGGCTGTCAAGCTGCGCGTTGCCGGTAAAGACCGATGTGAGTCAGTCCGAAAAGTCGGCCGTCATAAAAACCGGCAATGACGAGTTCATGCATTACGTGCTAACTCCCGAGACCGGCCCACCTATCGAGTACTACATTTCACAGTCGCGGGCTTCTGCACCTAAGGTGATTTATGTGCAGGGCTCGGGTTGCACCGCCGTCTTCCCGTTGAGCGGAAACGGCGCCGACCATGTCTCGACGGTTTTTTCGGCCACCACCATGGCGCGAACCTATCCTGTGACGGTAATGGTGATCAACAAGCCTTACGCCCCAAAGACGCCACCGCGCGATGGCGGCCTGGCCCGTAACTGCCCCAAGGAGTTCAACGACTATTTCTCGCTCGAAAGTTGGGTCTCGCATATCGAGAAGGCATATGAACACGCGCTGCGGCTGCCATGGGTTGACGCACGCCGGACCCTGGTGATCGGCGTATCGGAAGGCGCTACCGTGGCGGGCGCGCTGGCGGCGAGTGATCCGCGCATTACCGACGTGGCACCAAACCCAGGTGTTGGCAGCACTTGAAGACCTCGACGCCAAGCGCGCCGCTATCGCAGCCGCGCCCCAAGACTCGACA
>JANXVI010000244.1 GCA_025351745.1 Rhodoferax sp.
CCGTTTGACAGCTCGCCAGATCGAAGCGGCACGCCGTGCCATTTCGCGTCATGTGAAGCGCGGTGGTCGTATCTGGATTCGTGTGTTCCCTGACAAGCCAATTTCCCAAAAGCCTGCTGAAGTGCGTATGGGTAACGGTAAAGGTAACCCCGAGTATTACGTGGCTGAAATCCAGCCCGGTAAGATCGTGTTTGAAATCGTCGGTGTGCCCGAAGAGCTGGCACGTGAAGCGTTCCGTTTGGCCGCCGCCAAACTGCCTTTGCGTACCACTTTTGTGGCCCGCATGATTGGCCAGTAATCAGGAGCTATTGATATGAAAACTACTGATCTGCGCAAAAAAGACGTTGTGGGTTTGAAAACGGAAGTCAAAGCGCTGCAAAAAGCACACTTTGGCCTGCGTATGCAAAAAGCCACGCAACAACTCACCAACACAGCCACGATTCGCATTGCGCGTCGTGATATTGCCCGCGCCAAGACCATTCTTGTCGAGAAGCAAAGCGCTGACACTGCAACCTCAAAAGCAACGCCTAGCGTTGCGGCCAAATAAGGAGCCACTGAATGACGGAAGCTAAAAAATCCCTCAAGCGCACCTTGATTGGCAAGGTGGTCAGCGACAAGCGTGCCAAGACAGTGACCGTGCTGATTGAGCGCCGTGTTAAGCACGAGCTCTATGGCAAGATCGTTGGCAAGTCCAGCAAGTACCACGCCCACGACGAAAAGGGCGAGTACCACACGGGCGACATGATTGAAATCACGGAAAGCCGTCCGATTTCCAAGACCAAGAACTGGGTTGCAACCCGCTTGGTGCAAAAGGCCATCGAAGTCTAAAGGGCTTGCCCCTTAGGCCGACAGGCTCCCCTTCAACGGCCCACAATCGTGGGCCGTTTGCATTTGTGCAAACCATTCGCAACCTTAGCAAACAATACCAGGAGCAAACAGACATGATCAAAGTAGGCGATACCCTTCCGGCAACCGTATTGATGGAATTCTCTGATGTCGAGGGCGAAGGCTGCAGCATTGGCCCCAATCCTGTTGACGTGGCCAAGGCCACGGCCGGCAAGACGATTGCATTATTCGCACTGCCCGGCGCTTTCACCCCCACCTGCTCGGCAAAACATGTGCCCGGTTATGTGGAAAACCAGGCTGCGTTCAAGGCCGCCGGTGTCGACGAAATTTGGTGTGTGAGCGTCAACGATGCCTTCGTCATGGGTGCCTGGGCACGCGACCAAAAGACCGCTGGCAAGGTGCGTATGCTGGCTGACGGCAGTGCCGCTTTTGCGCAAGCTACTGGCCTGACCCTGGACCTGACCAGCAAAGGTATGGGCCTGCGCAGCAACCGCTATTCCATGTTGGTCAAAGACGGCAAAGTAGTTTCGCTGAACAACGAGGGTCCTGGGAAGTTCGAAGTGAGCGACGCAGCAACATTGCTGGCCCAGACCAAGGCATGATGGTGCTTTAGGCCGACCGGCTTCAGGTTTCACATGCAGCAACTGAGCGGTGCATGTGTCTAGAGGTCCGCCTTCAGGTAATGGGCCCCCGCAACAGGGCTGAAATAGTAGGGCGGAATCTCTTCAAAGCCCAACTCCTGGTAAAGCGCCCGCGCGGCCTCCATGTCGTCCAGCGTGTCCAGCAAAACGCAGTCGTAGGCTGCCAGACGGGCTGCATCCAGAATGCTTTCCGCCAAGAGGCGCCCTAGGCGCAAACCGCGGTATGCGGGGCGGACATAGAGGCGCTTCATCTCACAGGCGTTGGGGTAGTCGGCCGCATCCAGTGGGCGCATGGCGCAGCACCCAGCCCATTCACCGCCAACCGTTGCCAGCATCAAAGCCCCTCTCGGTGCGCCGTATTCGCCGGGAAGGCCGAGCAACTCATTATCAAAATTCTGGAAGGACAAGTCGATGTTCAAGGTCTCGGCATATTCGCTAAACAGACGGCGCACGCCGCCTATTTCGTCCGCCGACCACGGTGTAGCAATAAGGACGGCGGGGCTTGCTGCTCCTGCTTTGCTCGCGCGTTCGTTCAGCCGGCCCATTGAACCACCCCGGCGACAAGTGCGCAACACATCAGAAAGACTATGCCCGCTACAAGACGCGAGCGACCGTCGTCACGGGCATTCTCGAACGGTGTGGCGAACTCTTTGTCGCCCACAACCATGGCGCGCACCAGGTTCTGATTGCGCCGCACGCGGTAGAACACGAGCGCCGCAATATGCAAAAACACCAGAGAGATGAGGATGTATTTGCCAACCTCTGAGTGGTAGAAGGTTGCACGGCCCACCCACACACTGGACGCCATCTTGGCGAGCGGACCGGTCGTTGCGATTTCATCGTCGCTGAACAGGCCGGTGGCAATCTGCAACAACAAAAATCCGAGCAAAGCCAACACCGACAAGGCCCCCAGCGGGTTGTGCCCCACCGATTGCAGTGCAGTACCCCGCCCTTGCAGGTAGCGCCATACAGCCACCGGGCCCCAGACAAAGACGCTAAACCGCGACCAGCGCCCGCCTAGAAAGCCCCACACCAGCCTGAACAGTAGCAAGCTCAGGGCCGTGTAGCCCAGACGAAAGTGCCAGACCATGGCCGCATCGCCCACTTGGCCGCTGACCACTAGCCCAACAAAACACGCCGCCAAACTCCAGTGGAACAGCCGCGTTGGCAGGTCCCATACCCTTACTGTATTTAATACCACCATGCATCTCCTCGTGCGTGCTGTTGCAATACCGCCCCAGCGCCTGAACAAGGATGGAATTTAGCACCCGCCGCACCGTGGTTCATTTTCAGATCATGGGTGTATACCCTGAGGGACTAAGATAGCCTAAACCCGTCGCCCCGCATAGACTCTGCTGGTCTTCACCTTCCACCACTCTCTTCAGACAGTACCTCCATCATGAAAAAACTTCTTTCTCTGACCCTTGTGTGTGCGACAACGCTGGTCGCTTTTCCCGCCGCCGCCCAGTTCGCCAAGCCCGACGACGCTATCAAATACCGCCAAAGCGCCTTCTTTGTGATGCAACAAAACTTCAGCCGGGTTGCAGCCATGGCCAGCGGTAAAGCGCCGTTTGACGCAAAAGTAGCGACTGACAGCGCCGCTGTGGCCGAATTCACCTCCAAGCTGCCATGGGCAGGATTTGGCGACGGTACTGACAAGGGCCGCGACACCCGCGCCAAGCCTGAAATCTGGACCGACAAGGCGAAGTTCAACGACTACGCCGACAAAATGCAGGCGGAGATGGTCAAGTTCAACGCCGCTGCCAAAACTGGAAGCCTGGACAATATCAAGGCGACGATGGCCGGAGTCGGCGGCACCTGTAAAACCTGCCACGACGCCTTCCGTAAGGAATGAATAGAAGAAGTGAAGGTCCGCTAAAAGGCGATCGTCTACGACAGCGCCAAACTGACCAAGAGCAATGAAGCATGACAGTAAGTAGCGGGTACCGAAAGCGCGCAATAGCCCTTGCATTCGTCACTTCACTTGCCGCCTGCACCCCAACTCTCAATTGGCGCGAAGTACCAATGGAAGGCCTTGTCGCGCTGCTCCCATGCAAGCCCGACCATGCCGAACGGAACGTGCAACTGGCGCCGGCGAATGGAGTCGCGCCAAAACTGACCATGCAAATGTCAGGTTGTGAAGCCGCTGGTGCGCTCTATGCTATCAGCCATGTACACATTGAGGATATCGCCCAGATCCAGGCCGTGCAAACCGCCTGGCATCAGGCAACTTTGGCCGCGCTTGAGGCCAGCAACGTTCAAGCGCAATCGCTGCACTTGGCAAAACCGGTTGCTGGACAGGCCCATAGCGCGGCAATTGCGCGCGCTGCTTCGAAAGACACCGCCACTGACACTGCGTTCAAGCTGGAAAAGCTCGATGCAAAGCGACCCGACGGATCGGCGGTCCAGGCCCAACTGGCTTGGCTCGCCAAAGGGCGGGACATCTACCATGTGGCGGTTTATGGACCCAAGCTGAACAAAGAGATGACCGAACTGTTGTTTTCAGAGCTACGCCTGCCCTAGAGGCACTGCCATGGGGAGGCGATCAGCGCAGTGAAAGACGCCATAATCGACTCCAATATCTCCATGAACACCGGAATCCTTATCATCGCCCACGCACCGCTGGCCAGTGCATTGCGGGAGTGCGTGTTGCACGTCTACCCCGAAACGGGCAGCGGTGTGTTGGCGCTGGACGTTTTGCCCAATGCGAGTACTGGCACCACGCGGGCCGCCGCCGAGGCACTGTTGCTGCAACTGGGCGCACCTAACACGCTGGTCCTAACCGATGTGTTTGGCGCAACCCCCTGCAACGTAGCGCAGAAAGTCGTGGATGGTGTGCATTCCAAGCTCGTGGCCGGGGTCAATTTGCCCATGCTCCTGCGTACTGTCAACTACCGCCACGAGCCGCTGGACATTTTGGTTTCACGCGCCCTGTCCGGAGGTGCCCAGTGCATCATGCAGGTCGCTGTAACTGCACCACAAAATCAGACCCGAAAATCGCATGATCAAAACATCAACGACCATCAACAATAAACTGGGTCTGCACGCCCGAGCGTCGGCCAAGCTGACCAAGCTGGCGGGTGGATTTCCTTGTGAAGTGTGGATTGCCAAAGGCGAACGCCGCGTCAATGCCAAGAGCATCATGGGCGTCATGATGCTGGCCGCTGGCCTGGGCTCCGAGGTCGTCATCGACACCGACGGCGAGCGTGAACAAGAGGCGATGGATGCCTTGCTGGCCATGATCGCCGACAAGTTCGGTGAGGGTGAATAATATGGCCCCCACGCTCCGCCGCTACGCGGGTCGCTGCCTCCCGAGGGGGCTAAATCCGCTTGGGGCGGCCTGGCGCGGATTTGCCAGTACACCACTATGACATTTGCCATCCACGGCCTCAACGTATCTCGGGGCGTGGCCATCGGCCGCGCGGTGCTGGTCGCATCCAGCCGCGTGGATGTGGCTCACTATTTCGTACAGCCCCATGAGGTGGAGGCGGAGATAAACCGCGTGCGCGTGGGACGCAACGCCGTCATCGATGAGATTCACCGCCTGCAGGAGACGATTACGCAAATGGGCCCCAAGGAGGCGCCACACGAGCTAGGGGCCTTGTTGGACGTGCACCTGATGCTGCTGCAAGACGATGACTTGGTGGGCGGCGTCAAACACTGGATCACCGAGCGTCTGTACAACGCCGAATGGGCGGTGACTACGCAGTTGGAAGTCATCGCCCGTCAGTTCGACGAGATGGAAGACGAGTATCTGCGCGAGCGCAAGGCCGACCTGGAGCAGATCGTCGAACGCGTACTGCGCGCCATGAAGGACAAGGGCTCGCCCGTGGTTTCGCCCCAGCGCGCGGCCCGCAAGCCTCAGCAGCAAGACCTGTTGCTAGACGACACGGTGGACGTGCCGCTCATCTTGATCGCACACGATCTGTCGCCCGCCGACATGCTGCAGTTCAAGCAAAGTGTGTTCGCTGGCTTCATTACCGACGTGGGTGGCAAGACGTCGCACACCGCCATCGTGGCGCGCAGCATGGACATTCCGGCGGTGGTTGGCGCACGCCTGGCCAGCCAATTGGTGCGGCAGGACGACTGGGTCATCATCGACGGCGACGCCGGTGTGGTCATCGTGGATCCGTCCCCCATCATCCTGGCCGAATACGGCTTCAAGCAGCGCCAGCGCGAACTCGAGCGGGGTCGCCTCCAACGCCTGCTGCATACACCTTCCGTCACCCTAGACGGCGAAAGGGTAGAACTGCTTGCCAACATCGAAATGCCGGAAGATGCGTTGGCCGCAGTCAAAGCCGGCGCAGTTGGTGTGGGCCTGTTCCGCAGCGAATTCCTGTTCATGGGTCGCCAGGGCCGTCTGCCCGGTGAAGAAGAGCAGTACCAAGCCTACAAGCGCGCAGTTGAGGGCATGCAGGGCATGCCGGTGACCATACGCACGGTGGACGTCGGTGCCGACAAGCCGCTGGATGACTCCGTGCGCGACGCCGCCCACCTGAACCCGGCCTTGGGCTTGCGCGCCATCCGCTGGAGCCTGGCCGACCCCGCCATGTTCTTGACGCAGCTGCGAGCCATCTTGCGTGCCGCCGCCCACGGCAAGGTGCAACTGTTGGTCCCCATGCTGGCGCATGCGCGCGAGATCCGCCAGACGCTGGCCCACTTGGCACAAGCCCGCACTACGCTGGACAACCGCGGGGTCGCCTATGGCCCGGTCAAACTCGGCGCGATGATTGAAATACCCGCCGCCGCTTTGAGTTTGCGGCTGTTTTTGAAGCACTTCGACTTTTTATCCATCGGCACCAACGACCTGATTCAGTACACACTGGCGATCGACCGGGCCGACGAGTCTGTCGCGCATTTGTACGACCCGCTGCATCCCGCCGTGCTGCGTCTGGTGGCAGACACGATTGCCGAATGCCGCGCCCAGGGCAAGGGCGTTAGCGTATGCGGCGAGATGGCCGGCGATGTGGGCTTGACCCGCCTGCTGCTGGGGCTGGGGCTGCGCAGCTTCTCGATGCACCCGGCGCAAATTTTGGCGGTCAAGCTGGAGATCTTGCGCGCTGACACCATCAAGTTGGCGCCGTGGGCGCAGCGGGTGCGCGACGCGGAAGACCCGGAGCTGGAGATGGCAGGGAATTAGATTTGCTACGTTATTTGTAGCAATTGGTGTATATTCTACGAGGGCTACAGCCCTGTATTGTTTAAGGCCACTTGGTCCGGTAGCCCAAAGCCGCTGCACCGATGGTCATGGCCGCAGTCAACGCACCCAAACGGCCGGGCGTCTATTTTTTCGCTGCGTCCCTGGTAGGCGACGGTCGCATCGACGAAGCGGTGGGGGCCACGCCGTACCCCGATTTTGGTCGTTTTGTACCAGATATCCAACTCGATGCCCGGCCCTATCGCACCGAACTGCGGTGTTCAAGGAGCCCACGGCACTGGTGTTTGCCATTCGGGCCTGGGACCCGACGCCTGCGGACATCAGCGCTTGCGGCGGTAAAAATGAGCATCGAAGACGCAATTCGTGCGCAAATCGGCGCGATCGCTGTGAACCACTACCAGCACAACCGCGCTGGATTGGCAAAGAAGCAGGTGTGAGTGGCGCCACTCCAGCCCCTAACAGGCTGCTGAAATACCCATTGCGCGAGCGCAATGCCTCGCTCGGGGAATTTGACTTCCCAAATTTTCTTTTCGCAATCTGATATTCCTGCTCCCTGTTTACTGCCGTTGCTCGGTTTGGTGCGTGTTTCTGGGCTTTTCTTGCCACTCACACGGTCTGCAAACGGATGTGTTCCCGGGTGAGCGTGAGGTTGTGCGCCACCAACGTTAGCACCAACGTTTGGTCCACCCGCTCAATTCCGCGCACCATCACCTTGGCAGCTTCGCGCTCAGCATGACCATCGGCGGTGGTGACCAAGGCACTGGCAATCAGTCCATTGCGGTGTCTGTCAGGGCGGGGTCCATGTAGCGCAGCTCAGGGGCCGTGATTCGTTTACGGTGCAACCGTGCATCGGCATCGGTGGTGGATGCGTGGATGTCGGCTCCGCGCATTCTGGTGCCTGTGAAGTTGCAGCTTTTGTAACATTTCGGATTTACGCAACGCGAACATATTCAGGAGGTATTTCAGCAGCCTGCTCGGCTATGCAGTGGGAAACCTTCCGCTTTTGTGATGATGTGCGTAGTAACGCTCAAGAGTTCGCATTCAAGCATATTGACCCGACATGGAGCGTTCAAATTATCGAGTCGAGATGCCAGGCCTAATCGGGTAGCCAAAGGCTTCTTGCCTTTGGCCTCCACACCTCCCACCGTGCGGTCCCGCAGTGGGCGGTTCATTCAGGAAGGCGCGCATTTAGTCCGGCGCAATGACCCACGCGCTGACCGGCAAAGACCCCACCGCCGCGCCCAGCAGGGCCGATGCGATCCAGTGTTGCGGTGGCGGTGTGAGGCATGGTGTTGTATTTTTAGCCGTGTATTGAATCGTACAAAATGGATTGCCGTGCAGTCGGCACCCTACCCTGTTCATGTAGGTGGAAACGCTACAAAATCGGACATCCCTCTGTTTGTACGGTATGTCCCGCCCCATAGACCCCACTCGCAGCGCATCCCCGTCCCTGGCCCAGTTTCTGGCCGAGGCGGCATTGCAGCGACAGTCGACCTTGCTGGGGCTCGACAATCCTAGCGCTGAGCCTATACCGATGCCCATAGCGACCGTCCCGCGCGCCGCGTCGCCAACGGCAACGTCATCCATCCCACCCGCAGCGTCGCTGCCCACACCGGCCGACAAAGCCAGCATCTCGCCCCAGGCGCGGGAGCAGCTGGCGGCGGGGTTTGATCCGCGGGGTGATGGCGGGTTGCGGGGTGCAAGCTCGGCGCCAGCAGGAGCGGCGCCTTCTGGGCCTGCCACAACGTCGGGTGCTGCGGCCCTGGCCAGCGCCGTCTGGCCAGCAACGGGCTTGGGTGCGCCGTTGCTGCGCATGGTCAGTGCGCTGGTGGCGCAGGTTACGGCACAAGCCGGGGCGCCGCAGCGAGTGGTGGCGGCACAGCCCTGGCCCATTGTCATGGCCCAGGCGCTGGAGAGTGGCGCGCTGGATGCTGATCAACCACCGTTGCAGACCTGGCTGGTACGTCAGGGCGTTGTGATGACGCCCGAGGGGCCGCGCGGCATGGCGGTGACCTTGCGCGCCCCGGTGCCCTGGCTGGCGGCTCAGACGCAACCGGCGGCAGGTGCTGCCGAGGCCATGGCGAGCGTCAACGCCAGTGCTGCGGGGGCAGTGCAGGTGTCGTTCGCCGGGGGCCGGCAGGCGCTGCAGTCGGGCGTGGTGGCCTTGGTGTTGCAGGGCATGGATGCCGCAGCCCCGCGCACCAGTGCGCTGCTGGTGCTGGACTTGCAGCCGCAGTTGGCCGCCACCGTGTATGGCCGCGAGATGCTGCAGCAGGCGACGTCAGGCCGCCTCGACCCGTGGACCCAGATGGCCGTGTTGCAGGGCAGCGGCCAGGTGCCGCGCGAGGACGAGCTTGCGCGCAATGGCGCATCGGGCATGTGCGAGGCCGTGGGCTGCCCCTACGCCCTTCGGGCGGCGTGTGTGCAGCCGTTTTGCCTGGTCCAGCGCGGGGTTCCGCCACCGGAGCCCGTGGGGCCCGTGCTGCTGGCCTGACACCCCTCAGCAAAGGAGCCACGAAAAAATCGCTAGCGTTTCCATTCGCACCGCGCGGTGTGCAACGCAGACTTGAGGGTTTGGGTGGGCTCGAAAGAAGCGCAGGAAATGCGTCCCACGATTCTTGAATGCGCTTTACCGTGGCACTTTGCGGTAGCATCCCACCTCCCGAGCGCAATGGCCGCCAGAACCCACTCCCAACCAGCGCCTTCCAGTGACCGAAGAAATCCAAAAAATCCAAGAACCCCGCCTGTGGCGCGACGCTGGCTGGACCGCTTGCGTCATCAAGAATGAAGACGATGATGGTTGGGCTGTGGCCATGACCAAGGACGGTGCAGCCGAGCCCGCGTTAGTCGGCCCCTGGACGATGGGACGCGACAAGAAAAACCCCAAACCGCTGGACGGCGCAGCGTTCAACACGCTGGTCAAGACCGCCAGCGAATTCGTGCGCCGCAGCGAGCAGCAGTTGCACGCATCGCTGCACCAGAGCATTGCCGTTTCCGTGGGCGAGGCCCGCATCACCATCAACCTGGACATCGTGCCCGATGAAGAGAATCCCTATGCCACGCTGAGCGCGGTGGATGACGGTGGCGATGCGCTGGCCGAGGTACGCGTGGCGCCCAATTTCAAACTCAACCGCAGCAGCGCCGTGGCCTGGGCCGAGGGCGGGTTTGCCAAACCCGCCACGCGCTAACAGGGTCGCTTGCCGGCCCCCAAAGCTTGGGTTTTACCCAAATCGTGTTCCCCACAGAGTTTTTGAAGAAACTGGCTCCTAGCCCACGCAGAATTTGCGTGAGTAGCTATTGAAATAGGAGCATCTTCCACCAGACTGATGAGGACTGCCTACCCCGACAGCGGCCGCAGCAACTCCAGCAGATCCACTTCGGTAAACAGTGGCTGCTTGCGCCCGGTGGCGCCGCTGTACATGGCGTCGGCCAGCGCGGCCTTGCGTTCTTGCAGCGCCAAAATGCGCTCTTCTATCGTGCCCTGCGCCACCAGCTTATAGACAAACACGGTCTGCGTCTGTCCAATACGGTGGGCGCGGTCGGTGGCCTGGTTTTCGACCGCTGGGTTCCACCACGGGTCGTAGTGGATGACGGTGTCGGCTTGTGGCAGATTCAGGCCCACGCCGCCGGCCTTCAGGCTGATCAAAAAGACGGGTACGGCGCCGCTGGTGAATTGTTCAATCAGCGCATCGCGGTTCTGGCTCTGGCCGGTGAGCTTGACCCAGGGTATGCCGCGTTGCTTCAGCTCGGCTTCGATCAGCGTCAGCATGCTGGTGAACTGCGAGAACAGCAGGATGCGCCGCCCCTCAGCCACCATCTCGGGCAGCAGCTCCATCAG
>JANXVI010000278.1 GCA_025351745.1 Rhodoferax sp.
CGAAAGCAAGCTGGTCTCCAAGTACACATCACTCAAGTCTGCGGCCCAAATCCCGTTCCGTGGTGAGAATTACAACCTCTCACGTCTGGCAGCATTTGCGATGGAGGCTGACCGTGCTACCCGCCAGGCCGCAAGCGAGGCACAGTGGGGATGGTTCACCTCCAACGCGGCCGAGCTTGATGCGATCTACGACGAACTGGTCACGCTGCGCCACGCAATGTCCCAGAAGCTAGGATTCAAAAACTATGTTGAGATGGCCTACCGCATGCGCCAACGCAACGATAACGACGAAGCTGCCGTCGCCAAGTTTCGCGCGCAGGTCCGCGATGACATCGTACCGTTGGCCCACAAGCTCAAGCAGACGCAAGCCAGGGATCTTGGCATAGACAAGGTGATGTATTGGGATGAAAAGGTCTGGGACATCCAGGGCAGCCCCCGCCCAAAAGGTGACCACGACTGGATGGTGGCGTGCGCCCAAACGATGTTTGACGAGGTTGGCAACGACATGGGAGAGTTTTTCGCCCAGATGCGCGAGCGCGGTCTGCTTGACCTCAAGGCCCGTGACGGCAAGGCGGGTGGCGGCTACTGCACCAGCATCACCGAATGGGGCCTGCCGTTCATTTTTGCGAATTTCAACGGCACCAGTGCCGATGTCACCGTTTTTACCCACGAGATGGGACACGCTTACCAGAACTATTCCTCACGCCAACAGTGTTTGTCCGACTACTTCTGGCCTAGCGTCGACGCTGCTGAGGTTCACTCGATGAGTCTGGAGTACCTGACTTGGCCTTGGATGGAGGAGTTTTTTGGCAAGGGCGACGCCGACCGTTTCCGTCGCCAGGAGCTGCAGGGCAAACTCGCCTTTTTACCCTATGGTGCGGCGGTCGATCATTTTCAACATCTTGTGTATGCAGAGCCGGATGCGACTGCTCAGCGCCGCCGCGAGATGTGGCAGGAGATGGAGCGGACGTACCTCCCTTGGCGCAACTACGGCGGAATGCAGCATGCGCGCCAGGGCGGCATGTGGCAGGCGCAGGCCCACATCTACGGCACTCCCTTTTACTACATTGACTACGTACTTGCCGAGACTTGTGCCATGCAATTTTGGGTGCGCGCCAACAAGGACCGGGCGGCGGCAATGAAGGACTATGTCGCGCTGTGCCGCCGCGGCGGCGAGGCGCCTTTCCAGTCGCTGGTGCGAGGTGCTGGTCTCGTGTCACCTTTCGATGACGGATGCCTGATCGATGTCGTCGGTCAGGCCAAGCGCTGGCTTGGTGTGTAGGCCCTCAAACTGCACTCCAGCCATTCTGTGTTTGGCTTGCAACTGGTTAAAGAACTTTAGCCTGGCAGTCCGAGCCCTTAAACGGCAGCTTTTGCCCCCCTACGGGTAGCCCGCATCCATTCTTTGAACTGTCGAACGAGAACGATTGTCTTCAAGAAAGCGGGCACTCAACAATGTCTGCAGATGGCCCGGAGTTGAGATCGACCCAAGGCGGAAGTAGACTAGCGGGAAATCGTAGCCATACATCAGGCATAGGATGTCTTAACTCCAGTTTCTGCACCACACGGTCGTTCAAGCAATGTCCAAGCGCTTCAATTCACTCTTGTTCGTTCGAGCAACGAGGTGGAGTCTGTTTGTTGGCCTAGTCCTTGCGGTTGCAGGATGGTGCGTACAAGACGCTTTTCGCACACATCCCAAGCGCTTGGAGCAAGATGCCTACATCTGGCAAATGGTTTGGAAAGATGCACTGCGCCAATCAGTGGGCGAAAACGCTGCGCTTGTGCGCGCCTGGCGTGTACTGTTTGCGCATGTCGCTGTCGACGGTCGGGTACGGCGGCCTGATGTGGATGCCAAGGTTTTGCGCGCCAGCGAGCGACCTGTAGTGGTCGTTGTCCGCATTGAAGGTCAGATTGAGGCATTTGAGATCAACGATCTGCGCGCCAAAGCACTCGGAGCATTGCGGGAGGCACACGACGCGGGATTGACAGTTGCCGGGATCGAGATTGACCATGATTGCGCAAGCGCCAAGCTCGCGAGGTATACGCAGTTCCTGGCGAGCTTGCGGGAAGGATTGGGTACGGATACCCGAGTGTTCATTACTGCACTGCCAGCCTGGCTTGGGACACCCACACTGCCAGCGCTGCTAGCTCAAGCGGACGAAGCTATTTTGCAAGTCCATGCAGTAGCTAACCCCCGGCACGGGCTGTTCAATGCCACCCAGGCCTTGGCCTGGGTTGAGAGATTCAATGCCGTCGCTCCCCATCCTTTTCGTGTGGCCTTGCCAACCTACGGATCGCGTGTCCGCTACGACAGCTTCGGAAACATCGCCTCGGTGGAAAGTGAAACCCCTCTGGCCAACGGCGGCTCGGAGGGGACTGAACTGGTAGTTTCGCCCGCGCAAGTGCAGGGTTTTCTGGACGCACTCTCGGGCCAATCACTTGCGCGCCTGCAAGGCATAGCCTGGTTCCGGCTACCCACCGGAGACGATGCGCGCGCCTGGCATACCAACACCTGGCGCGCCTTGCTCACAGGAGTTCCCTTGCATGCAGACCTTCGCGTTACTGCCCGACCGGCGGAGAGTCCCGGCTTGTTCGACATTGTGCTGGTCAACAGGGGCGAAACCGACGCAGTGGGTCCCGGCGCAGTGGATGTACCAAGCCATTGCAGCATGCTGGATGGTGTCAACGGCTACCAGGTTGTAGGGCTCGCGACCGCGCGCCAACAGTTGAAAACCTCAGAAAGCTATCTGCTGAAACCCAAAGGCGAGCGCGCCATGGCGTGGGCTCGATGCGAGCACAATCCTGAACATGACATTCGCGCCTCTCCATAGATTTCGTCCGCTTCTGTTGATCTCGGCTGCCTTTATGACGCTGGCGATTGCCTGCGGCCCCGACTTTCAGCCCATGCTAGCCAAGCGACAGGCTGAACTGTCCAAACCGGTTCAGGGGAATTTTTTCTACGATGCGGCTCATCTCGTGGCGCGGCCCACGCAGAAATTTCCGGGAGGTGATGCCGCCGCCAGATATGCCAGCAGCAAACGCAATGCGGTGATTCCGGAGCATGAAGGTCTGTCTTCCTCACAGACTTTAGTCGTTCAAAAGATGCGCGATGCTGCGGATGGAGATTCAGCCTATGCTGTTGGTGCCGAGCTGCCCGAAGAAATACGAGCCTACACTGCAGGCGCCGTGGACTACCGTCTGGCGCGGGAGCATGGCACAGACTGCACCGCGAACAATGATCTTGAAGAGCCCAATCCAGACTGCGCGGCGGCGCAAGACAATGTGCGCATGGGAGTCGTGGCCCTGCAGCGCGCGGCCAAGCGCTTTGAATCTGTGTTGCAACTCAAGCCGGGTGAACGCAAGCTGCGCGCGACCTGGGCCGCCTATTCGCTAGGACTGGTGTATAGCCAGCCCGGTGCCGTGTATTCCATGGAGTCAGCGGACAAATACTTTCAGCTGACGCGCCAGTTAGCGCAAGAGGCCGCCCTGGATCCTCAATTCCTAGCGCTCGACAGCCTGGGCGCACAGGCCCTGGTGCACCTGAATGCGAACGATATTCCTAAAGCGGTGGAGCTCTATGCCGAGCAGGCTGCCCATGGCTCGGAGCGGGCAGCGGAGTCCCTAGTATGGGTTTGCAAGAAGCTGTTCAACGACACCGCACTGCTGCGCGCACACATCCGGTCACCCATCGTGCAGAAGGCAGCCGTTGCTTTTGTGCTGGCCTATGGGAACAGCGCTGCCTATATGGCAGGCCTGCCTTATGCGTCGAACCCGGGCCAGGGAGAGGCAAAGCCATCTCGTCTGGCCCTGTTGACTGGAGCTCTGGAAGGGGCCGGCGTCAAGGAACCCCAGTACGCGGACCGGCTTGCAGCGGCGGCATATGGATACGGCCAGTTTGACACGGCCTCACGGTATGCAGCGAACGGCAAAACCACGGTGGCCTACTGGGTGCGTGCCAAGCTGGCGCTGCGCTCCGGCAATTCCAAGGACGCGACCCAACACTTCTCCAAAGCACTCGCGCAAATGGCCACTGAAGGCGCCGTCGATTCGCAATGGCAAGAAGACAACCACATGCGCCTGGCTGCCGAAAACGCCACCCTGACGCTAACGCGCGGTGACTTTCTGCTGGCGTTCCACCAGATGTATTCCGGCGGCTTCAGCTATTGGTTCGACCTAGCCTACCTGGCCGAGCGCGTGCTCACGGTCGACGAATTGAAGACCTATGTGGACCAAAACCTGCCGGAGGCTGCGCCGAAGCCGCGTGCAGTCAAAGGGCAGACCCAGATTTTTTCGAACGAATGGAAAGACCACGCATCCAACAAGATGCGCGATCTGCTGGCGCGACGCCTAATGCGTGAAGGGCGGTACGGCGAAGCATACGTGTATTTCCACTCGCCCGAAGACACACGTTTCAAGAATCCGGACACACGCCGTGATGCCAAGGCATATGCCGCCGCTCTGCGCTCGGCCGAGTCAGCGTGGACTAATATCGGCCGTGCGAAATCCCTGTTTGAAGCGGCGAGTCTTGCCCGATGGAAGGGTTTGGATATTATGGGATTTGAGCTTGCGCCAGACTACTTTGCGGTGGATGGCGACTTTGACTTTGGCGCACCCGTGCCCAAGCGCAACGACATGGCCACCAAGAACGAGTTACAACGATACAAGACCAGTGGTGGTGCGATCGCCAAGCGCTTCCATTACCGCTACGTCGCGACTGAGCTCGCCATTCGGTCCGCGCAGCTACTACCTACGCGGTCGGAGACCTATGCACAGGTCCTGAACAATGCTAGCGCATGGCTCATCGACCGCGACTATGCGCAGGCCCGGAAGATCTACCAGCTCTATGTGGCCAACGGTGCCCGGGTCAATTGGTCCACGCCTTTTGCTCGCTCGTCTGTTCCACCGAGCTTCTGGCGCGTCTATCTGTTCCAGGCACGTCAGTCCGTCAAACAATTGCGTCCTTGGGCCAGGCTCCACAAGCCGTTAGCATGGAGCATGATCCTTGTCGCGGGTCTTGGACTGGCTGCAGTGGGTTGGTGGGTCTACCGCAGAGATGCTGAGCGAAGGACGCGCAACACCGCGGGTGGCATACCCCCAGGCAAGTCGTTTCACTAAGAACCATAGTGTTTCACGATGGAAAGATCATCACTGCGTTCACAACTACCGCGCAGGTATCAATTGGATCTCCGGCAGCGGTCGTTCCCCGATGACTGCTGTTGTTAAGCGTTGTAGGATGCCCGCCCGTGCAGGCGCGCCAATGGTGCCACGAACACCCGCGAAGGGTGGGCGTCGTACAAGCCCCAGGGGAGGAAACCGCGGGGCGATAGACAACGCGCGCGCAAACCAAATTGTTATAGCGCTATGGCGATTTGAAGTTGCCAGTGACCACGATGCGGCGATGCAGCAGTGCGAAGCTGGCATGCAATCTCCTGAGAGGCTTGCCCCATGGTGTAAATCGCTCGCGATTGGCTATGCGTAGGTGGGAATAAAGGGATGCCAAATCCCCAGCAGGCAAACCCATCCCCGCTGACGTGCCGAATGGTTTCGTCAGATGCCTGGCCGTTACCTGGGCAAGCGTTTGTCATGGCACACCTAGCTCTGTCGGTGGCGTACGAATCGTCTGACCCCGCACAAAGGATTTCACAACAAGCATTTGCGCGCCGCAGTGCACACACACAAAGTTCGGCCGCACCGGCTCTTCGGTTGCGGCATTGGTGTCATGTCATATTTCCGCAATGCCTACTCTCAACCGAGAAGCACGACCATTAGCAGGTCGGCACAAGTGCCTGCCCACCCGCGTCTGGTAAGCCCAGCCTGCCTGCCGCGCAAACAGCTGAATGCTATCAAATATAGAGCTGCTTACACAATATCTGAGAGGGCTGGCGGCCATTTAAGCAAATACTCATGGCATCGACCTAGCCACCCGGAAGCCGACGTCGCAATCACGGCTACTGGGTGTTCCCTTGCCGCGGCTGGCTGAGCGCAGGTCTGGCGCGTCGTTGAACCATGAGCCGCCGCGGCGAACTCTGTGTTTTTGCTCTCCACCCACTTCCCAGGCACTTGCATCTGTTGGCGCGGCGTTGTAATTGTCGTGATACCAGTCTTGCACCCAATCCCAGACATTGCCGTGCATGTCAAATAGCCCGAACGCGTTGGCAGGAAATTGGCCCACAGGGGCGGTGAATTCCCAGCGGTCACGCCCTTGCGTTTGCGGGCCGCAGCAGGGTGCTTTGCCGTAATTGGCATATTCATGGCTGGCTGGACCTGCCCAAGAGTAGGCTGTTTGCGTGCCCGCGCGCGTCGAGTATTCGCGTTCGGACTCGCTCAAGAGTCGGTATGTTTTGCCACTGCTTTGGCTGACCCATAGGGCGTACGCCTGGGCGTCGTTCCACGTCACACAGACGACCGGATGGTCCTCTCCCTGGGTGAAGCCCACGTTGCGCCAGTTAAAGCTGGCATTTTTTTTCCAGGTGCCGGCCTCCCACCCATAACAGCCATCACCTTGTTCGGCTTCGGTCTTGTAGTTCTTGGCGCGCACAAAGACGGCAAATTCAGCTTTGGTCACTGGGTAACGTCCGGCTGCAAAGCCGCGCACGGAAATGGCGTGAACCGGTTTGGCATCATCACCAGCATCGTTGCCACCCATCTGGAAGCTGCCGGCCGGCACAATGACCATCTCCGGGCATTCTTTGCAGTCTTTAAACACCTTGCCGGGATGGGTTTCTACGCTGTCGTGCTTGGGCGGGACGGGAATGGGAACGGGAATGGAACTGGCGGTCGCAGACGCCGGAGCACTGCCACTGGCAGTGGATTTGGAAGCGGTGTCTTGCTCAGCAATGTTTCTAAGCTCGATTCGGGCCAAGGCCACATATTTGCCTTTGGGGTACTGCTTGACGTAGGCTTCGTAGTAGGTGCGCGTCCCTTTGCTCTTGACCTCGTTCCAAAACGGAGTTTCAGTATCTTCTCGCACCACGCTTTCCGCCGCGGGCGCGCTGACTGTAGTGCTGCCGCGTGTCGCTTGCTCCGACGTGGCAACTGGCGCAGGGGTCGCGACTGGAGGCGGCGAGGATTTTGGAGCCACGGGGTTGAAGAAGAAGTCGCCCCGCAAGCTACCCTCTACCCAGGGTTCCTGCTTGCCTTGGGTTTGGCCAACAACCTGGTTGGTGACCCTTTTGAGCATGAGTTCTATCGGGAGGCCCGGTGTATCCATCTGTGCCAGTAACGATTCGGTGTAGACACCGTTTTTCCCCGCTCCGTCCGAAGCGACGCTGCCGGGTTTTGTGGCGTAGTGAATCAACGTTCCAGTCGCTGCCTCTGCCTTGGCCAATCCCCGCGTGCCACTGCGAAAACTGCGGGCGTAGGGGTTATCGCGGCAGGCATCTAACAGCACCAGGCTGACGCGGGCTTTGCCTTCTTCCATGTTATCCAGCAACGAACCCATATTCAGACTTTGCAAGGGCACGTCCTCTTCGCTGCTGATGACCGAGTCGACCGCCGGGAAGTAGTTTTGCCCTTTGAACTGAATGCCATGGCCCGCGTAAAAGAACAAGGCCTCTCCACCCGGTGTGATCGCGCTTCGAAATTCACGATAAATTGATCCAATCTCTTGAACCTTGACGTTCTCACGCAACAACACCACAAAACCGAGTTTGCGAAGTTTGGCGGCGATGGCTCGGGCGTCGTTGACAGGGTTAGTAAGTGGCCCGCTTTTGTAAGCACTATTGCCAATGACCAAGGCGACACGCTTGCCGTTGGAAGTCGATGACACTGGTGCGGGCAGGTTGGGTGCGTCGGAGCTCAGTCCGGCTGACCTGGCGGAAGGGCCCGCGGCGGAACGGACTGCAGGTGTGCCTGCGCCAGCCACAAAGTCTCGGGCATTCAAAATGAGTTCACGGTCTGCGCCAAAGCAGGGCAAGGCGGTGCTCAGCCCCTGGAGTTGCAGTTTGCCTCCCATCACCACCTTGTATCCGCCCGGCTTGTCGTAAGTGTGTGTGTCTTGCAGTTGCGCTTGCTTTGCGGGGAAACGCAGCATTTTGGATTCGCCGTCTCCATAGTCCAACGCAAGGCCGCATTCGCTGCTGCCTTCAGGGCGCTGGATGCTGATCTGAAAGACCTTGCCCACGGCGACTTCGGATGTCGGCGATTTGAGCACATAGCCGGGTGTTCCTTGCGCCAGCGCAACAAGGTTAATCATGCCTGTAAGCATGGCGACGAATGCCAGTGTTTTCATGCAACTTTCAGTGTCGGTTTGGTGACAATTTTGCAGTGGTTGAAGTTTACCAACGGCATTGTAAAAGCCAAGTATCTTGCACTTTTTTTTGCGTCAGTGGTATTGTTCGCGCTTCGCGTGAAAAATTTCTCGAACTTGGCATGACCGAGTTTTTAGGGGGACAGACGATGGAAGGCATCACGGCGCAAGCACTTTCTCAGGTGCAAGTCTTGCGTGCGCTATGTGCGGAATACGCCCATGGCGCGCGCCGCGATGCCTTTTTGGCCCGGCTGGATTCTGACACCAGTGCATTGTTTGAAGGCCAGATCCGCCTCACACTTGTTCTGTTGGACCCGTCGGTTGCAAACAGTTACCTTAATCTTTTTTGCCATGGCGATAGCGATATTTCGGGTGACACAGCCGGCGCGTTGACCATTTTTGGTCCCGAAATCTTGGTTGAAAACCCCGGTCGAACGAGTGCGTCAACCGTCCATCGACGGCAGCTTTCAGCCGAGTGTCAAGGGCAGGGCATTCGCGCACTCAATTTGGTAACCCATCCCGCGCACGTCTTTGGCTCGCCGGTGCTGCTGGGGCATCTGATGTATTCCACCGACCTGGTGGTGGTTTGCGGTGAAGCAGCGATGGACGACGCACCCCTGCGTGAAGGGCTTAAGTACCTGGCAGAGGTTTGTGACCACTTGCTGTATTGGCCAAGCCAATCGAACAATGAATCGCCCGATGGCAGTCTCGAGGCCTTGTTTCGACATGGGCATGCGATGCAGGGACAGTACTCCGCCGATCGTTTTTTCAAGGAGGCGTGGGAGCCCTTAAACATTGCACAGCGCCAACAAATGCTGACATCAGCAACGATGGCGCGGCTTGGTCAGACTGCGGATTTGCTGCTGAAGGACATCCAAACGGAAGTGGGGGCTTTGAAGTTTCGCAATAGCGAGTTGACCCGTTTGCGCAAGGGTGAAGACGCGGGTGGGGGAGATCTCAAGGAGCAAACTGAAGCGATCAAGGCAATGCTGGATCTATGGTCCACGGCCCGCAAAGACGAAATTAACCGTGGGAATGAGGACGGCGTTTTGCCGTTTGACTCACGACTTTTGGCCAACAAGCTGGGCATTGGCGACCTGATGCACCGGCAGGATGAGTCTGCGGCGGAAATCAAGTACCCCATTCTGAAAGCCAAAATATTCCAGTCAGCCGTAAGCCATCGCTATACCCTGATCCCCGATTCAACGGCGATCGATGGCATCCGCTCCAGAATGGTCAACGCGCTGGATGTGCAGGTGCGCAAAGACGTCGAATTGTTGAATCAGCAGACTGGTGAACTGCTGGACCGAATGCGACGCAGCATCGAACTGTTTCCTGCGTTCGGTGACGCCATCAAGAGCGTTCGCCTGCCGGTGTTGCAACGATCTCATTTTGATCGGGCGCTGGCGGGGATCACGCTGGAATCGGAAATTGAAGATAACTACATGCACGAAGGTATTTTCAAACGGTTGGCTGCTGGGCGCATGTTTGCCAGCATGGCATTTTCTTTCGTGACGATGGCGGCCGGCGTTTTCGTATTGTTTGGTGACCCGTCAATTAAACGTGGACTGATGAAGTTCAGTGGCGTGATCGTGATTGTGATGGTGCTCTACTTCATTTTTTCTTTGTTGATCAAGGCCGAGGAAGAGCGGAAAGTCCTTGAAGAGAAGTTGGAGCGTATCCGGGAGCAAGTGCACCAGGCGTTGGTTAGACCGCTGGGCAAAGTCGAGCAGACCATTGTCAAGACCTATTTGTCTTTTGTGGACGAGGTGAAGCAAGCGTTGACAGCATCATTGGAGACCACGGTGCGCCGCAATAGCCTGTCGCGGGCCCGTGTTGCCGAGTTTCGCAAGACTGAGGACGACCACGTCAAGTCGTTTCTGCAGCGTCGCCAACAGGCAGGCTCTGCGTTGGCCCAAAAGATTCCGCAATTTATCGCCGGTCTGGAAAGGATGCGGCAAAGCGGTGAGCGTGCGCCTGCTCCATCCGTTGCGAGCACTGGCGTTGTTTTGCGTCCGGCGCCAGGCGCACCGACTGTACTGCCTAAGCTCACCAGTCCTACTGCAGCCATTGCTGCTGGCGCTAGAGATGCATCGGAGGCGCCATTCCCGTCCCCAGTGAGCGAACCTGCGCGCCCATCCGCTATGGAGAGATTTGCCAGCCTGGCAAAGGCCAGGCAACAAAAACCGGGCATGGATTTGGGCAAGGAGCCATCCCGACCCGAAGACTCTGGAGGTAAAGCATGATTTCGCCCGATAGCAAGGCGCCTTCAGTCGGTAGTGTTCTGGCCATTCATATGGGGGACCTGTATGTGCGCTCGTCGTTTCTCGACCCGACAAACGCACCGACCACCATTGAAGACGAGAGTGAATCCCAGCGATTTTTGACGCCCAGCATAGCCACGTTGGACGGGGGGGGGGGCTTGCTCGGCTATCCGGCGTTGCTGGCGTCCGCTAATGTACGGGCCGGTACAACGCGTTGGCGCTATCGCCGCAGCGGACTTACCAATCACAGCGCGGCATTGTCAGATTCCAAAGGCCGTGGTCTAACGTCTGGGGCATTTGCGGCTTTGGTCACCCGGCGTCTATGCACGGATGCCGTGGGTTGGACTGCAAGCCAACCCGAGCCGGTGCTCATCGTACCGAGCGAAATGAGTGGCTACGAGAGGCTGGCCTTGGCAACGCTGGCCAGCGAATCTGCCGAGCGACCCGTGGGCACTTTAGACGAAGACCAGTCATTGATGTTTGGTCTTGGTATAGCGCCCAGTGAGGCACCAGTGTTGGTCATCAGCGTAGATGACGATTCGGCCAGACTTCGTCTGCTAAAGCGCGTGGATGGCGAGATGAGAGCGATGTTCGTACAGGTGTTGCCAGCGCAAGGTTTACTGGCCTTGCGTCAGGCTTGGCTGGATCGATGGAACCGTGAGGTCAACCAGCTAATACCGGGTAGTGAGGCGTTTGGGGATGGTGAATCATTTGAATTTGAGATGGTTTGGCAAGACATTTGGCAGTGTCTGGAAATCGATCCTCGACTGAAACCGCGAATGCCGACGTGGTCTGCAGTGCGCAATTCGACCCTTGTGCCGCTAACGATCTCGCGCCAGTCGCTGCAAGCCGATCTGGACACGTTTTGGCTCAGCATTGGGCAAGCTGCAGTAGGTTTGTTGACGCAAGCCACATGCGCTCCTTCCAAACTTTCGTCGTTGGTTGTGGTCGCGCCGACCGCAATCGGGCGTGTCTTATGTCCTGTAATAGCTGAAAACTTGGGTTTTCCCCAATCGCTTTGCCGCACGGTTACTGCCAATATCTATGCGCAAGGGGGTGCGCGCCTGTTCGCTGCGGCCAAGGAAAAGGCATTCAATCAGATAACCAAGGCTCCGCATCGATTGGGAGCGTTTGGAATGGCAAAAGACGAGGCTGGACTGACGCTTAAGCCATTGATCGAGGCTGGAGCCCCATTGCCCGCGAGCGCTAATTTTTCTATCATGGCGAATCGGGATGTTCAAAAGCGTTTGTCGATTCGGCTCGCACGGGAAGTTGCCGGTGGGCCCCCTGAAGTCTGTCAACAAACAGAATTTGGCCCGTTGCACGGCCAAGGAATGCAAAAAATAAAAATAAACGTAGCCTGGACGCAGGACGGTCGGGTGGCAATGACAGCGTTGGACGCGGAGTCGGGAGATCCTTTACCAGTTCTGGATTCTCATGAAATGGCGGCCTCTGGGCCAAAGTTGAGCGGCTTGCATATTCGCCAGCTTGACTAGTGCCCAGTTGGGTGTCATTGGGCACTGCGTGGTGCGGGTCGTTGTAGGAATACGACCTTCTTTTTTAGAACGAGAGAGTTACAGGCATTCAATACAAGGAGAAAACCTATGGCACAGATGGGCGTCCAGTTGACTGAACTTGCTACGCAAATGAAGGCAACGATCCATGATCAATTTGTACCCACGCTTGAAGAGCTCAAACACAAGTTTGACAGCGAAATGCACAAGATGTCGAGTTGGGCGGATGACATTCGAAATGCCATTGACGAAGTGCGTGACACTCTTCCCGATCATGTGCACAAAATGATTGAAGCCCTTCACCACCATCAGGAGGAGGTCAAAAAGGTGGTTCAGGCGTGTCTATCCCATGGCCAGGAATACCAGGACGAAGTTCACGAGGCCGAGGTGTCAATCCATTCCTTGCAAGAAACGACCCATGGCCATGGCGTGGAATTGCACACAGATCTTGGGGGCAACCAGGAGATCGGCCATCACATGCAGGAAGAGGTCAGCCACCATCTGACGGACTGGATGGGTGCTATCGACCATACGCTGGGACAGGCGGACGAGCATATTGGCCAGGTCGAGCAAAGCTTTATGCACCTCGGTAGTGAAATGGCACATGGTGTTGCGGACGTAGTCGGTCAGATAGGCCATGCCTCGCATTTCGTCACAGATCAGGTATCTAAGTCGCTTGAGGATTTCGGCAGCCACCTGGGCCAGATGTCTGGCGAGCGCCATGATCATCTTGTCAGTCATGTCGGTGAGTCGGTCGGTGGATCGGTTGGAGGCGTCATCTCTGTGGTCGGTGAATTTGTACAGGCAGGCGAGGAAATGGGTGACATGTTTCATGGCAGCCTGGGTGACGTGCTCGGATCAGTGGAGCAGGTTACCAATGTGATCCACGAAATCAGGCCTGTCATCGACTTGGCTGAAGCTCTGCTCTAAACCATCGCAGCAAAGAGGACTCATTATGGCTACGACCAAAGACTTGCAAGAAATTCAGGCGCAAATAGAAGAACGCATCGGCGTTCTGCGTGAAAGTTTCGGTGTACTGGAGGGCGACTTTGCCAAACTGCGGGAAGCCGATCATGCTTTTGACATCGAACTTGACCAAGACTGCGATAACCACCTGCGAAACCCGGCAAAAGAAGGCTCTGAGCGCCTGACTCATCTGAATCACGATGCAACGCTGCAGTTCGAGACGCACCTGCAGACGGATATTGGTCATCTCGGTGAGGAGTTTCACGAAGCCAAGCTGGCCTTGGCCTCTCACCTGGAACACCATCGACATGGCTACCATGCATTGCATCACGGCATGACTGAATTCACGCACGAAATTGGCCAAGTTGACAGTGATATGGGGCATGCGAAAGATGAGTTCATCGGCCAAGTCAGTCATATGGCCAGTGAATTGAGTCAGCTCGGTGAAAAGGTATTCAGCACCGGCAGTGATCTTTCGCACAGTGTTCAAGACACCCAAACCCAGATCATTGACAAGGCTGCCGCAGGATTTAAGGACCTTCTCGGCGGCCACATAGACACGCTGCTGCCTGGGCACTTTGAACACACCTTGTCGAACCTGACCCACGCGGTGAGTGATCTGGGTGAACAATGCAACACGATAGGAACATCGTTTCAAAGCGAACTGGAGACGCTTCTCCATCACGTGGGTGATTTTGCGACGCAAGAAGTTCACAACAAGGTGCAGGAAAAGTTTCAAAAGCTCATCCATGAAGCGGTAGCGCACCTGGCCGAGCAAATTACCGAGTCCATCGCAACCACTGCGGCCGGCGCTGCGATAACGGGGGCCATGTCTCCCATACTGCCTGAGCTCGCCGTGCTAAAGGCCGCCACGGAGCTTATCAAGGATGCAATCGCTGCATTCAAGGCCCTGGAAGACCTGTTCGGCTTATAGCCTCCCATTCTTCAATCGACCCCATCACTTGCAGAGGCCCATCATGGCAACACACTTTCAGCCCCATTCCGATACCCAGGCAGAGCACGATGCCCTGGAAGCCATCGTCCAGGAGTCCCACAGTTTGTTGGCTCGCATGGACGAGGTGAAACAGCGATTTGACACCGTAGGCCATCGCATAGAGCGCTTGAACGAGGGTATCGAACAATCAAAGAGTATGCTGACCGATGCGGCAAAGCATGTTGAACATGCGGTACACCATACGGCGAGCAATCTGAACCATCTTGCGCACGACTGCGATACCAAGTACCACGAAATGTTCGGAATGATTGGGTCCTGGTGCAATGAGATTAAGGGCACTAAAGACCATTTTGATCAAAGCGCGAAGCAAGCCCTGTCGGCGGTTGACCACTCCCACACGGTCTCCCAGCAAATGCTGGATCGGGTCAAACATGTAGCGGCTGCGTTTGTAGAACATTCAAAGGAGAGGGTTCATAAGTTGCACGACCATGTCTCCAATTTGAGCAAGCAATTCGAGGCAGAGGCGCATCCTGCCATGACCGGTTTCGACGAATTTCTCCAGCATATGCGAGAGCAATCGGAAACTTTTGCCAACAATACCCATGGTCATGTTGAAAAACTGCACCACCAGACCGACGAATTTGTGCATGCTGAGTTGATCAATCCGATCAGTGCGCACACTACACAAGCGGCCGAGTTCTTGGCCAGTGTCGGGCATGCAGACATCGCCGGCGCAGTCACCCATCTGATGTCGCAAGGGCGCGAAGTGGTCGAGGACCAGATTAAATCGGTGATTGGCGATCTAACCGACGCTGTGGGCCGCGAAATAGACAGTGTGAGCGATGCTATCCATAAGTCAGGTGGAGAGAATCAACTGGTACGGGAGGCCTTAAAGCCTGTTTTCGATGTCATTGACGGACTGATTGCGCCCATCGAAGACACCATTGGAAACGTCAGAAGCGTAGCCTCGGCGGTCGGTTTTGACGTATAAAACGCCACCCAAAAAAATTGTCAAGGAGTTAAAAAATGGCTTCAATCAGCGCGCACGTTCAGGCACAACTTCATGCCGCCAAAGCTGCAATCGATCAAGCGTATCAGCAGGTGCAAGACCTGGATGGAATGATGGACAGTCTCGACCACGAGTTTGATACGTTTACGTCGCATTTACTTAGTGAAACCCAGCAGCATTTGAAGCTGCTCAACGGTTTGACGTCGCAGTGTCACGTTCTGGACAGTGAATTGACGCAGGTGTTCACCGAGCTCTCTAGCGCCATGCACACTGCTGAGGGGCAATTGGGTGGTGAAGTGGCCGAGTTGGAAAAAGAGGGTGGCAATTTGCTGCGCTGGAACGACGGTTTTATTCACATGCTCGAAGAATCCGATCACACCGTTGAGCAGGTCGTTCAGGATGTTGGTCATGTGGCAGATGAGGTCAGCCATAAAGTCGGGGAGGCAGCCCACCACATCATTGAGATCGGCGAACAAACTGCCAACAAGTTTGGTAACGAGCTGGTTCACCATGTCAAAGGCTTGCACGACAAGGTGGATCAGATTTACCATGGGTTTGAACAAGAGGCCACTAACCGTCTGCATGACTTGGAACACGAGGTTAGTAACTACAGCACGCATCTGGTTGAGCAAGCACAGCACTTCGCCGAGCATGCCCAGCATGCTGGCCATGAGGCAAAAGAAAAGCTCATGAGCAGTGTCCACGAATTGGAGAACGGTGTCGTAGGCCATTTGACGGACCTCAGTCACAACGTCCAGCATTTTCACGACAGTTTTATGAAGATGGCCGAGTTTGTGACCAACCTAACTACGGAAGGAATCGAAGTGGTCGGCGAACTGGGTCACGCAATGGATGCCACCAACGTTGGTTTGAATGGGGTTGCTAAAACTGTGTCCAATGTCAAGGAGATACTGGATGAGATATCCCTCTAGAGTGGTTACGGTTGATTCAATAAGGAAATGCAATGACTCACGTTAAGACCCCTTGGGTTCAACCCGCGTTGTCCTTCCTGGTCGCGATGGGGCTACTGGGTTGCGCTGCGAACAACATGGGCGACGTGCAGGGCAAAGTTGCTGCGGAGACTATCAATGGTTTGTCGGGGCCTGCGACCCCGCCCATGCGGACCATCACCAATTTTGATGATGCACTGGTTTGCATGGACATGCTATTTATTGACAACGGAATCCGGGACGTCGTGGTGCTGACCGAAGACTTGGTCGACAACACCAAGAAGGTCAATGCGGGCACACGAGACATGATGATCTCGTCCGTTTCGGACATGACACGTCGCAGCCGTGCGATTCGGCTCATTACCTTTGGTAGCGATGTAAAGAACCTGCAAGATTGGTTAAAAAACTCGGGTGGCAATCAGAATGTTTACAACTTTCAGCCGGACTACAACATTCGCGGATCGCTGACCCAGATGGACGAAGGCCTGGCCTCGGGGCAGGCGGGCCTGGGTGTGCAACTTGGACCCCTCAGCGGTGGCGCTCAATCGACAGCCAATATGGCGACGATTGGTCTGGACCTGAGCATCATGAGCACCAAGACCATGGAGCTATTGCCGGGCGTGACTTCCAGGAATTCGGTATTGCTTCAGCGTTCGGGTGATAGTAAGAACTTTGGAGCAAATTTTTCCGGGGGGCAATCGCAAGGCCAGCAACAGGGCGGCATGCAAGCGACCATGGACAACAAAACCTTTGGTATCAACTACAACTTTAGTGTGAGCCGGGCCGAGGGTGTTGGCGGGGGAGTTCGCAATCTGGTGGAGCTGGCGACCATAGAACTTTTTGGAAAATTGCTGCGTATACCGTATTGGCAATGCCTTGGCGTTAGCGCCACACATCCCATGGTAAAGCGCGAGATTGGTGACTGGTATTACAACCTTTTGTCTGAAGGAAAACTGGTTGTCTATATGCAAAATCAGTTGCGAATCATGGGCAGGTACAACGGACCAGCAAATGGGCAAATCAATAAGGAATTCAGAGATGCACTCAAAGACATTGCAGCCCTCAATAAGAGCCCAGCACCACAGACCGTAGATGAGCAGACTTTCGCCTATGTCGTGAACTTGCCAAACAAAAATGTGAAGGGCAGTGCGAAACAACTAGCCAACTTGTCAGACGGCGAACTGAGAAAGCGGTTTGAGGGCAAGAAGAAGGCGGGGTCTTCGAACTCTGAGGTCAAGACCCGTTCGATGGGAGACACCCGGTATGCAGCGTTGCAACCCATTGCGGTGGACTTCGTTCTGGATACGAAGCACAAGCCGTTTCGAAATGGTGATCCGCTCAGCGTGTCGGTGAAAACCAATCGGGATGCCTATCTGTACTGTTACGTTACTTCTCAAAAGGACGGCTCCACCATGCGGATCTTTCCCAATCCAAGGGCCTCAGACGCGTTGGTCAACGCCAACGCGACGACCGTGGTACCCGGCAACAGTGGTTTATCGATCAAGGTTGGACCAACCTCAGAGTCCGTCGCATGCTTTGCCTCTGACAATGATCCGGCATTGACGGCAGGTGTACAGCGGGTGGGCAATGGTTTTGAGATGCAGCGCCGGGATTTGGAGGACATCCGAACCGCCATTGGCGGAACTGCAGATGCCAGCTTCGGAGAAGCGCGGTTTGTTATCAACAGGAAGTAAATATGGTATTCCGCCATCGAATCTTGGCCCAATGCTGGCCTATGATGTTTGCGGTTTTGGGATTGGTCGCGTCGACGCTGGCATGGGGTGCAGATCCTGAGGCCGAGCCTGCGTTGAAAGTACCGCAAATCAACCGAGACCCGAAACCCATGTTCACTCCGGCGGAATATCCGATGCCGTCCGATTCGGCGCCCGGCGCCTACCAGATGCGCTGCTGGCAGCGCGGGCAGTTGCTGTTTTCAGAAAACAACTTAAGCGACCCTGCCGTCGCTGCGCTCCCTGGGCGGGTCGTCACCTTTAACGAAAAGACGGGCAATGCCGTCTACTTGGTGGAAGTGGCAGAGTCTCTTTGCCTGATTAAGCGGAATAAGGCAGCACGCTGAGAAGTTACAACGTTCATGACCAACGAACCCAATGCCCCCAGCTTTTTTGAGGAAACCGAACAACGTGAAGGCCATGATGCGCGCGCACTTTCTTCCGGCTACCGCCTCAACGAATTTGAAATCCAGAATGTCATAGGAAGCGGCAGTTTTGCAATCGTATACAAGGCATTCGACCATTCCTTGAACCAATTCCGTGCCATCAAGGAATTTTTGCCCCGTGGCCTGGCTGGACGTTTTGACAACAACACGATTACCATTCTTTCGAAGAAGGATGAATCGGCATACACCACTGGACTTACGGGGTTTATCGATGAAGCCCGCTTGCTGGCCGGTATCAACCATCCGTCAGTGGTTCGGGTCTACCGATGCATTGAGGCAAACCGGACGGCCTACATGGTCATGGACTTGTGTGAAGGCGAAACGCTTTCGCAGCGGATTGATCGAGATCCTGTGTTTGATCCACAGTGGATGCAGGCGTTTCTCTGTTCGCTGCTCGGGGGAGTCGAAGCCCTGCATGCGGCGCGCATTTTGCATCGCGATATCAAACCATCGAATATTTTTTTGGCAAACGGATCGCGTCCCATATTGATCGACTTTGGTTCGGCCCGTCAGCTCGCAGAGAATGATGTTCAGAGGCCCATGACGGCGATTGTGACCTACAACTATTCTGCGCCAGAACAGTGGGATAGCACGGGTCAGTTTGCGCAGGGACCCTATTCCGACATCTATTCGATTGGGGCGACCTGTTATGAGATGGTTGCGCAGCGCAAACCAGGTTCCAGCAATACACGACTGCTGCGAGACTTGCTCATCCCCGCGGTCGATTTGGGAAAATCCAAATACCCGGCCAAATTTCTCGCGAGCATTGACAAGGCCTTGAAAATACCGGTCAAGGACCGCTACCAGACAGCCCGCGAGTGGCTC
Organism: Rhodoferax sp.; assembly: GCA_025351745.1. GTDB lineage: Bacteria > Pseudomonadota > Gammaproteobacteria > Burkholderiales > Burkholderiaceae_C > Allorhodoferax. Next base: position 18,908 of record JANXVI010000278.1, read on the forward strand.
GCCGATCTACAAGCAAATGGCACAAACGGTTCAACGCCTTCGAGCTGGAAATCATGGGCCGTAATCGGTATAGTTGCTGTAGCAGTTTGCGCAAGTGGAGCCGCCATCTTTTTTGCTGTGCGCGGCAATGCGGCGAAAGAGGTGGCGGCGCACGCCAAAGCTGGCATGACGGAGTCCATAGCTCCCGGCACACTTATTCGCGACTGTCCTACGTGCCCTGAGATGGTGGTGGTGGACAAGGGAAGTTTCCAGCAAGGCGGTAACAGCAACGCAGCCGACCGTGATGAGCTGCCGCGCCATGCAGTCAAAATTGCGACCGCATTTGCAGTAAGCCGATTTGAAGTCACGCTTTTCCAATTCACTGAATTTGTCAATGCATCGGGGTACAACTTTGGTGGCGATGCATCTTGCAACAAGAAGAAAAGTGCTGTCGAAGACAAAACGTGGAAGTCACCCGGGTTTCCACAGCGGGAAGACGAGCCCGTTGTCTGCACCAGTTGGTTCGATGCAAACGCATATGCGCAATGGATGAGCAAGGTCACAGGTAAGCGCTATCGTCTGTTGTCGGAGTCAGAATGGGAATATATGGCCCGTGCAGGCAGCGATGCACTGACCCCATGGGGTACCGAGGAAAGCAAGTCGTGTGAACATGCCAATCTGGCTGATGAGGCATTTGTAAAGCGTACAGAGGCCAAGGTAGCCTACAAATGCAACGACCAAAGTGCATTTACGGCGGCCGGCAGCACTTCGTTGCGTCAGAATCGTTTTGGCATTCACGATGCAATAGGCAATGTCGCTGAATGGGTAGCCGACTGTCTGACTGATGACTATGCCGGTGCTCCAATCGATGGTTCAGCGGTTAACAGCGCAACGTGCCAAAAGCGGGTTTACCGGGGAGGTGCATTTAACTACAACGTAGCGGATGTACGTTTTGCCCGACGCGAATCGATTGCTCCGGCGGAACGCAGGCCGTTTATCGGTATTCGCCTGGGGCGCGAGCTGGATGCGCCCGCCACGGCTGTTGTAGAAACTTCGGGGAAAAAATGAAATCGACCGTATTCGCAATTGTCTTTGCCATTGGCACTTCGGCTGTGTATGCGAACAATGCAGAGCCTGTAGAAATCCCTGACGCTAAACAACAAAAGGCTACAGGCGGCAAGTCAAAGGCAGAATCAGAGATCCGAAATGCGCTGGCAAAGGCTGCTTCGGCACGCGTCGAAAACGTAGCCACCGTAGCTGCAGGTGGTAGCCATACCGTCGCCGTGCGAAGGGACGGCGTTGCATTGGCTTGGGGTGGCAATGAGGCGGGACAGTTGGGCGATACCAAGACCAGCAACAGTGACCGCCCGGTGCTGGTTGTCGCAGGGCCGTACACGGCGGTGGCCGGCGGGGGCAGTTTTTCTGTGGCTATCAAGTCCGACGGTTCAGTTTGGGTGTGGGGCCAGCAAGTAGCGGGGACAGACGCAACCGGTAAGCGCACCGAGGCACGGCGGATGTCCATCGACGGCAATGCCGTAGCGGTCGCTGCCGGGGGGCAGCATGCCCTTGCATTGACCGCAGACGGGGCCCTGTGGACTTGGGGTGGTAATCAATTTGGGCAAGTTGGCGATGGCACAACGATGCCTCGGCCTGCGCCTATGCTCATTGGTCGGGGCTTTGCCAAAATTGCGGCAGGCGGGTCGCACAGCCTTGCGATCAATCGCGAGGGCACCCTTTTCGCGTGGGGTAACAATGAATCTGGTCAATTGGGTATAGGCGCGCGTGAAGCCGTCGTGCCGACGGAAGTAGGGCGTGACTTTTTAGAGGTTGCGGCTGGTCGGAACCATACTTTGGCAATCAAGCGCGGCGGGAGCTTGTGGGCGTGGGGCGACAACCAAAGTGGGCAATTGGGCAACCGTTCTTCAGCGAGCCAACCTACTCCTCTTAAAATTGGAGAGGATAGCGACTGGACGTCAGTCGCAACGGGCAGCGGCCACTCGCTTGCCATTCGTGCAAAGAGCAGTTTGTTCGCATGGGGCACGAACGAGGAAGGCCAACTCGGTACAGGCACGGGTGTTAGCGTCAATGTACCTACCAAAGTAGAGGGCGACTTCGTGCAAATTGCGGCGGGCGCGTACCACTCCGTAGGGGTAAAGCCTGACGGTAGTGTTTGGGTGTGGGGCGCCTCGGATCAGGGGCAAGCGGGCAAAGGCGCATCGCCAAAGCCCAGGTCCATGTGAGTCAACGAGCGGTTACGCCGTTAACACCCACGAGTGCTATCGGAAAGTCAGCTACACCAAGCGGAGTGATGCTGACAGGGGATTGTTGTCCCTTCGTCAATTCTTTGACCCGCTCGGCAACGTAGAAGTCAAGCCCCTTGTGGGTGACGATTCCAGTCTTTCGAAAATCTGCTTTACCTGCCAAGCCTTCGACCAGTGCTTTGGTAAAAGCTCCATTCCCCCAGTTCGGCGATTCCTGGGAGAGTTGTCGTCCCGTGGAGGCTGCAAAAACCACAACACCGTTCTCGGCGGATGCGAGGTCATTGACGATTGCATTGACGTCTGCCACGCCCCGCGTTTTGGCCGTACCGAGTGCATTGCCAGAATGGCAGGTGTCGATGAAAAAGAGGGCCTTGCCAGCAATATTGTTCAACGTGAGTTTGATGTCATTGTGCGCGACGCCGGTGCGCAGTAGTTGCTCCGGATTGATGTCATGCGGCAAAAAATAGTAATTGCCAGCGTTGTCGTTCATACCATGGCCAGCGAGAAAGAGTATTCCAACGTCGCGTGCTGTGACCTCACGCTTGAGCCATTCCAAGCCTTCCAGTACGCCATCCTTGGTGGCCTTTGCGTCTGTCAAGAGGCGAACTTCAACGTCACGGTACAGTGTTCCCTTCTGTTGCAAAAGTACCTGACTAAAGTCGCTAGCATCCTTCGCGGCAAAATCAAGGTTGTAGGTGGGATTGCGGTATTTGGACATTCCCACAGCCAGAACATAGAGCTTGGGATTGAACATCTTGTCACCTGAGGAGGCGCTTGGAGGCGTGCTGACTGCGGGCTTGCTCCCACCCCATTTCACCAACAAGGAGGTCGGCAAAGATACCCCATTGCGATTCTCGGCAAAGACTTGAACATCCGCATTCTCATTGGGCAATCGGACGGCAATGTCACGGTAGTCGACGCCCGACGCCGAGGGGCCTGCTTTCTGGGCCAATGCAACACCAACATCTGCCTGCAACAAACCATTGACTCTTACCCGGACCGATTGGACGGGTGCGTCCATTGGAGTGCGAACCGACACGCGCAGGGTGAGTTCATTCTTGGAAGTGACGAACCCGTCCTGGGGCGCAAGAATGTCCACAACAGGTGGCAGTGCCTGCGCTACCGACTGCGCCTGCACCATTCGCCCAGCGGCCAAATCAGACAGGCGCAGCGCTTCTGCAACGGTACCGGCTTCAATTACTCTGGCGACCACATCGGGTCGGTAAAATTGGGTTCTGAACCGGGATGCCGGGAAGAAGTCTGCAGATTGGTCTTTGCCGCGATTGAGGTGCCAACCTATCAGGTCTTCTGACCCCGCAGCGGCGGCGTAATAACCACTCGGAGTCCAGATGACCCAGCGCCGACGGTCGGGGTGCGGGTACAGCGCCAGTTGCTCAGTGCCGTCGCTCGCGCGGTACCAGCGAATAGTTCCGTCGCTGAAACCTGCAATGACCCACTGACCATTGCCTGAGACATTGACTTGCCAAGTGGTTCCTGGGGCCGTTGAGCGCCAGCGTTCGGTGCCGTCGGCCTTGATGTAGCGCACATAGAGACTGGTACCTAGTACGACGCCTGCACTGCCAGATGCAAGTGCTGCACTCATTGAAACTTCGTTTTCCGCTAACACAAACGGGCGCCCATTGAGTCGAGGCTGCACACTGTCGATCCATTCACGCACTTCCAGGGTTTTGCTACTTACCGCTGGAGCAGTCCACAGCGTTTGCGGTGCGACCCATTCTGTGCGCACCAGGTCAAAGCCGCTTTCGCTTGCAGTGCCTCGGCTGCTGCGCCCAGAAAACGCAATGGCGCTGCCGTCGCGGGACGTACGGAACCCGGTCCGCCCGCCTCGAAAATCAATCAGTCCACTGCTAACGGCAAGATCTGAAGCAGATGCCTGGGTCCCCGCGGTCGGTGTCAGCCAGCCCCAAGCGGGGTCCGCTGATGCATAAACGATGCGACCGTCATGAAGGACTTGAATGCCAACAATGCTGTTACCAGTGAGGCTTACATCCGTTGCTTTGCCTTGACCTTGTGCTGCCCAGCGCCTAAGCCCATGTCTTCCGTCTGGAAGTTTCCAGGTGCCGGCCGCCAAAAGCTCGGCGCCGTTGGGGCTCCAGGCCAACGCGTTCAGGCTTCCATTTGCGATGCCAGCGATGTCGGGCGAGAACGCCTGAACTAATGTGTCCGATCGCAGCACGGCAATAGCCGGGGAGTCGGCAAAACCGACGGCCAACGCGGCGCCATCCGGTGACCACGCGAGGCCAAAAGCCTGGCTACCCGATTGGGTCGGCGCACTGCGGTTCAACCTAAGTGTGCCTTGTGCCCAGCTGTAGACACGAACCAAACCGTCTGCACTGGTTGACGCCAGTCGAGCGCCATCGGGGCTAAATTTTGCACTGGTGATGGAACCGTCGTAACGGGAATCGCCACCCAGTTCCCGGCTGTTTCGCCAGTCGGAATCACTGCCGAATAGACGCAATCCATTTTTCCCCCATAGCCCCACGAGCAGACTTTTCCCGTTCGGCGAGAAGTTGAGTTGTGTGATGACGTCTGGCAAGCCAGTGATGCGCTGGACCATCGCGCCGCTTTTCGCGTCGAAAAGATAGACATCATTGTCCGCCGACCAACCACCTACTGCAATAATCGATCCAGTGGGCGCCATGGCGGCCGCGAAGAGCTTGCCGTCATTTCCAGCGCCAATGGGAGGTCGCAAAACCCTGAGGAGCTGACCATTCGCAAGATCCCAGACGCGAGCGGTTCGGTCGTCCGCCGCTGTGACCGCATAACGGCCCGTGCGGTCAATGTCGAGCGCCCGAATCGGTGCGGTATGCGAGCCTGTGTTGACCTGCAAGAGTGGGGACTCCCTGCTTTGCGCCAGACTGGCCCCCGCGAGCAAAGACGAGCAAACATGGGCCAAGGCCAGGGTCAAGACCCACGGGCCCCAATGTCGTGTCAGACGGCGCAAAACTCCAGGCCGCTCAACTGTGGTCATTGCTGAATCGGCAACGCCATTCAGGCCTTTGGTGCACATGGGCCCGGCTTGAATTCGATGCGACGGTCCAGCGCGTCGAACGGATCGCCCCGACCGGTTGCAACCATTGCTTCGCTGGAGCCATAGCCCTTCGTGCTGATGAGGTCTGCGAGGTCGTTGCGCTCTGCAATCAACCGCTGTTTGACATATTCTGCGCGTTGCAAGGAGAGTCGCTCGTTCAAAGCCTCTGATCCTCCCCGCCCGGTATGGCCCCCGACTTCAAAGCAAGTCCCCGACGCCTTGGCAAATTTGGATGACTCGCTCGCCAATTCCTTGAGCCAACGGTCATACGAATTTTCATCCTTGGCGAAACCAGCTGCTCCACTTTGGAATCCAAATTTCACAGCCAATCGCTTCGCTGTCATACCTTGGGAGGCCAGTTTTGCGAATTCATGCATCGCAGCATCGCGTCGCCCTAGCTTGAGATTGGACAGATAGATGCCTGTGTGGGCGCGCGGTTGGTCGCCAGCAGGGTTGCGCAAGAGCGCGGTAAACAATGCCAGAGATTCCTTATATTTTCGACCGTTGTAAGCCTTGGTGGCCTCGTCGATACCGGCAGCAACCGAAACCTTGTCCAAGTACGCCGGGTTAATAGGGTCACCCGCACTGGTGCCTTGGCAAGTACGAATATAGCCTTCGACAATTTTGTCGTTTATCCATAGTGGTGCGTCCCGAAAATAGGGCAGGGGAGTGGGATCGATACCCGCGGTTTGCGATCTGGCGAAACCCTTGCTTACAATTTTTCCGGTTTTAAGGTCGGCGAGCGCAAAGCAAATTCGATACGCATCACGCTCTCCCGTGCCCTTGCCTTGCAGGTTTATGGGGGTAAAAGTTCCGATGAACACCAAGGGCGCGGCGGCTAAGTTTGCGGCGTTGAGCGGCTTGACCTGGTAGCGTGGGAAATCGCTGGATACGATCCCGACCACTTGCTTTTCCAGGGCCGCCGTTGCTACGGACTGCATGCCGGTTGTTCCGTCCACCAGTGGATCAATCACCATATCGAAAGTCTGCCCATCGGGCAACTTCGCCTTGGTGAAGAGGTCTTTTGCGGCAAGCTTCACTGCATCCTCGTAGGGGAGAGCAACAATGACCGCAGGCGGTGCGGCGGGCTGCTGTGCGACGGTAACAATCGCTGGCGCTGGAGCGACTTCTTTTTTGGCCATGTCTTGATTTGCGCAACCCAGTAACACTATCGGAATTGCAATCAAGAGAAGATACCTTGAAGGAGAGGCGGCCTCATAGTTTGGGGCTGCCAACTGAAGTGAGGGTTTCATAGTAGTGCCCTTTGAGATATGGAAACAGTACACCAACCGCATCCAAATGGATTTCATCCGACTCGGTACATTTCATGATAGCCAGTTCCACCAAGGCGTCAACTGACACCCAAGGGACCGGGCGGCGCGAAGGCGCACGCGAATGTCAATCTCCAGAATGAGATACTGCAGCCCATCCGAAAAAATGACTGGGAGAGGAAACCATGCTGCAAAAACTCAACGAACTGACCGAGGGCCACGGCGCGCTGCAGAAGGGAAGGGGCCTGATCACCGGTGTCATCGCACTCTCTTTGGGTATCTTGTGTTTCTTGGGCGTGCTGGCGTTTCACTTCCCGCAGTACCTCACGACACCCGAGCTGCGCAAGAGCTACAACGTGGATGTGATTCGCACCGTTATGTTCGTAGCCATGGTACTGGCGGGCGGCATGTCATTGGTCAACGTGCTGTTCAACCGATCGCGTTGGTTGTCGGGCTTTGCGTTTCTACTGGTGGTGCTGACCGCCATCCTGGGCGGCCACAAGGTACCGGTCAACGACTTTGCCGACAACACGCCGTATATCGGGCTGGACTGGTTCATTCTGGACCTGCTGGGCTCGTCGCTGATTTTTATTTTCGTTGAAAAGTTGTTTGCACTGCGCAAAGACCAACCCGTGTTTCGCCCCGAGTGGCAGACCGACTTCAACCACTTTATCGTCAACCATATGGTGGTGGGCTTCATCATGCTGGCGACCAATCTGTTTGTGCACAAGCTGTTTGGCTGGGCGGCTAAGGACGGCATTCAGGCATGGGTGCGCGACATGCCTTTTTTTGCGGCTGTGTTTTTGATCGTGCTGGTGGCAGACCTGGTCCAGTACTGGACCCACCGCGCCTACCATGAGACCTGGCTGTGGCGCCTGCACGCCGTGCACCACAGCGCCAAACATATGGACTGGTTGGCGGGTTCGCGCCAGCATATTCTGGAGCTCATCATCACCCGCACGCTGGTGCTGGCGCCGATCTTTGTGCTGGGCTTCTCCAAAGAGGTGATCGATACCTACATCGTCATCGTCGGCTTCCAGGCGGTGTTCAACCATGCCAACGTCAGCGTGCGCCTGGGGCCGCTGCGCTATGTGATCGTCACGCCCAATTTCCACCATTGGCACCACAGCCAGGACCAGGAGGCGCTGGACCGCAACTACGCGGCGCACTTTGCCTTCATCGACTACCTGTTTGGTACAGCGGTCAAGAGCACGAAACTCTGGCCTGAGCACTATGGTGTGCTGGGCGACTACGTTCCCGATGGCTTTATGAAGCAGCTCAAGTTTCCGTTTGTCTGGAAGGGTTAGCTAGCCAGTCGCCTGTTGCAAGAAGCCCTGGAACTGCGCGTCCGGCACCAGCAAGCCACCCGTGGTCCAGACCACATGGTTGGCACCCGCGCTGGCCAACGCGTGGTTGCGCAAGTGCAGTGGTCCGCTGAACCCGGCTGCGGCAGACGGCTCAATGCGCATGCCTTCGCTGGCATGGAGCAAGGCCAAGTGGTCGAACAGCCTCGGGTCCTGTACGGTGAACACACCCGCCAAAATAGAGCGCATGGCTTTCGCCGCCAACAGCGACGCACGGGGTATGGCCAACCCATCTGCTTGCGTTTGGTTGGTCAGGCCATAGTCGTAGACCGATGGATGGCTGCCCGGCGCTGCCATCATCTGCACCAAAAAGCACGGCGACTGCACTGGCTCGGCAAAAAAGCAGTGCACATGTTCACCCAACACCTGGTGCAGGCCCCAGGCGATGCCGGACGGCGCGCCACCCACCCCGCAGGGCAGGTAGACCAGCAGAGGGTGCTGCGCATCCACAGCCATGCCCTGGTCTTGCAATTGCTTCTGCAGGTGCAAGGCAGCGGCGCTATAGCCCACAAATAGGGAGACTGAGCGCTCGTCATCGACAAAGTGGCAGGTTGGATCTGCGTGGGCCAGTTGACGGCCTTGCGCCACGGCCTGTTCATAGTCGCCGGTGTGCTCGATGACAGCTACACCATGCTGGCGCAGCCGGTCCTTCTTCCAGGCCTTGGCGTCGGTTGACATATGCACCACTGCGCGAAAACCCAGCGCCGCTGCCATCACGCCAATCGCCATACCCAGATTGCCGGTAGACCCCACAGCCACTTGGTGCCGTGCGAACCAAGCCCGTGCGTCGTCACTGGTGAGGGTACGGTAGTCGCCATCGGCCATCAGCCCCCCGTGCTGCAGGGCCAATTGTTCGGCCCACTCCAGCACCTCATGAAAACCGCCTCGCGCCTTGATGGAGCCCGCCACCGGCAGGCTGTGGTCAGCCTTGACCCACAGCCGACCGCTGGCCAATGGCAAGCCCAGTGCCTGCTGCATGGCGGGCACGGGTATCAGCGCAGATTCAATCTGACCATGGCTGGCCACCAGTTCAGGAAAAAGCTGTGCCAGTAGCGGCGCGAAGCGGGCCAGCCGGTCTTGCGCTGCGTGCATGTCGGCGGTGCGAAGCGCGAGGGGCTGCTCGCCCAGGTTCACGGCGGCCGCACTTGCCAAGCGCTGCGGATTGATCCATAGTTGCGCCGTTGCACAGCGCAGGTTTGCAAGGGTGTCGGGCATGTCAATCCTCGGTAGGCAGTGATTGTGCAGCAGCTTGCCAGGGCCGTCTTTGAACCGAGTTCCATATAAAAATTTGGCCGCTAGCCCACGTAGAATATGCGTGATCCACTATACTTTTGATAGCGCCTGCCAGCGAATCTGCCAAACCCGCCCGACGGCCATGGAGTAAAACGTTTTTGCACCCCGTGTCCGCAACCCGACAGTTTTTGGATTCGCTAGAGGCCATGATCGTCACTCCTAGATTTGAGGAGCCAAAAAACATGAAGACACTCGTAGACCAACTGGCGAAGTACGCCACCTACCACCGGGATCGCCGCAATATCGCCACGCATCTGGTCGGCATCCCGATGATCGTGGTGTCTATCGCCATTCTGCTGTCACGCCCTGGCTATAACATCGGCGCCGTGCTGCTGACACCGGCGTTTGCAGTCACTTCGGTCACTGTGTTGTATTACTTTTTGTTGGATCTGCGCTTCGGCGTGGTGATGGCGGTGTTGATGGGCCTGTCGCTGTGGGCTGGCGATGTCCTGGCCGCGCAAAGCACCGCCGTCTGGCTGGGAGCCGGCGTCGGCATGTTTGTCGTAGGCTGGGTATTCCAGTTGGTAGGCCATGTCTACGAGGGCAAAAAGCCCGCTTTTGTAGACGACCTGACCGGCCTGATCATTGGCCCGCTGTTTGTGGTGGCCGAAGTCGGATTTGCCATGGGCATGCGCGCAGAGGTGGAGCAGCAAATCGAGCAACGCGCAGGCCCGATTCGCAGTTTGCAGTAGGGGTCGGCCTGAGGGTCTTGCGGACCTCTCACAAACCACAACCATCGTGTTGGGAAATGGGTGCGCCAGCCTATCAATTTTCTAAAATAGCCGGGCGCTGATTTTGTAATCGGCGCTGTCGCCGACGTAAGATTCGTGTCGCCAGTGGTATCCTCAAATGGATGAAAACGAACGGCACAGATCTTTCGCCGGATACAAGCGCAGTTGAGCCGCGTGCTTGCGTCCCGGGTAAGGATCAAGTCCGCGACCGGCGCAGGTTCACATTCGCTGCTTCTTTGGTCCTTCCGCTTGCCTTCTTGCTGTTTGCGCAGTGGCCACTGCGCGCATGGGTCGAGGGGTATTCGCGCGATGCAAACAACATCGCACAGATTGTTTTCGCGTTGTACGCCGCCGTCGCCATCACCGCGGCATCGCGCGCGAAAGCCCATCTGGCCTTCGTCGGATACCGCAAGCTCGCCGACCGCAAGACCACGGTCTTGTGGCGGCCGTGGGTACGTCTGGCATGCGTGGGCTCCTGGGCCACCTTCATCCTGTGGACCGCAGTGCCCCAGATGGCCGAATCGATACGGGTGATGGAGAAATTCAACGAAGGCTATACACCGGGCTATTTCATGATGCGTGTAGCGCTGGCCGTGTTGGCGCTATTTGTTTTGGTCCATGCACTGGCTGACGTCTACTTTGAGACGCGTCGGCACCGACAGTCCAAAGCATGAGCGCACCGTATGCCACGACCGGCCTGTGGATGCTGGTCGCGCTCGCCATTCTTATCATCAGCACCGGCATGCCGGTATGGGTCTTGCTGATTGGCACGGCCAGCCTGTTTGCTGCCGGCGGCATCTGGGTCGGAGCTATGGACCTGGGGGTGCTCAATGCCATATCAAGTCGTACGCTGGGCCTGTTGGACCAGGACTTGTTGCAAGCGCTGCCCTTGTTCGTCTTCATCGGTGTTCTGCTGCAACGTCTGCCGGTGGCAGATGCCCTGTTCTCGTCACTGGCTTCACTGTTTAGGCGCACGGGTGCAGGCACATCGATTGCCGCATTTGGCGTGGGCACGCTGATAGCGCCCATGAACGGTTCGGTGGCATCGAGCTCCGCACTATTGGCGCGACTTGTCGCGCCGCGGCTGGGCCAGATCGATGCGGCTGCAGCCACTGCGTTGATCACCGCGTCCGCGACCATTGGGGTTGTGGTGCCGCCTTCGCTGGTGCTTATTCTGCTGGGCGACACCATGCTGCGCGCGCACACCGAGGCCAGCAATTTGCCGGGCTACGTATTGGGTTCGACGCGCATCATCAACACGCAGGACGTGTTCCATGCGGCCTTGCTACCCGCCGCAGTGGTGTTGGTGCTTTGGCTGGCGGTAGCTTGGTGGAAAGGCCGCAAATTCACGTCCCAGCAGGCCGCAACGCCGGTGTCTAAGCTGCAGCTTGCGTTGGCGCTTGCGGTCACCAGTGCAACGTTGGTGTTGTTGGTTGGGATTTTCGTAGGCGAAATATTTGCCGTCGAAGCTGCTGCTTCTGGTGGGGTTTTGCTGGTCTGCGTCACCGTGGTAACCCGCGCCCTGAACCGGGCCCAGTGGCGGTCGGTGCTCACCGATACGTTGAGCCTGAGCGGTGCGCTGCTGGCACTGCTTGTTGGAGCCACCACATTTAGCCTGATATTTCGCCTGTGGGGAACCGACGTGTGGATCACCAACACCGTCATGGCGTCGCCGTTGCCACCGCTGGTGACCGGCGCACTGGTGTTGCTTCTGGTGGCTTTGTGTGCCTGGGTTTTGGACGCATTCGAGATGATATTTGTCATCATCCCGATCATTGGCCCCCCTTTGATTGCCAGGCTGGGCGACGCGCAGCAAACGGCCGTGTTGCTGCTGCTGGTGCTGCAATTGAGCTTTCTGATTCCGCCTATGGGCTACGCCGTAATGATGGCCAGGGCCAAATCGGGCCTGATGAATACATCGGTGTGGGCCACACTGCGCGCTTTGCTGCCCTACATCGCCGTGCAGTGTGCCGTCACGGTCTTGGTCTTTGCGATGCCCTGGACGGTGCACCAGTTCGATGCAACGTCAGAGGCAACCGAGGCGCCGCTTTCGGCGCAGGATCTGGACCAGCAAATGCGCGAGATGTCCAACCCAGACAGCGCGCCTGAAGCCAAGAGCCCCTGACAAGATTGTTAGCATCGCGCCACCACATCAACACAAACGGGCACGCAACAAGATTTTTCACGAATCAATCCGGGTCTGCTTCACCAATGCCGACTTCACCGACAGAGCAGGGTGCTCAGAATGCGCGATCGGCATTGGTTTGAAGGCCTCAGGGCCGCGCCGCTGCTCCGCGCAGCAACACCCTGGCAACTACAAGGCCCACCACGTATATCAAGTCTGCGGACCCTTTGGGCTCGGACGTAAAGTCCTCGCCCCGAAAAGATTCCTGGGCATTGCTGGCATCGCTGGTCAGAACGATCTCGCCGCGTAGAGTGGGCATGCAAATGGCACGCGGATAAAGCCGCGAAAAGGTGTTTCAGCCAGGCCATGTAAGCAAAACTGGCCTCTAGCCCTCGTCGGATGGATCTATTGCGCTATCAATTCAGGAGTTTTGAGCCAACCCAGCGCCAAAGACGTAGTCATCAAGGGAGCCGACAGCGTCACCATTACCATCACCGCCGGTGGCAACGTCACCCTCACCGCCACCGGTGGCGGAGCTGACAGCAACATCCATATCGTTGGCAGCACCATCACGGCTGGCCAAGACGTCAACCTGAAGGCTGATAACAAAATCAACATCCTGGCGGCCACCAACACCGGCACCAACAGCAACAGCACCAGCGGCTCCAGCGCCAGCATCGGTGTGGGCTTTGCCTTGGGTGCCAGTAACGGATTTACGCTCAACGCCAGAGTCAGCCAAAACAAGGGCCAAGGCAACGGTACCGACACCAGCTACAGTAACAGTACCATCACCGCTGGCAACAAAGCCAGCATCAAGAGCGGGGGCGACACCAACATCATTGGCGGCGCAGTCAATGCCAAAACCGTTGTGGCCGACATCGGAGGCGACCTCTTCATCACCAGCCCGCAGCCCACCAGCGCTTACACCGAGAGCAGCAGTAGCAGCGGGTTTATCATGAAGCTATGCCCACCGGTCACCTGCTATGGCACCAGCAGCTTCAGCGTCAGCGCTGGCAGCCAGATCACCAGCACGCAGGCGGCGGTGGACAAGAACCTGAACACCTATGCGGCTGCGGGTGTTACGACTACTACGGATATTGCGAACAGCGCCAACTACAGCGCCAGCGGGTACAACCTGTCCGCGAGCATGAGCACCACCATTGGTGACCAGAGTAGCAATACTGCTGAGAACAACATGATCGACAGGGGCATGAGCTCCAAGACGATCGAAAAGGTACTGGACGCCAACAAAGCTGGCACCACTATTACCGGCAGCTCTGGCGTAGGTTCAGCCAATGGCAGTTCGGCCAGCACTACGGTGCCGGGCATCACCGGCATTGCGGGTAACAAGGATGTACGTACGGGGGATTCCAGCACGGCGCTGACACCGATCTTTGACAAGGACAAGGTCAAGAGCGATGTGAACGCCCAGATTGCCCTGACACAGACATTGGGGTAGTTGGCGCCAAAGGCTATTGGGGACTATGCGGACAAGAAATACAAGGAAGCAACGACCCCAGAAGAGAAGGCCCAATGGGCGCAGGGCGGATCTGCACGGGTGGCCTTGCACGTAGTCGTGGACGGGTTCGCTGAAGAAGACGTTGCCGGCTGTTGCGGGGACTGCGGTGGGCGTACTGGTGGGTGGGCCGTCGGGGGGTATGACTGCCGGTAATGCCACGGTAAACAACTACCTCAAGCATGCGGAAGCCATGCGATTGACTGATCTGGAAACCAAAAAAGCGGACGGCAAATGCGATGCGGACTGCGATCGTCAAATCGCCGACCTTCATGCATTGGATGCTGTA
>JANXVI010000288.1 GCA_025351745.1 Rhodoferax sp.
CATCAAAGCTCTGTACGGTCGCAGAAGCACTCTGTTCGAGCATCAGCAACTGGCTCAAAAGACTCTTGGCTTTCGAGGGATGACAGAACATCAAAGCCGTGCCTTTGTACAAGTCCTGCGCAACGAGGCGAGCCGCTTGCCGGACAAAGATCAAATGACGGTGTTTGCCAGGCGTTGGTTGTATGACCACAAGTATTTGATCGAAAACAGCCGAGCCTTACAGACCCAGATCACAGCCGCAATGGATCTGCTTGAGACGCAGACGGGTGAGCTCATTGCCACCACTGTCCCCAGTGAATTGCTGAAGAAGTGGTGCGACACACTGGCCGAATTCCGCCCAGACGGCCAGATCCAGCAAAGCTGGCTATGGGAGGCACCGGCAAAACATTCGACCGTACAGATTGCCCAAGTATTTGAGCGCATCGACCTGCTGCACAGCCTGGATGTTCACCAGCATCTGGGTGACGTGTCTGACCTCATCGTGCGCCGCTACGCCCGTCAATTGGCGAACCGGCCGCCATCGGTGGGGGCCAGAATCAAAGAGCCGCGGCGCACTGTGGAAGTTGCATGTTTCCTGCGCTACTGCCTGTTCACCACCACCGACCAGGCCATTCTGATGATCCAACGCCGGGTGACTGACCTGTGGCGTATGGCCCGAGAGGAAGTGCCCGACACGGTCAATTGGGCAGACATGTACAAGAAGTTGCTGGCTGACTTGGCGGTACTGGCAGCAGAAGATAAACTCGCCGAAGGCGAGCTGCGCATCCGTGTCGTGGAACTGGTGGCGACCAGTCAACAGGCCAAGCCACCAAGCCGCGCATCCCTGGTGCGAGAACGTCTGTTCGAGGGCATCCGCCCTGTACGCGCCCTGTTGGCCGAGATCGGTAAGCTGCCTTGGCAGGCAGAGGAAGGCCACCCAGTTCTCATCGCCCTGAACCAACTGCTCAAACTGTACGCCGATAAAGCGCGTGAGCTGCCAGTCGAGATCAGCGCCCCTCGCCTGGGTGGCGTGTGGTCGGCAGCAATCACAGGGGAAGATCGAGACAAAGCCATGCGGGCACTGGAAGTGGCCACGCTATTCTCATTGCGGCGTGCCGTGCGCAATGGCTCCATGTGGGTGGACACCAGCCTGGTGTTTCGCGGGCGCGCCCGCCTGTTCTTTACGCCAGAGCGCTGGGCCGCAGAATCCAAGCGGCACTACGCCCACCTGGATCTCCCAACCAAAGCGAGCACCTTTCTGGCGCCACTGCTCTCCCGTTTGCGCGCAGGCGTAGCGGCCGTGGCCACTGCAGCGCGGGAAGGGACGCTGCGCGTGGACGACGAACTGCACTTGACGGCGATGCCCGCCGAGGATGAAGATCCCAAAGTCATCCAGTTGCGCGCCCAATTGGACCAGCGCTTGGGCGAGGTGCAACTGCCTGAAGTGATCCTGCAGGTGGATGCCCAGGTCCGATTCAGCTGGATCATGTTGGGACGTGAGCCAAGGTCAACGGAAGAATTGTTGATGGTGTACGCTGGCATTTTGGCGCACGGCACCAGCCTCACCTCTGCCGAATGTGCACGCATGATCCCGCAGTTGTCGGCCGTCAGCATCCGCCAGGCCATGCGCTGGGCAAGCGACGAACGGCGCCTGAGTCAGGCCTGCAATGCGGTACTGGAATTCATGCAGCGCCAACCGATTGCTGCCACCTGGGGAAGGTCCGACTTGGCCTCATCCGACATGATGAGCATGGAGACCACCAAGCGGGTTTGGCAAGCCAGGCTGGATCCCAGACGCAACACGCCGTCCATTGGCATCTACTCCCATGTGCGGGATCGTTGGGGGATCTCCTATGCGCAGCCCTTTGTGCTCAATGAACGCCAGGCCGGAGTCGCCATTGAAGGTGTCTTGCGCCAGGAGCGTATGGAGACCAGCCAGCTGGCAGTGGACACCCACGGCTACACCGACTTTGCGATGATGCTGGCCCGCTTGCTGGGCTTTGATCTGTGCCCGCGCCTCAAAGAACTCAAGCAGCGTCATTTGTTCTTGCCGCGCGGCATGGCCGTTCCGGCCGAAATCGCCGCAGTGTGCGATGCCACCGTCAACACCGAATTGATCGAGAAGCATTGGGACACCCTGGTGCACTTGGCGGCCTCGGTCATGAGTGGCAATGCCAGTGCCGTGGCGGCACTGGCGCGCTTCGGTTCGGCTGCCCGCGGTGA
>JANXVI010000290.1 GCA_025351745.1 Rhodoferax sp.
ATCGGTACGTTTTTGCTGGGAGAGGCGGGCTTGTTGGCGGGCCGCACGGCCACGACTGCCTGGCTGTGCGCGGGTGAACTGGCAAGCCGCTATCCAGAAGCCACGCTCAAGGCGGATGCTGTGCTGGTGGAAGACGGTGCCGTCACCACCACCGGGGCCGTCAGTTCGGCGTTTGACTTGGGCTTGCACCTGGTGAAAAAAACCTTGGGCGCGCAGGTGGCCACTGCCACTGCGCGGCTAGCACTGCTATCCCAACCCCGGGCCAGCCAGGCCCCGTTTGTGGACAGCGCGCTCCTGGGTTCTGCCAGCCTGCCATCGTTCGCACAGAGCGTGGCGCAGTGGCTGGGTACGCGCCTGACAGAGGCCTATGACCTTGAGAGTCTGGCACGCGCCTTTCATGTCAGCACCCGCACGCTGTTGCGCCGGGTCAAGGCGCAGACCGGTGACTCACCGCTGGCCCTGTTGCAACAGGCCCGGGTCGACAAGGCCAAGCAGTTGTTGAACGCCAGCGCGTTGAGCATTGCCCAAATCACCGAGGCGGTGGGCTATGCCGATGTACCTACGTTCTCGCGGCTGTTTGCCAGTCGCGTGGGGGAAACGCCTGCGCGCTATCGGCGCAGGCAGGCCTGATGGCATAACGGCGACAATCAGCCTGCAACATTTGCGCGTACCTATATGAAGACACTGCACAACGGCTTTACCTTGATCGAAACACTGGTGGTGGTCGCCGTCATCGCGATCCTGGCGTTGATCGCCATGCCCAGCTATCAGGGCAAGATCATCCGAGACCAGATTGTGGAGGGCAGTACCCTTGCCAATCTGGCACGGGGCCCGATTGCAGCCCTGTGGACTGCCACCAAGACCCTGCCAGTCGACAACGCCAGCATGGGGCTGCCCGCACCGGACAAGATCGTCAACAACCTGGTGCGCGCCGTCAATGTTCAAGACGGCGCCATTCACATCACTTACGGAAACCGTGCCAACGGTCACCTGAAAGACAAGACGCTAACGCTACGCCCGGCCGTGGTCGAAGACGCCCAGGTGGTGCCGGTAGCCTGGATTTGCGGTGCCGCCAGCGTGCCGGACAAGATGGTTGTCAAGGGCGAAAACAAGACCGATATCGCCAAGGAGTATCTGCCACTGAACTGCAAGTAGCTGCCGCCTGTTCGGGGCAGCAACGGTCAACTGCACCGGCTGCGGTAGTTGTCTTCGAAGCGTTGCAGATCCGCCTTTTCGCCGTCTGTCAGGTCCTTGCGGGCACGCTTTGTGTAGAGAATGCGTTTGGATTCGCTGCATTGCTGCTGACGCTCGAGCGAGCGTTCTTGATCCTGTTTGACTGCTTCCTTGCTCTCGGCCAATTTCTGCTTGTTGTCTTTGCGCTCTTGCGCAACCTGACTATAGGCTTCACTTTCATTCTCTGCGCAAAGTTCGATGTACTCCCGCTGCATTTGGTTGATGGTGTCGTACTTCAAGCCGCGTGTACCTGCTGTGCGCAGGGCATCGTTGAGGGACGCACAACGCGGGTTCAGGTACTTAAGATGGACAGGAGCGGGTCGGCTGGGCGGAAGCGGGGGCTCGTAAGCGGGCTTAGTAGCCGTAGGGCCGTAGTACACAATCCCAGAGCCAGAGCCAGGGCAAGGCTGCGTAGAAATAGCGGTTCGACCGTTGACGGTACAGGCGTATCGGGTTTGCGCCGGCGCACCGGTCGACAGGGCGACCATGGTCGCAGCCAGTGCGACAAAATATGCAGTTTTCACAGCTCCCTCAACCTTTTTGTGTGTTCGACTATCAAATGTTACCAGCTTGCCTGCGCATGTCACGCCCAGGCTGGGGTCACAGCAACGGTCCCAGACCGGCCGCGGCATTGCGAATCGCCGCCGTGTCATACCCCGCATAGCCAAACAACCATCCCTTGCGCCCGGAGGTGATGGTGTAACGCGACAAGGGCGCCAACAATATGCCCGCTTGTTGTGCGCGGGACGACAGGCATTGGTCGTCCTGTCCCGCGGGAAGTTCGTGCAGCAGGTGCATGCCTTGCTCGCTGGGCCGTAACACCAATCTGCCGTTGCTGGCCTTTGCCAGTGCTTCGATCAACACCTGCTGGCGCTGTGGGTACAGCTCGCGCATGCGGCGCAGGTGGCGCAGCAGGTGGCCCTCGGTGATAAAACGGGCCAGCACCTGTTGCGAATCGCCCGGCGGATGACGGTCGGTCAGCGCGCGGGCCATGGCGAAGGCGCCAGCCAATGCGTGGGGCAGCACGATGAAGCCCATGCGCAGACCCGGGTGCAGCGCTTTGGAGAAGGTGCCGACATACAGCACCCGCTGCGCATGCGGCAGGCTGCACAGTGCCGGCAGGCGGTGCGTGCCATATTGGAATTCGCCGTCGTAGTCGTCCTCCACTATCCACGCCCTGTGCGCGTTGGCCCAGTCCAGCAAGGCCAGGCGGCGCTGCAGGCTCATGCGCACGCCGGTCGGGAATTGCGATGTGGGCGTTACCACCGCCAGCCGTGCCGCCGGCCACTGCGCTGCCGCGTGCTCCACGACCAGGCCCTCGGCGTCTACCGGTACCGACCGCACGGTCACACCATGGCCGACCAGGCTGGCGCGTATGCCGGGGTAGCCAGGGTCTTCCACCCAGGCCTCGTCACCCACGTCGAGCAGTAAGCGCCCCACCAAGTCAATGCCCTGCTGCGAGCCTGAGCACACCACCACCTGTGTCGCCTCGCAGCGTATGCCGCGCGACACCCACAGCCACTGCGCAATTGCATCGCGTAGCGCGGGCGAACCGGCAGGGTCCAGGTACTGAGCCTGGGCCATGCGCTGCTCTTTGGAGGCTTGGCGCGCCAGGCGGTCCCATACCGCAAATGGAAAAGTGGCGATCTCAGGCGCGCCGATGCGAAATGGGTGGGCCGCCTGCACGGGCGGGTTCCAGCGCGACACGGTGTCGGCCACCAACAGCCCGCGTTGCGACAGGCCCGCTGCAACGGGCGGGCGCAGGCCCTTGGTGGCCCCACCGGTGGCGGCCAGCGCGCCCAGGTTGTCGGCCACATAGCTGCCGTCGCCCACACGCGCCACCACATAGCCTTCGGATTGCAGCCGCTCCAGCGCCCACAGCACGCTGTTGCGCGACACGCCCAACGTGGTGGCTTGTTGACGTGACGCGGGCAGGCGTGTGCCGGGTTTGAACGTACCCCGCTCGATGGCACGGCGCAACTCCAGATACACCTGCTGGCGCACGGTTTCGCCGCGGGGCTTTGGGGACGGCGGATTGGTTCTTTTGCTCATCTCAAATTGGCCCTTTGCTTGCCGCTGATACTACATAAACTGAGGAACCACTGTACCAGCATCAACCTAGCATCCTCACCACCTTGGCCCAACACAGCAGCACCATCGTTTGGCAGCGTGTCGACAGCGCAGCCTTCACCGACCACCGCTACAGCCGCCGACACACGTGGCATTTTGATGGGGGTGCCGTCGTGCGCGGCTCATCATCTCCGCACGTGGTGCCCCAGCCCTACTCCGATGCCGCTGCCGTGGACCCGGAGGAAGCCTTCGTCGCCTCACTGTCCAGCTGCCACATGCTGTGGTTTCTGGACATTGCTGCGCGCGCGGGTTGGGTGGTGGAAAGCTACCGGGACGAGGCGACGGGAACGTTGGCGCGCAATGCAGAAGGCCAGCAAGCCATGACACGCGTCGTCCTGCACCCCGCCGTGCAGTTTGCACCCGGCAAGAGCCCCACGGCGGAGGAACTGCGGGCTTTGCACCACCGCGCCCACACGTCCTGCTTTATCGCCAACTCGGTGAAGACCGAGGTGGTGTGTGAACCTGTAATCTGACCGGAGCCTGAGCCTCTCATGACCTACTTGCCCCCACACTTTGCCGAAAACGACACCGCAACCCTGCACGCCTTGGTGCGTGCCCACCCACTGGCCACCTGGGTGGTGCAGCATGATGGCGAACTGTTGGTCAACCACATTCCCATGCTGTTGGATGCCGACCGGGGCGAGCACGGCGCGCTGGTCGGCCACGTGGCCCGTGCCAACCCGGTGTGGCAGGCGCTGGCCGCAGGCGCGCCATCGGTTGCGGTGTTCGCTGGCGCCCAGGCCTATGTGTCGCCCAACTGGTACCCCAGCAAGCATGCCAACGGCATGGCTGTACCGACCTGGAACTACGCCACTGTGCATGCGCACGGCGTGCCCCAGGCCTTTGAGGATGCCGAGCGCGTGTTGGATGTTGTGACGCGGCTGACGCAGATCCACGAGGCGGGCCAGGCCTTGCCATGGCAGGTGTCGGATGCACCGGCCGACTACATCACCAAGTTGTTGAAGGTTATCGTAGCCATCGAGATGCCGGTGCAGCGCTGGGTCGGTAAGTGGAAGGTCAGCCAGAACCGGCCGGCCGCTGACCAGCGGGGCGTTGCCGCAGGGTTGGCGGGGCAGGCTGGTGAGGCGACTGCGCAGATGGCGGCGCTGGTGCAACAAAGGATCAAGGCATGACGGAATACGCTACAACGCAAAATGCTACAACGCAAAACGCAGCCGTCATCGTTGACGCGCTACGGCCTTCCGACTACGCCGTTTGGCAACGCCTGGGTGAAGGCTACAACACCTTCTACGAACGGGAGCTGCCGAAGGCGACCTACGAACGCACGTGGGCACGGCTGATGCATGGCGACGGCATCCATGGCTTTGCAGCGCGGGTCGATGGCCAATTGCTGGGCATCACGCACTACCTGTTCCAGCCCAGCATCTGGTCGGCCGACGTGTGCTATTTGCAAGATCTGTTCGTGGATGAAGTAGCCCGCGGCCATGGGCTGGCCCAGGCCCTGATCGAACAGGTCGCCCAGGTCGCCAAGGCGCGCGGCGCCCCCAAGCTGTACTGGCTGACCCACACCACCAATACGCGGGCCCGGGGCCTTTACGACCGGGTGGCCAAGCACCATGGCTTTATCCGCTACGACTATGCTATGGGCTGATCTGCATTGGATGAATCGGCCGCTAGCCCTCGTAGAATAAGCACATGCAGCTATATAATGTATAGCATTTTCCCGGGGGCTATTGCTCGGCACTGTGGGTTCAACCGCCCAAGTGCATCGTGAACACCGCGCCATCGTTCAAGCGGCAACTGCCGGTTCCCTGTGTGGTGGAGTTCATCGAGAAACGGCAGTTGATGAAGTTGCCGCGGTTGCCCGCGCCGTTGGCGACACCGTCGCGCGGTGAGCTGGCTGTGCGCGTGGCCTCGCCCGAAAAGCTCTCGCC
>JANXVI010000306.1 GCA_025351745.1 Rhodoferax sp.
CGCATGGGCCCCACGGTGTGGGAGCTGCTGGGCCCCATGCCGATCTTGAACAGATCAAATACGGATACCGCCATGTCATGCCTCCTGTTGTATGTGTGCGTCTGGGCTCATTGTGTGCCCCAGTTCCAGTTGTGTATAGGACTTGAATGCCCGCGAGAAGTGCGCCTGCACATGCCCCACCAATTGGTGGGCGGTGATGGCCGATAGCGTCCAGCCCAAGTGCCCATGGCCGGTGTTGTAGAACACATTGGCCTGGCGGCCCGGCCCCACGCGCGGCAGCATGTTCGGCATCATCGGCCGCAGGCCTGCCCAGGGCTCGACACGGCGCGTGTTGACACCCGGGAAGCACTGGTTAACCCAATCCACCAGCGGGCGGATGCGCTCGGCGCGTATGTCGTGGTTGATGCCATTGAACTCGGCTGTACCGGCAACGCGGAAGCGGTCTGCACCTAAACGGCTGGTGACCAGTTTCGTTTCGTCGTCCAGCAGGCTGACCGTGGGCGCGGCTCGTTGGCTGGCGGCATCTTCTAGGTCTACGGTGATGGAATAACCCTTGACCGGGTAGATGTTGAGCCGGTCACCCAGTTGCGCGGCCAGTGCGCGGCCCTGCACGCCGGCGCAGACGACAACCGCATCGCAGACCAGCGTCTCACTGCCATGCGCGCTGTGCATGTGCACCAGCGCGGTCTTGCCATTGGACGACGCGCGTTGCACTGATGTGCCGTACAGCGTGCGCACACCCATGCGCGCGCAGGCCAGGGCCAGGCCATGAGTGTATTTGTGGATGTCGCCGGTGGAGTCGCTCTCGGTGAAGTAACCGCCGTAGTAGTTGCCTTGCAATGTGGGCTCGATGGCTCGCATTTCTTCTGGCGTGACAGCACGGCGCTCTAGTCCACCCGCGGCCAGCAGCTTGGACACTTCACCCGCATGTTCAAAGCCGGCCTTGTTGCGGTAGATGTGCAGAATGCCCTTGCGCTCAAGGTTGAAGTCTATGCCTTCGGCTTCTGCCCAGCTAAACAAATGCTGGCGTGCCGCAATGGCCAGGCGCGTGGTGGCAATCGTGTTGTCGCGGTACTTCGGTATCGCGGCCACGAACTCGGCCATCCAGCTGATCTTGTGCCAGGTGGGTGTGGGGTTCATCAAGAGCGGCGCGTCCTTGGTGAACATCCATTTGAGGCCTTTGACAATAGTGCTGGGATGGGTCCAGACCTCGGCGTTCGACGCCGACAATTGACCTCCGTTGGCGTAGGAAGTTTCCATGCCGGCATAGCGGTTCTTTTCGATCAACGTGACACGAAAACCGGCTTTGGCCAGTGTGTAGGCGCTGGTAACGCCGGTGATGCCGCCGCCAATGATGGCGATATGGCGTTGCTGCTGCTGGTGTTGTGGAGCTTGTGTTTGCATGGTGAGCACGCGTCTTTCAGGTTGTGTCGGAAACAAAGGAGTCGCCTGCCGCACACCACGTGCGACGAGCGACCCCCTCTGTTTTCGACCTGAGAGATTCGCGCAGCGCCTTGTGGGCGATGCGCTTGCTCCTGCGGTGTGCCGGGTGACAAAGTCCCGACAGCTCTTCAGAGTGCAAAGGGATGTGATCCCTGACCACAGCGGTCCTTTTGCCTGAGAGTTTCCGGGGTGGTTGCTCCTTCGGCGCTGGCACTTTTTACAGTGTCAAGCTCTCCCGCTGCAATGCCAGGTCTAGCCTGGCCAGGACGACTGCATGCAAAGCGGTGCCGTCCTTGATTTCATTGATTCCAAATGTCCTTCAGCCAAATACACGTCAGGTTTGTTGCGTTCGCGTGTCAAGGAGTGGGGATGGGCAAAATTGCTCGTGTCCCCCGCCCGCTGCGCGGGCTCCTCCTTTACCTCGCTATTTCGCCCATCCCCACTCCTTGCCGCGGACTTTTGTTCACGGTCTTCAATTTGTGCATTTAGTCAAGCCACCCGGATCGGGGCGACGGGGCGCTCAGCGCAGCGCAGTAAAGGAGGAGCGCGAAGCGCGGGGGACATGAGCGGAGTTGAGTGCCACGTCGCCTCGATCCCACCCACACAGTACCTTTCAAAACTAAGCGTATTCCGTCAGAGGCACACAACTACAAAACAAATTGCGATCCCCGTACACGTTATCCACACGCCCAACCGGCGGCCAATACTTCACGGCCTTCAACGTAGCCAGCGGGAACGCACCTACCTCGCGGCTATAGGGCCGGTCCCACTCAGCACCCAGCAAACTGGCCGCGGTGTGCGGCGCATGCTTCAGCGGGTTATTGTCCTGCGGCCATTCACCGCGTTCGACCTTGGTGATCTCGCCACGGATGGCGATCATGGCGTTGATGAAGCGGTCGATCTCGGCCAGTGTTTCGCTCTCGGTAGGCTCCACCATCAGCGTGTTGGGCACTGGGAAGGATAGGGTGGGCGCGTGGAAGCCGTAGTCCATCAGGCGCTTGGCCACGTCCTCGGCCATCACGCCGCTGGTGTCCTTCAGCATGCGCAGGTCCAAAATGCACTCGTGGGCCACATGGCCGTTGGCGGATGCGTACAGCGTGGGGTAGTGGTCTTTCAAGCGGGTGCTGATGTAATTGGCGGCCAGAATGGCCGCTTCTGTGGCGTGTTGCAAGCCTGCGGCGCCCATCATGCGGCAGTACATCCAGCTGATCGGCAACACGGCAGCATTGCCCAACGGCGCAGCACTGACCGCGCCCGTGCCGGGTACTCCACCGGTGGCATGGCCGGGCAAGAAAGGTACAAGGTCTTCCACCACACACACAGGGCCTACACCGGGACCGCCACCGCCGTGGGGGATGCAGAAGGTCTTGTGCAAGTTCAGGTGGCTGACATCTCCGCCAAACTCGCCAGGGGCAGCGGTACCCACCAGCGCGTTCATGTTGGCGCCGTCTACATACACACGGCCACCGTGTTCGTGCACCAGCGCGCACAGCTCCTTGACGCTGGTCTCGAACACACCGTGTGTGCTGGGGTAGGTGATCATCACGCAGGCCAAGTTGGCGCTGTGCTGTTCGCACTTGGCCTTCAGGTCGCCCATGTCCACATTGCCCATGTCGTCGCACTTGGTGACGACCACCGTCATGCCCACCATCATCGCACTGGCGGGGTTGGTACCGTGCGCGCTGCTGGGGATCAGGCAGATATTGCGGTGGCCCTGGCCTTTACTCTCATGGAATGCCTTGATGACCAGCAGGCCTGCGTATTCACCTTGGCTGCCGGCATTGGGCTGCAGGCTGATGCCGGCATAACCCGTGGCCGCACAGAGCCAGCCACGCAGTTGCGCATCCAGCTCGGTGTAGCCCTGGCGTTGGTCGGCGGGGCAGAAGGGGTGGATGTTGGCAAACGCTGGCCAGGTGATCGGGATCATCTCGCTGGTAGCGTTGAGCTTCATCGTGCAACTGCCTAGCGGGATCATGCTGCGGTCAAGCGCCAGATCTTTGTCGGACAGCATGCGGATGTAGCGCAGCATGCCGGTCTCGGAGTGGTGGGTGTTGAAGACCGGGTGGGTCATGAATTTGCTGGTGCGACGCAATTCGGCGGGGATCAGCGGTGCGGCACCGGCTTCAAAGTCGGCCACCTTGGGCAGAGCCTGACCGGGCTTGGCAAAGAAGGACCAGATCAGCGCCACGTCGTCGCGGGTTGTCGTTTCGTCCAGCGACATCAGGATGTATTCACCCCA
>JANXVI010000309.1 GCA_025351745.1 Rhodoferax sp.
AAATACCGCGAGGGGTTGAAGATTGCGCCTGCGTCATTGCGCAAAGCACTTTGAGAATCACCTTTATGGCACAAACCCCACTTGACCATCAACCATTGTTTAATGCCCGCTTGATCGCGCGCTCCATGTCGGCGCAATCAACGCCACCTGCACACCAGCAGCTGTTGGACGAGTGGGCGCAGGTCATTCGAAGTGGTGCTATTCGCCAGCGAGGCGAGCAGCAGATAAGAGGTGCTTTCACCCAGAAGTTTTTCTGTGAATTGCTGGGCTACAGCGCCTTTGGTACTGCGACCCAGTACACCCTGGCAGACGAGAACTATGTCGGTAAAGGCCGTGCCGATTTGGTGCTCGGCCATTTTGGTCCAATGGGTGACCAGATCCTGGTGCCCGTGGAGCTCAAAGGGGCTGACACCCCCAATCTCGATCTGATGATGCCCGGGCGCTACAAGTCCCCGGTGCAACAGGTCTGGGAATATGCGATGGATTTGCCCAACGCCAAGTTCCTGCTGCTGACCAACATGCTGGAAATTCGCCTCTACGCGGTGGGACACACCCGCCGTGTTTACGAGCGCTTTGACATCCTGGAGTTAGCCGACTCATCTGCCCAATACCAGCGCCTCATGCTGCTGCTGGGGGCTGACAACCTGCTGGGCGGGCGCTCGCTGGCGCTGCTCAATGAGTCCGGACAGATCGAGAAACAAATCACCCGCGAGCTCTACGCGGACTACAAGCGCTGGCGCATCCAGCTCATCACCGCACTGGCCCACGCCAACGATTTGCTTCCCGGTGCGTTGATTACCCCGGCCCAAAAGCTGCTGGACCGCATTTTGTTCGTCGCCTTTGCCCAGCAGCGCGGCTTGCTACCCGCCGACACCCTGAAAAGCGTGCACCAAGGCGACGGTTGGATGATTTTGCCCAAATACGACCACTACAAAGCCCTCTTCAGGGCGGTGGACAAGGGACTGCCCGAGCGGAACATTCCGCCCTACAACGGGGGCCTATTCGCACCAGATGCCTTGTTGGACACGCTCACCGTGCCCAACGCCGCTTGCGATGTCTTCATGGAGTTCGGCAAATACGACTTTGGCGGCGAGGTGTCGGTCAACGTGCTGGGCCACATTTTTGAGCAGTCCATTACTGACCTGGAGCAACTTAAAGAGCTGGCCGACACCGGCGGCTTCACGCTGGAGGCCGTTAGCAAACAAGCCGAGCAGGCCAAAACCAGCACATCGGTGAGCGGCGCGCGCAAGGACCACGGCATTGTTTATACGCCCGAGTTCATTACCGCCTTTATTCTGGATCAGACTTTAGGTAAAACCATTGAAAACCGCCGTGCAGATTGCGCGGCCAGCTATCAAAATAATAGTGATTCCGACGCCATTCCCATCTGGCGCAAGCCCACACCGGAGGAAAAAAAGTACGCCAACAAAGCGCTGGCCCAGCCTGAGCGCGTGGTGGAACTCATCTTTTGGCGCGCCTGGCTGGCGGATCTGACCAGCATCAAGGTGTGTGACCCAGCCTGCGGGTCGGGCGCGTTTTTGGTGGCTGCGTTTGATGTGCTGCTGGCCGAATACGCTGTGGTCAACGACCAAATCACCGCGATTACCGGCAGCATGGAAGTGTTCAACGCCGACAAGGAGATTTTGAACAGCAACCTGTTTGGTGTGGACCTGAACGCCGAGAGCATCGAAATCACCAAACTCAGCCTGTGGCTCAAAACCGCCAAACACGGCAAGCCGCTGGAGAGCCTGGAAGCCAACCTGCGCGTTGGCAACAGCCTGGTCTCCAGCGCGGATGGTGGCTTGGACTTTGATGCCAAGGCCTTTGACTGGACGGCCGCCTTCCCCGACGTCGTGGCGCGCGGCGGCTTTGATGTGATTGTGGGCAACCCGCCGTATGTGCGGCAAGAGCGCATCAGCCCGATCAAGCCTTACCTGGAAAAACGCTACGCCTGTTATGACGGCGGGGTCGATTTGTATGCCTACTTTTTTGAGCTGGGCATTCGCCTGCTACGCAATGGAAACAGTGGCGGGCGCATTGGCTATGTGTCGTCGGGCACCTTCTTCAAAACCGGCTCTGGGGCCAAGTTGCGCGCCTACTTGCTGGCGCATGCGCAAATCGAATCCATCGTCGATTTCGGCGATTTGCAGGTGTTTGAAGGGGTGACCACTTACCCAGTCATCATCACGCTGCGCCGCAGTGGAGCACCCGATGTGGCGCATAACATCCAATTTCTGGCACTCAAAACCGATGTGCCCGCCAAGTTGATCGAAACCTTCAAAGACGCTGCCTGCAGGATGCCGCAAGGCCAGCTGGGTGTGGAGAGCTGGCGGCTGGAAGACAGCCGCGTTGCCGACTTGCGCCACAAGCTGCAAAGCGGTCAAAAAACGCTGAAAGAGGTGTACGGCTCGCCACTTTATGGGCTCAAAACAGGTCTAAACGAAGCCTTTGTGCTTGATGGCGCGACAAAAGACCGCTTGATTCTGGAAGATGGCCGAAGCGCCACCTTGCTCAAGCCCTTTTTGCGGGGTGAGAACCTGAAGAAGTGGCGTGTGGAAGCCCGCAACGAGCATTTGCTACTCATCAAGAACGGCAGCACCCGCCTGGGGTTTGAAGCGCAGCATGGCAAAACGCTCAAAGAGGCCGCTGGCAGTGAACCGGTCGAGGCACTGGCCTGGCAATGCTTCAGCGCCCAGCAGCCCGCCGTAGCCCGCTGGCTGCAAGCCTTTGAACCCGAGGCCCGCAAGCGCAGCGACCAGGGCGAGTTTTGGTGGGAGTTGCGGGCATGCGCCTACTACGACAAGTTTGACTCAAACAAGCTGGTGTATGTGGACATGAGCGACAAGCCCAATTTCTCCATCGACACGCAGCAGGCCGTGATGGCCAACACTGGCTATTTCGTCCCCGGTGCCGACTATGCGTTGCTGGCCTTGATGGTGTCCAAGCCTCTGTGGTTTTTATTAACCGGCATGACCAGCGCCTACCGGGGTGGGTTTTATCGCCTGTTTACTCAGCACGTAGAAACCTTGCCCATCCCCGATTCATCTGCTGCGCAGAAAACCCAGCTTGCAGCACTGGCCCAATCTGCCCAAACCGCCGCCGAATCCCGCCGCGACGCAATTGCCCGCTTCGGTCGTGCTGCCCTGCGCGACCTGGTGCCCGGCGGCTTGAGCAACCTGACCGCTGCCAAAGGGGCCAAACTGCCCGCTGCGTGGCAGACAGATGTGCCCGAGTTTGGCGAATTTACCGCCGAGCTAAAAAAGCGCTTCAAACGTGATCTGAACTTGCAAGAGCGCAACGATTGGGACGCCGCAGTCACGCAGGCGCGCGAGCGGGTTGCGGAGCACAGCCAAACCATCATTCAAGCCGAGCGCGAGATTGACGCCATCGTCTACAGCCTATTTGCCTTGAACACCGAAGAAATCGAGCTCATTGAGCGATCAACCACATGAACCAACTCCAAATTTTCCTCCCCTGCGCCGCCGGTGTAGAAGACCTGCTGGCCCATGAGGTGCATGACCTCACCGGTCTGATGGGCGAAGACCTGCTGACCCGCCGTGGCGGCGTCATGGTGCGGGCTTCTTGGCGCGACGCCATGCGGCTCAACCTGCACAGCCGCCTGGCGCAGCGCGTGCTGGTGCAACTGAGCTACACCGACTACCGCAGCGAACAAGACCTGTACCGCGCTGCCGCTGAGGTGGCGTGGGAGATCTGGTTTACGCCCAAGCAGTCCATCAAGGTCGAAGTCACCGCGCAGCACAGCCCGCTGACATCGCTGAACTTTGCCGGGTTGAAGATCAAGGACGCCGTCTGCGACCGTTTCCGCGACAAGGCCCATGGCGTGCGCCCCGACGTCAACACCCAGTGGCCCGATGTGCGCATCTATGCCCACCTGACCACCGACACCTGCTCGCTGTACATCGACACCTCGGGCGAGCCCCTGTTCAAGCGCGGCTGGCGCGAAGACAAGGGCGAAGCGCCGTTGAAAGAAACCCTCGCCGCCGCCATGATTGCCGCCAGTGGCTGGGCCGACGGTGATGACGATTTGCTGCCGCTGTACGACCCCTGTTGCGGCAGCGGCACCATCGCCATCGAGGCGGCGCAAATCGCATGCAATATCGCACCCGGCAGCCTGCGCCGCTTTGCGTTTGAGAAATACATTCCGTTTCAACAGCACGTCTGGGATGGCATCAAGGCCGAGGCCGCCGCTGCGGTGGTCAAACCCGAGCCCGGCCAACCCGCCTTGATTTACGGCAGCGACGTGGCCCACCGCATGGTCGATTTTGCGCAGCGCAATGCCGAGCGTGCCGGCGTGACCGACGTCATCGAATTCCGTGGTGGCGATGCGCTGCAGCGCATGCCGCCGACCGATATACCCGGCGTGCTGCTACTGAACCCCCCCTATGGCGAGCGCATTGCGGTGGCCGGTGTCAGCGGTGCTGGCGCACGGCGCTCCGGTGCGCCAAACCGCGGCGATCGCAACGATGCGCCATTGCCGGATTACGAAGCCCAGAGCGGCGCACGCGAACAGGCGGTGACCGAAGACGGCGGCGAATTCTTCAGCCAGCTTGCCACGCACTGGAAGAAAAA
>JANXVI010000326.1 GCA_025351745.1 Rhodoferax sp.
CGCGGATCGCAAACGATGATGCTCAAGCGTCGGATGCGTTTCTTGGCATCCTCAATACGGCGGAACAGTATCGGGTGGGCAAACGCCGTGTTGGAGCCTACGATGAAGATGCACCGGGCGTGGTTGACATCGTCGTAGCAGGCGGGCGGTGCATCGGCACCTAGCGTTTGCTTGTAGCCGGCCACCGCGCTGCTCATGCAAAGGCGGGAATTAGTGTCGATGTTGTTGGTGCCGATCAGGCCCTTGGCCAGCTTGTTGAAGACGTAATAGTCTTCGGTCAGCAACTGGCCTGACACATAAAAGCCAACGGAATCCGGGCCATGGTCGCGGATGGTGCGGGCAAAGGCCTCAGTGGCGTGGGTCAGCGCCGCGTCCCAGGTCACGGCCTGGGGTGCCGCGTTGCGCGCGAAGCGCTGCATGGGTTGCAGCAAACGGGTCTGCTGCGTGACCGCTGCGCTGGCGGTCAGGTGCAGTGTGGAACCCTTGGTACACAGCCGTCCGAAGTTGGCCGGGTGGCCAGGGTCGCCCCGCACACCGGTGATTTGCGCACCGGCAGATTCAATGATGACGCCACAGCCGACGCCGCAATAAGGGCAGGTCGATTTGGTTTCTCGGGTGACCGTCATGGGTGCTGCGGATCGCGCTAAGGGGTTTGCTTGAGCGGATTGGTTCAAGCGGGTCGGGCGTCGGCGGTGGCGTTGCGGCCGTTCTTGGGGCCAGCAATCGGGCGGGTCTGGTCCAGTGCGTGGCCAGCCAGCTCGGCGGTCTTCAACGACACTTGGCCATTCACCACCAGCACCGCAAATTTCGGCGTGCAGCCTTCATCAGGCGCGCTGGCCTGGCCATCACATAAACCAATGGTCCAGTTGTGCAGCGGGCAGGCCACGCTGGTGCCAAACACAATGCCCTGGGAGAGCGGGCCAGCCTTGTGCGGGCAGCGGTCCAGTAGGGCAAAGACTTCATCCACATCGTTGCGAAACACGGCCACGTCCAAACCCTGGCTGCGGGCCACACGGCGCGCGCCCAAAACGGGGATGTCGTCAATGTGGCAGATGGGGGTCCAATCACTCATAGTGTTCTTTCTGTGGATTTTGTCGTGATAGCTGTTCACGAAATGTTGAGGTGTAAGGAGCCTGGGCGGTGGAGGGTTCTGCGGAGGTAAAGGAGGAGCCCGCAGGTCGGGGGACACGGAGCAGAACCCTTCGCCGCTCAGGCGGGTAACGAAGAAAACTGACGCGTATCCACAGACGCTTTGTCATACTCAAACCACGGATCAGGCTCGCCCTCCAGCGCAAACTGCAGTTGCTCCCACAGCGCCTTGCGGCCTTCGTGGTCTTCCAGAATGCGTTTCTTGACATGGTCCAGGCCCACACGGTTCACGTAGTGCACGGTGCGCTCCAGGTACCAGCCCTCCTGGCGGTACAGCTCGCAAAACGCACCGGTGTACTCCAGCACTTCGGCCGCAGTCTTGACCTTGACCAGAAAGTGCGCCACCTCTGTCTTGATGCCGCCGTTGCCGGCGATGTACATCTCCCAGCCGCTGTCCACACCAATAACGCCCACGTCCTTGATGCCGGATTCGGCGCAGTTGCGCGGGCAACCGCTGACTGCGAACTTGACCTTGTGGGGTGCATACATGCGCCACATCGCGCGCTCCAGGTCCTTGCCCATTTGCGTGCTGTCTTGTGTGCCCATGCGGCACCACTCGCTGCCCACGCAGGTCTTGACCGTGCGCAGCGCCTTGGCATAGGCGTGGCCCGATGGCATGCCAATGTCTTTCCACACGTTTTGTAGATCTTCTTTCTTGACGCCCAGCAAGTCGATGCGCTGGCCGCCGGTCACCTTGACGGTGGGGATCTTGTATTTGTCCACCACATCGGCAATGCGGCGCAGTTCGCTGGCTGTGGTCTCTCCCCCCCACATGCGTGGGATCACGCTGTAGGTGCCGTCCTTCTGGATGTTGGCGTGGCTGCGTTCGTTTATGAAGCGGCTTTGCGGATCGTCCTTTGCCGCCTTGGGCCAGGTGGAGATCAGGTAGTAGTTGACAGCAGGGCGGCAGCTTGCACAACCGTTGGGCGTCTTCCATTCCATGAATTTGAAGGTATCGGCAATGGTCAGCAGCTTGTTGTTGCGGATGGCATCACGCACGGCCTGGTGGCCATGGTCGGTGCAGGCGCACATGGCCTTGGTCTTGGGCGTGGCGGAGTAGTCGCCACCGGCGGTGAACATGATGATCTGCTCCACCAGACCGGTGCACGAACCGCAAGACGCACTGGCCTTGGTGTGCTTCTTGACCTCGTCCAGCGTGAACAAACCCTTTTCGCGGATGGCCTTGCAGATGGTGCCCTTGGTCACACCATTGCAACCGCAAACCTCAGCCTCGTCGGGCATCGTGGCGGCCTTGCTGTGGCCTTCATGGCCGGCATCACCAATATTCGATTCGCCAAACATTAGCTTGTCGCGAATGTCACTGACAGAACGGCCATCGCGCAGCAGCTTGAAGTACCAGCTGCCGTCCACCGTGTCGCCATACAGGCAAGCGCCGACCAGCTTGTCGTCTTTGATGACCAGTTTTTTGTAGACGCCGCCGTAGGGGTCGCTCATGACCAGTTCTTCGGTGCCTTCGCCACCGGTGAAATCACCCGCGCTGAACAGGTCGATACCGGTGACCTTGAGCTTGGTCGACGTCAATGAGCCTTGGTAGCGGCCAATGCCGAACTGCGCTAGGTGGTTGGCTGCAACCTTGGCCTGCTCAAACAGCGGGGCCACCAGACCATAGGCAATGCCGCGGTGGGCCGCGCATTCACCCACGCTATAGATGCGTGCATCGGTGGTGGTCTGCATGGTGTCGTTGACGACGATGCCCTTGTTGCAATGCAGGCGCATGCTTTCGGCCAGTGCGGTGTTGGGGCGAATGCCCACGGCCATGACGACCAAGTCGGCTGCCACTTCGGTCCCGTCCTTGAACTGGATGGCTTTGACGCGACCGCTTTTTCCGTCGTCCTCATTACCGACCAGCTCTTGCGTTTGCGCACCGATCAGGAACTTCAGCCCCCGGTCTTCCAGCGACTTTTGCAGCATCTTGCCGGCCACGGAGTCCAGCTGCCGCTCCATCAGCGTGGGCATCACGTGCACCACGGTCACGTTCATGCCGCGCAGCATCAGACCGTTGGCGGCCTCCAGGCCCAAGAGGCCGCCGCCGATGACGACGGCATTCTTGTACTGCGTGGCCGCCTCGATCATCGTGTTGGTGTCGGCAATGTCGCGGTAGGCGATAACGCCCTTCAGGTCCTTGCCGGGCACGGGCAGGATGAAGGCGTTGGAGCCTGTGCACATCAGCAGGCGGTCGTATTCAGTGCTGATTTTTTCGCCGGCGGCATTGGTGGCGTGCACGACGCGTTTGACGCGGTCTACCTCGGTCACGGTCCAGCCGGCGTGCAGGGTGATGCGGTTGTCGGTGTACCACTCCCATGAGTTCAGCACGATCTCTTCAATCGTCTGCTCACCGGCCAGCACGGGGGACAGCAGGATGCGGTTGTAGTTGGGGTGGGGCTCTGTGCCGAAGACGGTGATGTCGTACAGATCCGGTGCAATCTTCAACAGCTCTTCCAGCGTGCGAACGCCCGCCATGCCGTTGCCTATCATTACCAACTTGGATTTTTTCATTGCGGCCACTCCTGGTATCTAGAAAACCATCAGCACGTGGATATGCCACCTGCCAAACAAAATAGAGAGAAAAATAAAGAGAAAAAAGGGAATAGTTCAAACACGGCCACGTTGCCGGTACACCAAATACTTGCATGCATACGTCGTTGTATGCAAAACCCACAGGCTACGCTGGGGTTGGGGGCGCGCCGTTACGCCCGCTACCCTTTATGCAAGAGCTGTGCCATATCATGGTGTTAACCCTTGTGTTGAAGTGTTTACTGTCGGGGCCTGGTGCGCGTCTTGCTTGCCGTACACCCGTTTCCCCTCTGAAATGCGTGTTTTTATGACGACTGCCCTGGTCCATGTGAGTGGTTTGAAGACGGCCCACCCGCTGGCGGCTGATCTGCAGGCTGCCGGTATTGCGGTACTGGCCAGCGTGCAAGACCGCGCCAAGTTGTTGCAAGAAGTGGTGCGTCATGCACCAGATGTGCTCATTTGTGAAGCCCCCGCGCCAGACGAAGCCCTGTTCAAGGCCACCGCCGCCATTGCAGCAACAGCCTCCTGTGCCGTGCTGGTGTTCACCGCCGATGCAGATGTAGGCAACATGGACCTCGCCATCGCCAGCGGCGTCCACGGCTATGAAGTCAACGGCTACGGCGCACCGCGCCTGCGCGCCCTGGTGCACCTGGCCCAGGCCCGCTTTCGCCAGCAGCAGGCACACGTCCAGACCCTGGCCGATATCTCTACCCGCTTTGAAGAACGCAAGATGGTGGAGCGCGCCAAAGGCATCCTGATGCAGGCCCAGCATCTGACGGACGACGACGCCTTCCACATCCTGCGCACCGCGTCCATGCACACCAACCAGCGGCTGGGCCAGGTGTCGCAGCACATCGTGCAGTCCGCGCGCAATGCTGAAGACGT
>JANXVI010000333.1 GCA_025351745.1 Rhodoferax sp.
CGGCACATCCCTGCCCGTGCGCGTGCTGGTGCTCAAGGACAAGACCACCTATGGGTTCGACCTGAAGCTGGACACGCTGGCCAATGGCCCTGCCACATTCACCTTCACACCGAGTCACTTTCTGATCCGCATGGCCATCGCCCCGCTGCGGGTGGTGTTTGACGCCGGCACACGGAAGCCGGTTCGGTACGAAGGCCGGGTGCCGCCGATGGAAAACGTATCCGGCAAGCTCCAGGACCTGGACGCCCGCGTGGAATACGCGTCCACAGCTCCTGCATACCGCTGATAGTCATTGCCACCGCCACACACCATGACCACACTGTTTGCCACCCTGCACCACACAGCTGTTCTGGCGCTATTGGTCTGCACGCTTGTCTCCCTCTACCCACTCAGGCAGCCGCTCACCGTGCCCGGCGCCCGTCTCTTGCGCAGAACCGACATGTTCAACGGCATCGCCGCCGCCCTGGTGCTGGTTGTCGGATTGGTGCGGGTCTTCTATCTAGAGAAGGGACGGGCCTACTACTTCAGCAACGGCCCCTTCCTTGCCAAGCTGGGCTTTTACGGGATTGCGAGCTTGCTGTCGCTGGTTCCTACTTTAGAGCTTCGCCGCTGGCGGGCTCCACTCGACATGGGGCAGCTGCCCGCCGTAAGCGACCAAAAATTGACGGCACTGCGAACCGTGGCCTTTCTGCAGTTGGCCTGCCTTGTGGTCATGGCCCTATGCGCAAATCTGGCTGCGCATGGGGAGGGCGTGAGTGACGCAAATTGACACAGCAACCGCTTATGGCGCGGTGCTTGCGAGCCAGGGGTCTTCCTGGTTTCCACCAAACGTCTCCACCAGAAAATCGATAAAGGCCCGTGTGCGTGCAGGAACGTGTTTGCGCGTGGGCATGGCCGCATACAGCTGCAAGGCTCCGCCGTGCCAATCCGGCAGCACGCGTACCATGCGGCCATCGCGCAACGTATCGGCCACCATGAACGTTGGCAGACCGGCAACCCCCATTCCGTTCAGCGCCGCCGCATAAAGCACTTCCAGTTGGGCGGTCGATAGCACGGGCGGGCGCAGGCTGACTTTGAGTATGCGCCGCGTTGCACCGGCAGCACCCCATGCTTCCCGAAACAGCGTCAACTCACGCCGAACCGCGGCCACATCCGGTAGCAAGCCATCGTGCTGCAGCAAGTCTTCCGGCTGCTGGGGTTGCCCGCACCGGTTCACATAGGCAGGAGATGCGCACAGAACGAAGGTGGACGCGGCAAGTGGTCGAACCACGAAGTCCCCCTGCAAGGGCTGCTGTCCAATGGACAGTATGGAAACATCAAAATTTTCATCGGCAACCCCAACCGGTCCAGCCGCCAACAGTTCCAACTGAATGCCAGGGAAACGTTGTCGAAAGACTGGCAGATGCGGGACCAACTGGTGGCTTGCAAACGCAGGTGGGCACAGGAGGCGCAGGGTGCCCCGAGTAGCCTTGTTGACCGCGCCCGCATCCGCATCGTCCAGCTCCGCCAATATCCGCTTGGCGCGCTCCAGGTAGTCTTCTCCCACCTCGGTCAACGCCAGCTTGCGCGTCGTCCGATTCAGCAGCCGCACACCCAAATGGTCTTCGAGGTCGGACACGGTGCGGGTGACCACTGCCGGGGCGAGGTCCAAAACCCTGGCCGCCCCCGCAAAGCTGCCTTCTGCGATGACTTGGGCGAAGACACGGAGGGCGCGTAGTTGGTCCATGCAGGCATTCTTCCATATCCGCATGAAGTGCCGCAGAGTAGACCAGCGATTGTTTTAGCGCCATGCTTCTGTGAAACACTTGTGGTTGCCAAAAACAATTACATGTGTAATCATTTCGATCAATTACACACGTAAACATGAAAAACAAAACCCCGACAATTCCAAGCATCAGCGAGGCTGAGGCCGTGGTGATGGAGACCTTGTGGTCCGAAAATCCACTCACTGCGGAACAAGTCATGCAATCACTCGCGGCCAGTCAGTCGTGGCACGAGTCGACGATCAAGACCTTGTTAAACCGCTTGCTCAAGAAAGGCGCGATCGTGGCCAGTCTGGAAGGTCGTCGCTACCTTTACAGCCCCGTGCTTCGTCGGGATCAGTGGCAAGTGTCGGAAAGCACGGGCTTCATTGACCGTGTTTTCGGCGGCCAAATCGCCCCGCTTTTCGCGCACCTGAGTCAACACCGCCGCCTAAGCAAGGTCGATTTGCGAGAGCTGCGCAAGCTGGTCGAAGGAATGAGCGATGGGCAGTGACGTGCTCCACACCGTGGGGGTGGCGTGCGTCGCCCTCAGTGCGTCTATCCTCGTCGTGCTTTTGGTGCGTACGACACTGCGCAAAGCCTTTGGTGCCAGCGTTGCCTACCTGGCATGGGCCACGGTTCCCCTAGCGGCGATCACGCCGCTCATGCCGCACGCCGCGATGCAAGCTTTGCCGCGCGCCGTGGTGCTACCGGTACAAGCGGTAAATGTGGCTCTGCAAACGGCCAGCCATCCGTACACAGAAAGCGCGTCGATTGCGGTCGCCATCTGGGGGCTTGGCGCCTTGTGTGTGTTCCTCGCGTTCTTCGTTCAACACCGCCGTTTCTTAGCTTCACTCGGGACCATGGAAATGCGGCATGGCGTTGCTCGCCCCACGAGCCCCAACGTCTCCAAACTTGGCCCTCTGGTATTTGGCCTTTGGCGCCCCGTGGTCGTGCTACCGCTCGATTTCCGTCAACGGTACACCGCACGCGAGCGATCCTTGATACTGGCGCATGAACGGTCACATCTGCTTCGCAGGGATCCCGTCGCGAACGTGATCTGTGCTGCTTTGCAATGCATTTTTTGGTTCAACCCGCTTACCCATTTCGCGGCGCATACGTTTCGGTTCGATCAGGAGCTGGGCTGCGACGACCTGGTGATGCGCCGATATCCGGGCATGCGTCGCACCTACGCCGACGCCATCCTGAAGACCCAGATTGCATCTCGCCGCACGCCGCTGGCCTGTCAGTGGCAATTTAACCACCCCCTGAAAGTGAGAATCATGCAACTGAACAACACGAACACCAACACTGCTCGCCGTCTATGGGGCCGGTCCCTTACTGCGGCGACGGTGGCAGCATGTACTTATGGAGCTTGGGCAGCGCAGTCCGCAGTGCCGGAGACCGTCGTCGCATCAGCAGGTTCATCCGGTCAGATCTACGAAATCGCGATGTCGATCCAAGTTGAAGGGCAAACGATGACCCCCAGGGTTCGAACTGCCGCTGGAGTGCCGGCAACCATCTAGTTTGGAGCCGAACCCATGGCTTGGACGTTTAGTCTTGCTGTGGAACCCCAAAGTGGCAACCAAGTTCTGGTACGCAGCGATATCCAACATGGTCAACAAAACATCGGCCACCCGGCTTTGTTACTGCCTCTCGGTCAGACCGGGGGGATTCACCTTGGAGCGGATGAAAAGCATCCTGACATTGATTTCAAATTGACACTGACAGAATGGCCGTTGAAGAAATAATTCAACAGCGAACCCCGATCTCAGCAAATGACGGCTCGGTGTTGTCAGCTCCGGTTGATAGAGACACCACCATCCACCAGCAATGCCGCACCCGTCGTAAACGACGATGCATCAGACGCCAGATACAGCACCGATTGTGCAATTTCCTCTGGCCGGGCAATACGCTTCAGGGCATACAGGTTCTGGATATGGGCCAATGCCTCGGGCGTACTGGCAACGGACTTGCCCATGGGGGTATCCGTGCCGCCCGGCAGAATGGCATTCACACGCACAGACTGAGGTCCAAACTCCGCGGCAAGGGTTTGCGTCAGCCCAACCAGGCCCGCCTTGCTTGCGGCATAGGCGGCCATGCCGGGGAAGCCTACCGTGTAACCGACAAAGGTCGACGTAAAAATCACCGACCCACCGCCGCGGACCAGCATGGCGGGGATCTGGTGTTTGGCGCCAAGGAACGCACTGGTCAAATTGACATCCAGCGCGTACTTCCAATCCGCGGCAGATATTTCCGGCGTGGGCCCCATGGCACCGAGTGTTCCCGCATTGTTGAAGGCGATGTCGAGGCCACCAAAACGGTCGGTTGCGGTGCGAACCATTTCGATGGCAAACGATTCATCGGTGACGTCACCAACCACGGCAGTGGCACGCCCACCTGCCTTTTCGATAGCGTTGACGAGTGTGTTCAGTTCATCGCCGCGACGAGCGCCGACCACAACAGCCGCGCCCATCTTCGCAAATAGCAGCGCCGTTGCGCGCCCTATGCCCGAGCTGGCGCCGGTGACGATAGCGACCTTGTTGTTCAAAGAGTTCATGTGTTGCATTCCTGATGGGTAGTGAAAGAAGCTGCGCAGTTTCAATCGAAACCACAGCCCTGTCTGGTCGTATCCGGACCTGCAATATATTCACTCAATGCGCGAATGCAACGTGCTCCGGGCCCGCATGGGCAAAGCTTCACGCGGCAGCCCCTGGCCGCGCGCAAATTCCGCCGTCAGTTGGCGACACGCACACTCCGGGTCCGTCGCCCGCGTGATGGCCGTAATGACCGCCGCACTGGCCACAGCCTGTGCCGCGGCATCGGCGATATTGCGTGCATCAATCCCCGCGATGCCCACCACGGGCACCGGCAGCAACCCTGCCCAGTAGCGCAGATTGTCCAGCCCCTGCGGGATCCACGGCATGTCCTTGGACTGTGTGGCGAAGATGGGGCCGCAGGCGATGTAGGACGGGCGCAGGGCCCACGCGCGGCAGACTTCCCAATAGCTGTGGGTGCTGAGGCCCAGACGCACGCCGGCGTGGCGTAGTG
This sequence comes from Rhodoferax sp., assembly GCA_025351745.1. Classification (GTDB taxonomy): domain Bacteria; phylum Pseudomonadota; class Gammaproteobacteria; order Burkholderiales; family Burkholderiaceae_C; genus Allorhodoferax. Next base: position 4,794 of record JANXVI010000333.1, read on the forward strand.
CGTCCAGGTCGACGGTGTCCAGGTCTTCCTGGCCCAGGTGCACACCATAAGCGCCCAGTCGCAAAGCCAGGGCCCAGTGGTCATTGATGAAAAGTTGTGCGCCGGGCGTGGCATTGGCCACCGCAATCGACTCTTTGATTTGCGCTTCCAGCGTCGGGTCATGCGGGTCCTTGATGCGCAGTTGCACAGTGCGTATGCCGGCTGCCAGCACGCGACGCACCCAGGCCGCGCTGTCGACGACGGCGTAGACACCCAACGCCGGGTCTCGCAAAGGGCGAAAAGCCGGAGAGACGGAAGCCATAAGCGGGGACAGCGCTGGCAAGTTCGCAATCTGCTGCGCGAAGTCCGCCTGCGCGCACACCGGCCCAGCGCCAACGCCCGCTGCGTAGCCATGGCGCAGCGCATGCGTGGTCGCCATCTTGGCCAGCACCACAGCGTCAGCCGCACAGTAGCCGCTAGCCAGTGCTGCTGCGGCCGTAGATGCAAAGGTGCAGCCCGTGCCATGTTGATGCACTGTTTCCACACGCGGCAGCGTGAGCCAGCCACTGGCCTGCGGACTGTGGAACCAGTCACTCGCCGCACCGGCTTGTTGCGACGCGTCGCCGCCGGTGATGACCACCGACAGATTGCCGTGAGCCTGCTCCACCGCCAGCCCCAGGCGTTCAGCCTCCGCGCGGTTCGGCGTAACCAGCGTGGCCCGTGGCAGCAGATCCTGGACGTAGGCCTGCACGACAGCGTCATCCGCAAAGCCTGCACCGGTGCTGGCGCCCAGCACAGGGTCTACGACCAGCGGCACAGCCAGCCCCTTCGCCCGCAGATGGTCCACCCATCTGCAAACCAAGCGAATATTCTCCACACTGCCGAGCAACCCGGTCTTGATGGAATGCGGTGGCATGTCTTGCGCCAGCGCTGCCAATTGCGCGTCGAGCAGTTCCGCGCTCACCGCCTCCACATGCGTGACCGCGACGGAATTCTGCGCGGTGATGGCGGCCACCGCCGTGCAGCCGTGAACGCCAAAGGCCGCGAACGCCTTGAGGTCGGCCTGCAGCCCGGAACCGCCCCCGCTATCGGACCCGGCAATGCTCCAGACGATGGGCCGGACCAGGGTCTCTTCGCCAGAATCTTCATTGGAAAATCTGGCGCCAGCCCTCGTAGAATATGGGCTACATGCTTCTGATTTCATAGCAATATCGGATGACCCGCCACCGGGGTGGATGCCACGGCCATATCCTGCTTGGCCATGACACCGGCCTCATAGCCGAGCCGCCCGGCACGGATACCCAGGCCGAAGGCGCGCGCCATGCGCACCGGGTTCAGCGCCTTGGCCACGGCGGTGTTCAGCAGCACGCCGTCCAGCCCCAGTTCCATGGCCTGCACGGCATCGGACGGCGAACCTATGCCGGCGTCCACGATCAACGGCACGCCGGGCAGGCGCGCGCGCAGCGTGCGCAGCGCGCCGGGGTTGACCAGCCCCTGGCCCGAACCAATGGGTGCACCCCATGGCATCAGGATGTTGCAGCCCACGTCCAGCAAGCGTTGGCAGCTGACCAGGTCGTCGGTGCAGTAGGGGAAGACTTCAAAGCCGTCCTTGACGAGTTGGCGGGCTGCGTCCAGCAGCTCAAACGGGTCGGGCTGCAGCGTGTGTTCGTCGCCCACCACTTCGAGTTTGATCCAGTGTGTGTCGAATAGCTCGCGGGCCATCTGTGCCAGTGTGATGGCCTCACGCGCGGTGCGGCAACCTGCGGTGTTGGGTAGCAGGTAGGCGCCGGTGGCCTTGATGAGGCTGAAGAAGTCGCCCTCGGTGGACGCTTGGGCACCTGCGGCGAGTTGGCGGCGTAGGCCCACTGTGACCACTTGCGCACCCGATGCGGTTATGGCCTGCTGCAGGATGGCGGGGGACGGGTAACCTGCTGTGCCTAGCAAGAACCGGCTTTGCAAGGCGCGGCCGCCAAGGAGCCATTCGCTTGCGTCTGCACGACCCGGCGGCAGCGGGTCTTTCTGGTGCTCGGACATGGTTCAGCCCCCTTCAATTGGTTGAAACGTCACGATGGTGTCGCCATCTGCCAAGAGACGTTGCGCACGCAAAGCGCGTGGAACAAACTCGCTGTTCAAAGCAGTCGCCACGGCTTGGTGGCTTTGCCCCTGCTGCTCCACCCACTGCGCCAACGTGCGCGCCGCAGTGGTCTGCGCAACACCATTGACCACCAAGGTGATCGACGGTGCGCCGATGGTGGTGCTTTTCCCTACGGTGTTCACGACAGCCCCCCGGCCAGCGACTCTTCCACCATCGCCGGCGCCACCAGCCAGCCATGGCGGTACAGGCCGTTGATGCGGGTGATGCCTTTCTCGCGCGACAGCAGCGGAAGGTTATCTGGCAAGGCCGGCCGCAGGTTGGTTTCGGAACGCACGACGCGCGCTTCAGCGAGCTCGGGAATCACGCTGTGCGCCGCGCTGAGCAGCTCCAGCGTGCTGCGCAACGACACGGGTGAGCGGTCTTCGCTCTCGATCTCGCTGGCGCCCACGACCAGCATGTCATCCGGGCGGGGCACGATGTAGACGGTATGGCGCGGGTGCATCAAGCGCACTGCGCGGCTGAGCTGGACGCCGGGTGCGTGCAGCCAGAACACTTCGCCCCGTACGCCGCGCACAGGTAGCTGCGGCCGTGCGCCAACGCCACGCACATCGAATACATGGTCAAAGCGCAGGCTCTCTCCTTGTTCGGGTTGCGTCAGACGAAGCCCTTCAACTTGCTCACGGCGATGAGAGGCTTGGGTTTGCACGCGCAGCATGCCGGGTTCTAGCGCATGTACGGTGGAGCGCCAGTGCCAGTGCGTACCCTGGCGCGTGGCCTGCGCAGCCAGCGCCTGCATGGCCTGCACGGTGTTAATTTGTCCTTCAGCCGGCAGCAACCAAGCCAGCGCCGGGCCCTGGATGGACGGCTCCAGCTCCGCCAGGCGTACAGCGTCCAACAGTTCGGGTTGGTACGGCGCGGAAGCTTTGGATTGCAGCAAACCGACCACGCGCTGGGCTGTGCCCGCATCACCACGGTGGGCCAATAGCAGGCTGCCTTGCAGACTTAAGCCAACCGGATCGCCCAGACCGTGCACGATAGATGGCCACAAATAGCAAGACCGCAAGCCCCAGTTGAACACCCGCGCATCGGCACACTCCAGCTCGGCTACCGGGCTGAGCATGCCCGCCGCTGTCCACCCCGCAGCATCGCTGCCCGAAGCGGCCTGGGGCCCTGGACCGCTCGCTGGATCAAACACGTCCACGCGGTGCCCCGACCAACTCAACTCCATTGCGAGCAGGCGACCCAGCAAGCCAGCGCCTGCAATGCCTATGTGCATGTGCGTTCTCCGTCCTTAGCTTGGTGTCGCGTGGCTCAAACCTTGTTGATGGGAATGTAGATTTCGCTTCCAGCCTTTTTAAAAGTGTCCGACATCGTCTGCATGCCATCTGCCAAGGCCTGCTCGTCGGTGACGCCCAGGCTCTTGGCGTATTCGCGCACCTCTTGCGTGATTTTCATCGAACAGAACTTGGGGCCACACATGCTGCAGAAATGGGCCACCTTGGCACCATCGGCGGGCAGGGTTTCGTCGTGGAACTGCTTCGCGGTCTCGGGATCCAGCGACAGGTTGAACTGGTCCATCCAGCGGAATTCAAAGCGTGCCTTGCTCAACGCGTCATCACGCGCCCGCACACCCGGGTGTCCCTTGGCCACGTCGGCTACGTGCGCCGCAATCTTGTAGGTGATGATGCCGACCTTGACGTCCTCGCGATCGGGCAAGCCCAGGTGTTCCTTGGGTGTCACGTAGCACAGCATGGCCGTACCAAACCATCCAATCATCGCCGCACCAATGCCGCTGGTGATGTGGTCGTAGCCGGGTGCAATGTCGGTGGTCAGCGGGCCCAGCGTGTAGAACGGCGCCTCATCGCAGTGCTTCAACTGCTCCGTCATATTGGCCTGCACCATGTGCATGGGCACGTGGCCGGGGCCCTCGATCATGACCTGCACGTCTTGCTGCCAGGCCTTCTTGGTCAGCTCGCCCAAGGTGCGCAACTCGGCAAACTGGGCCTCGTCATTTGCGTCGGCACCACTGCCAGGCCGCAGGCCATCGCCCAGCGAGTAGCTGACGTCGTAGGCCTTCAGAATTTCCGTCATTTCATCGAAATGCGTATAGATGAAATTCTCTTTGTGGTGGGCAATGCACCACTTGGCCATGATGGAGCCGCCGCGCGACACGATACCGGTCACGCGGTTGGCCGTCAGGTGGATGAACGCCAGGCGCACGCCCGCATGCACCGTGAAGTAATCCACACCCTGCTCGGCTTGCTCGATCAGCGTGTCGCGGAAGATTTCCCACGTCAGGTCTTCGGCCACGCCGTCGACCTTTTCCAGCGCCTGGTAAATCGGCACGGTGCCGATGGGCACCGGCGAGTTGCGCACAATCCAGTCGCGCGTGGTGTGGATGTTTTTGCCGGTGGACAAATCCATCACCGTATCGGCACCCCAGCGGATGGACCAGACCAGTTTTTCCACCTCTTCTTCGATGCTGGACGTGACCGCCGAGTTGCCAATATTG
>JANXVI010000347.1 GCA_025351745.1 Rhodoferax sp.
GAAGGGGGCGGCCAAACCGGCCTCAAGTCGTGAGATAATTCAGCTATTGGAAACGTGACCGAGTGGCCGAAGGTGCTCCCCTGCTAAGGGAGTATGGGGTGTAGAGCCTCATCGAGAGTTCGAATCTCTCCGTTTCCGCCAAGACCAAACCCCAAGTAATTGATTTACTTGGGGTTTTTTCTTTTCTGCCTGGTCTCAACAGGTCTTGTCCAAAAGACTGTGAACAGCGAATTGTTGCAGCGGCTTTGTAGCCAACGCTCTTTCTGAAGCGTACGCTTTCAGGCAATTCGGCGTCTACAGAAACGGGTTGCCACCTTTCTGAAATTTACACGAATTTCCCGGTTATACCGCCGTCCACCACCAATTCGGTACCGGTGATGTATCCAGCTGCGTCCGAGGCCAGGAAAGCGCAGGCATGGGCCACGTCCCAGGCCGTGCCCATGCGGCCCATCGGTACCTGCCGGGCACGTGCGACCCTGGCATCTTCCAGGTTGGTATCGGAAAACATCTTCGCGACTGTGGTCACAATGCGTGGCGTGTCGATCAGCCCGGGCACCACGGTGTTGGCGCGCACGCCGCTTCCCGCATATTGCTGGGCCAGCATACGTATGAAATGGGCAACAGCCGCCTTGGTGACGCTGTAGGCCAGGTGTGGATACCCCACGTAGCGCATGGCTGCTATCGAAGAAATGGCCAGGATGGAACCACTGCCGCGCGCCACCATTGAAGGCAGCACCTGCTGCGTGGCCAGCAGCAGGCTGCGCACGTTGACAGCATGGATGTGGTCGAAATCTTCAGTACTGGTCTCCAGCGGGCCACCTACTTTTCCAATGCCCACGTTGTGGTGCAGTACATCCACCTCGCCGAAGCATGCGCGGGCCTCTGCGAAGAGACGCACCACGTCGGCGTCGACCGAGACATCGCCGACAAACGTATGGGCAATACCACCTTCGGCCAGGATCAACGCCGTGGTTTCCTCTGCGGAGGCGGCATCACGATCGACGACACACACGTGTGCTCCCAGCCGGGCGTAGGTGACGCTTGATGCGCGTCCGATGCTCCAGCCAGGCCCGGCCGAACCGGCGCCTGCGACGAAGACGACGCGGCCCGTTAAATCCAGTGGGAGTGCCACTGGATTATCACGGGTGGGCATGGCAGCGGCGTTCATGGTGCCAACCCCACCGTCATGCCACCGCAGACGTACAGCACCTGCCCCGTGGTGAAACCGGCGCGCGCGTCCAGCAGTGACGCGACATGATGTGCAACCTCTTCTGGCCTGCCCAGGCGGCGTAAGGGGATGGTCTCCATGATGCGCTGCGTTGCCGGTGTGCCCGGCGGGTTGACACGCTCAAACAAGGCCGTGGCGATCGGGCCTGGCCCGATCGCATTGACGGTAATGCCGTCGCAGGCAAGCTCCAGTGCCAGCGTGCGTGTCAGCCCGTGTACCGCTGCTTTGCTGGATGCATAGGCAATACGTTCAGCCTTTCCCAAAGCCGCGCGGCTGGAAATGTTCACTATCCGGCCAAAGCGTGCGGTTCGCATGGCTGGCAGTAGTGCCTGAACACAGGCGATGGCGGCTGCAAGGTTCACTGCCATCACGGCTTGCACGTCTGCCGTACTGACCAGGTCAATGGTCGCGGGTCGCACGATGCCTGCGTTGTTGACCAGGCGTGTCACCGGCCGCCCGGCCACGGTTTGCGCCAGCGCTGCGCGAAGCGCCTTCTCGTCGGCCAGGTCGACCTGCATGAAAGTCTCATGTTCGCCGATGACCGTCGGCCTCTTGATGTCGAAATTGACGACATGCAGGCCATCGGCGATCAGCCTGTCCACCACTGCGCGGCCAATGCCCTGGCTGCCGCCCGTGACCAGTGTGGTGTCTCTGCTGAGGCCGCTCATGCGCCGTCTGCCTGGTTTGCGGCGCCAACGAACGGTATCGCGTGTTCAATCGTGTCCCAGATGAAACGGCCAGACGGGCTTTGCTGTTCTTCGACGATATGCGCCACCAGCCCGGCTGCACGTGAGATCACGGCAAAGCCGCGCATCACGCTTGTAGCCACGCCAATTTCCCCCAGCAATGCAGCCACAGCACCCGTTGCGTTGATCGTGATGGGGCGGCCAGCAGCGGCATCGACTGCGGCAGACAACTGCTCAAGGGCGCGAATTTTGTCGCCTGCAAGTTCAGGCTCGGCACGCGCCAGGTCGAGCAGCTTGTAGGCGCGCGGGTCCACGGGCTTGTGCAAATGATGACCAAATCCCGGCACCGGGCTTTTGAGGCCCTTGTGGTGGCGGGCGATTTCCAGCGCCTCGGCCCGGGGATCAGCGGCCGCTGCAATGCGGTCGAGCAGGTGCGAGCAGTTCTCCATCGTGCCGACAAAAGAACTGCCCACCGCCAGCAGGCCGGCCGCGACGGCACCCTGCAGGTTTTCAGGGGCGCTCATGTAAATCAGGCGGGTCGCAATCGCGCTCGGCGTCAGGCCGTGCTCCATCAGCACGATGAGTACCGCGTCGGTGATGCGCAGGTCTACGCCGCGCGGTGTCCGGTTCAGGATCTGCATCAGCATGACTTCCGTGAAGGTCTTCTTGCCGAGCAGGTCTTCAACCAGGTTGGCATTGCGGTAGTGCAAGCTGGTGAGCGTGTGGGTACACAGGCTGGTGACGGGTGTCGTGGTGGCGGTGGTCATGGTGTGTCTTTAAGGGTAAGGGCGTTGGTTAAAACGGTGGGGGACATGGCACGTTCGCGCACCGCAGTCTTGAGCACTTTGCCCACTGGGGAGCGTGGCAGGCTGTCGTAGAAATGGATGTGCTTTGGCGTTTGCACAGGGCCTAGCCGTTCGCGTACAAAGGTGATCAATTCGGCCTCGGTGGCTTGCAGGCCTGGGCGCAGCTGCACTGCGGCTTGCACCGCCTCCCCCCACTTGTCATCGGGGATGCCGAACACCGCGCACTCGTGCACAGACGCATGCTGGCCCAATGCGTTTTCCACATCCACCGGGTAGACGTTGAAGCCGCCGGTTATCACCATGTCCTTCAGGCGGTCCTTGAGGTACAGGTAGCCGCGCCCATCGATCAGGCCCCGGTCACCGGTGTGTAGCCAGCCGTCGACCAGCGTCTCGGCTGTCTTTTCCGGCAAGCGCCAGTAGCCGGACATCAGCAGGTCGCCCCTGGCCACCACTTCGCCGACTTCGCCCGATGGCAGCAGCTGGCCGTCGGGGGCCATGATGGCCACGTCACTGAACCAGGTGGTTCGTCCCACCGCAGCCCAGTTGCGCGCATCTTCAAAGTCTTCGGGTCGCATCACAGTCAGGATTTGTGGCGCTTCAGTCTGGCCATAAGTGGTTCCCAGAACCGGACCGAAGAAGTCGCGTACCTCGCGGATTTTCTCGGGCGGCATGGGCGCACCGCCGTAGATCAGGCGGCGCAGGTGCGGGAAGTCCGACCGTGATACGCCCGGCAACGCCATCAGCATGTAGACCAGCGTGGGCGGCATGAAGCAGACGGTGCCGCCTCGCTCTCTAAAGGCCGTACGCACAGCTTCAGCACCCGCTCCAGCCAGCACCACGTGGCAGCCGCCCTGCGCCAGTACGGGCAGGATGTAGGTGGACGTGCCATGCGTGATGGGTGCCGCCACGATGTAGCGTTCGTGCTCGTCAAAGCCCCAGGCATGGATCTGATTGCTGATGTTGGCCATCCAGGAGCGGTAGGTTTGCATCACGCCCTTGGGCGCGCCGGTGGTACCACCTGTGAACTTGATCGCCTGAGTGGCTTCGGGCGGCAGGGTGAAGGAAGGGCGCGGCGCGTCCGCATCCCGCGCAACCAGCTCGGCGATGGTTGGTGCATGCGTTTCGCCTGCAGCAGGCGTGTCGCAGTAGATGCGTGCGCCCGGTGCCCCTTCCAGCAGCGCTGTGCAGGCTGCATCCATCACCAGAATGGACGGATCGGTTGCATCGATGATGCGGCGGATTTCAGGCCGGGTGCTCTTGGGGTTCAGTGGTACCCATACCTTGCCGCAGGCCAGCACGGCCAGCAGTGCGGCAATGTGCCCGGCACTGTTGCTCGCGCAAATGCCGACTCGACTTTGTGGGGCCGGGTCGATGGCAACAAGTGCGGCGGCGAGTGCGGTCACCTGGGTGGCCAGCGCGTCGTAGCTGATGGTGCCCTCAGGGGTGTCGATGGCGATGCGGTCAGGCCAGCGTTGCGCTGCGCGCCAGAAAAAATCAATGGGAAACATGGGGCGTGGTTCTCCTTACTCAGCTTTGGCGCCAGACAGTTTCACCACGTCGTACCAGCGTTTAACCTCGGCCGCGGCAAAGCTGCGCATCTGCTCGGGTGTGCCCGGTGCGGGTGTGGCCGCGAGATTTAGCAGGCGCTGGCGCACCTCGGGGTTGGTGAGCGTTTTGCCCAGCTCTGCATTGAGTCTGTCCACCACTGCTCGGGGCGTACCCGCTGGCGCAGCGAGGCCGAACCACGACTGCACATCGAAGCCGGGGAAGCCAGACTCGGCCAATGTCGGTACGTCCGGCAGCAGCGGGGAGCGCTGGGCACTGGTGATCGCAATCGCACGCAGCTTGCCGCCCCTGACGTGAGGCAGTGCCGATGGTGTGTTGTCGAACATCGACTGTACCTGTCCTCCCAGAAGATCATTCATGGCTGGTGCGCTGCCGCGGTAGGGCACATGCAGCATGTTGAGTTTGGAAACCATCTTGAACATCTCGCCGGAAAGGTGGATGGAAGAGCCACTCCCCGACGATGCAAACGTGATGCCGTTAGGGGATTCCTTGGCGAATTGCACGTAGTCGGCCACGTTTTTCACCGGCAACTTCTCGTTAATCACGAGAATGTTGGGTACCTTGGCAATCAACCCGATGGGTTCGAAATCCTTCAGCGGGTCGTAGCTGAGCTTGTCATACAAAGAAGCATTGATGGTGTTGGCGATGGTGTAGACATAGAGCGTGTAGCCATCTGCGGGCGAACGCGCCACTATCTCCGCACCCACATTGCTGTTGGCACCCGAGCGGTTGTCGACAATGACCGATTGGCCCAATTGCTCGCCCAACTTGACGGCAATGATCCGGGCAATCACGTCTGTTGCGCCCCCTGCGGCGTAGCCGACGACCAGTTTGATGGGCTTGGCTGGCCATGCAGCGGGTTGCGCCTGCAGTGGCAGCGTCGCGCTGCAGGCAAGGGCGGCGGTGATGGCCAGCAGTCTCCGGCGTGATGTCATATGAAAAGTCATGGTGTGTCTCCTGTTTTTCGGGGTGTAATGCGCATCGTGGACTTCTCCAGAGACGTTTCTGCATACTGCAGGATGGCTCTGGCCACGCAGAAATTCTTGACCATGACCCCTCTAATCACAACTAAAAACGTCCGTCTGCCGGACGTTTTAAAGTCCAGTGCCACGCTTTCTCAGTCCGATGTGGCGCAGGCCGAAGACACCGGTAGCCGTACGTTGCGGCGCGGTTTGCAACTGCTCGATGCGGTGTTGAAAAGCGGTCGCGACGGGCTGCGCGTGGTCGACTTGTGCCGTGCGGCGGGCCTGGAGCGCGCAACGGTTTACCGCCTGCTGACGACGCTGGTCGACAGTGGCTATGTGTCGGCGCATGGCCGTTTTCGCTATATCGCGGGGCCGCGCCTGGCAGAGCATGCGCAGCGCGTTGTACCTTCCGACTTTGCTGGGCGCCTGCAGCCAGTGCTTGCACGGGTGAGTGCGGCTTGCGGCGATGCGGCATTTGCAATCATGCGGGAAGGCCCCGCCTCTCACTGCATTGCGCGCCAGGTGGGAACACACCCGGTGCAGGTCCTGGTCATACAGGTCGGTACCCGCCAGCCTTTAGGGGTTGGCGCTGCAGGACTGGCCTTGCTGGCGGCATTGCCGGACGAGGATGTTGCGGCGGTCATCGCTGCCAACTCGCCTGCCTTGGGGCGTTATGGCAGCATGACGCCTGACCGAATGGAAATAATGGTGCGGGCCACGCGCGAGCGCGGCTGGTCCGTGATTGGAAACCATGCAACCCACGGCGTGCTGGCCGTCGGGATGGCTGTACGCGGCAGCGATGGCGCTCCGGTGGCAGCCATCAGCGTAGCTTCAACCATTGACCGTATGCCCCGCGAGCGCCAGCAGCTGATCGCGCGCTCCATGCGGGAAGCGCTTGCAGCCTTGTTACCTGATGGGCTGTAGGTCAGCTGCCTGGCTGGCCGTGATTTATTTATAACCCACCCGGTCCAGCATTTGCTGCACCTTGAGCTGGTTGTTGCCCACTGCGCTGATCGGAATGGTTTCTGATTTGAAACTGCCGCTGCCAGAGCCTGTCATGGCTTTGAGGGCCGGGTTGCTGACGCTCAGGCCCGGGACTGCCGGCCATTCGTTGTTGCCGTTGGCAAAATACTCTTGTGCGCCAGGGCTGGCCAGGTATTCCATGAACTTGATGGCGTTGGCCGTGTTCCTGGTATTTTTGGCAACTGCAGCGCCCGCAATGTTCACGTGCGTGCCCCAGGTTTCCTGGTTGGGGAATACCACGCCCACGCGGTCCGAGACGACTTTGTCGTCCGCTGCGCTGGAGCGCATGATGCGCGCCAGATAGTAGGTGTTGGTCAGTGCAATGCCGCACTCGCCACTGGCCACAGCCTTGATCTGGTCGCTGTCGCCGCCTTGCGGGTTGCGTGCCATGTTGGCCACCAGGCCCTTGAGCCAGGCTTCGGCTTTGGCCTCACCCATGTGTTCGGTCACCGCACCAAACAGCGACAGGTTGTAGGGGTGTGCGCCAGAGCGGGTGCACAGCAAGCCCTTGTTTTTGGGATCTGCCAGCTTTTCGTAGGTGTCCACGTCGGCTTTTTTGACCTTCAGTTTGTCAAACACAATCACGCGGGCGCGGGTTGAAAAACCAAACCATGTGGTGCCCTCTGCCGTGGGTGCGGCGCGCAGCTTGGCCGGAATGGCGGCTTCAAGTGCCGGTGATTTGATGGGCTTGAACAGACCATCCGCATCGCCTTTCCAGAGGCGCGCCGCATCGACCAGCAAAATCACGTCGGCGGGAGAGGCCGTGCCTTCAGCCTTCAGGCGTGCCAGGATGCCCGCGTCATCAGCGTCCACGCGGTTGACCTTGATGCCCGTGGCTTTTGTGAAATTGGCATACAGCGCCTCGTCGGTCTGGTAGTGGCGCGCAGAATACAGGTTCACGACCTGATCCTGGGCCATGGCCACACCCGCCACAAGCAGCAGCGACGACAGCGTTATTTTCTTGAACATGGCGTTTCAATCCTTTTAATTGTAAAGTTGGCGATGATAAAGCAAACGAGAATCATTCTCGATAAAACCCCTACAGTCCAGAGGCGGATAGCCCGCAGCTGGGCTTGTCTGGTGGGTGTGACCGCAGTCCTGCTGCTGTCTGCCTGCGCCGCGCCGTCTGTCGGTCTGGGGGCTGGCGGCAGCAGCGTGCAAAGCGTGCCCGCGCCGCCGGATGTGGTCAGAAAATCCCTCAAAATCGGTCTGGCCTTGGGTGGCGGGGCGGCGCGCGGCTTTGCCCATGTCGGCGTGATTGCGGTGCTTGAAGAGGCAGGGCTCAAGCCTCACATCGTGGTCGGTACGTCTGCCGGTAGTCTCGTGGCTGCGCTTTATGCCACTGGCAAAACCAGCGCGCAGTTGCAGCAAACCGCGCTGAACATGGAAGAGGTCGCCATCACCGACTGGATGCTGCCGATTTTTGGCCGCGGCATGTTTCGCGGTGAGGCGCTGGCCCGCTATGTCAATGAGCTGACCGCCAACCGCCTGATTGAAAACATGGCAATTCCGCTGGGCATCGTGGCGACCGACCTCAACAACGGCCAGGCGGTGCTTTTCCAAAAAGGTGACACAGGCACTGCGGTGCGGGCGTCCAGCGCGGTGCCTGCGGTATTTGTACCTGTCAGGATCAATGGCCGCGACTATGTGGACGGTGGCCTGGTGTCGCCCGTGCCAGTGCGTTTTGCCCGGCAGATGGGCGCTGATATTGTGGTTGCGGTTGATATCTCGAACCCGCCTGAGGCCAACCCGGCCAGTGACACTCTACAAATCCTTCTGCAAACGTTTGCCATCATGGGCAAAAGCATCAACCAGTACGAGCTCAAGGATGCCGATGTGGTGGTGCGTCCCTCACTGGTCGGCCTGAAGAGTGCAGACTTTTCAGCCCGGCAGCGCGCCATGGATGCAGGGCGTGCCGCCATGCTGGCAGCCTTGCCCGCGCTCAAAGCCAGACTGGCGCTTGGTGCGGCGGTGGTGCATTAGGTGAACGCTACGTTTTTGATAGCTACTAGCCCCCGTATTTGCTGCCGCAGAGGCCAAATTGATGCTCATTTGGCTGGGCGTACCCCCGTAATTTGAAGGCAAAAAAAAAGCCCAATCTTTGGATTGGGCTTAACTGGGTTCGTGAAAATGAATCTCAAGAAGAACCCAAGGAGACAACTGGCAGGGGCATGCCGTTTTGGCACAGCCCCACTAACAGGCGCCTGGCGTTGATTAACGCTTTTTGGTGGCGGTCTTGGCTGCGTTCATGGCCGTGGAAGCAGCCGTGTTGAAGTTGGTTTCGGCCATGTCGCTGGCTTGTTTGACAGCTTTTTGCATGGATTCGAAAGCGTTGTTGGCGGCAGCAACAGCGCTTTTCATGACGGCAACAGCGGTTTCGGAACCAGCTGGTGCGTTTTTGGTGGCGTTGTCAACCAGGCCCATGACTTTTTTCTGTGCGTCGGCGGTTTGGGCTTCAAACGTTTTGCCGAGGTCAGCACCAGCAGCAGAAGCGATGTCATACAGGTGACGGCTGTAGGCGGCGGTTTTCTCGGCCAGGGGCTGAACCATACCGGCTTGCAGAGCCATCAGTTCTTGTGCG
>JANXVI010000358.1 GCA_025351745.1 Rhodoferax sp.
GTTTCCATCACCAGCCAGAACCACGGTTTTGCAGTCGATGAAAAAACCTTGCCCGCCAACCTGCGCGCCACCCACATCAGCCTGTTTGACAACACGCTGCAGGGCCTGGAGCGCACCGACAAACCTGCCTTCTGTTTCCAGGGCCACCCCGAGGCATCGCCGGGGCCGCATGACATTGGCTACCTGTTTGACCGCTTCATCGGTTTGATGGAAACGGCGAAAGGGAAGGGCGCATGAGCGCCGCGCTGGGTCGCCCCGAGCACGCTCGCACCGCAGTGCACAACGCAAAGGTTGTCTGATGACTTTCTACGGCGTCACTGATTTGGGGACCTATGTAGTGGGTGCGTTCGGCATTATTTTGCTGCCAGGCCCCAACTCGTTGTTCGTGCTGTCGGTGGCAACGGCGCGCGGCATCAAAGCGGGTTACCAAGGAGCGATGGGGGTGTTTGTCGGCGACACCATTTTGTTGGTGCTGACCGCGTTGGGGGCTGCTAGCCTATTGCGCGGCAATCCGGCGCTGTTCATGGTCGTCAAATATGCCGGTGCGGCGTACTTGGCGTGGCTGGGTGTGAATTTGGTTTGGGCTGCCATCCAAAAATGGCGTAGTGCGGATGTTCCCGAATCCCAGGCCGTGGCCGAAACGCCAGCCAATCTGGCGCACCCGTTGAAGCGGGCGCTGGTCATCAGCCTGCTCAACCCCAAGGCGATTTTGTTTTTGTTGTCGTTCTTTGTGCAGTTCATTGACCCGACCTACGAGACACCCGCCGTGCCGTTTTTGATATTGAGCGCCATCGTCATGGCCTTCAGTGCGCTGTACTTGTCCGCGCTGATATTTGCTGGCGCCCGCTTGGCACAGTTGTTCCGGGCCCGCAAACGCCTTTCTGGCGCTTTGTCCAGCGCCGTGGGCGGACTGTTTTTGTGGTTCGGCGCTAAGCTGGCCACTGCGAGCCTGTGAGCGTTGCGGACCCGAGTTGATTGAATGATTCAAAAGTAAAGAGCAGAGAAGAAGAAATGCCAAAACGTACCGACATCCAAAGCATCCTCATCATCGGCGCCGGCCCCATCATCATCGGCCAGGCTTGTGAGTTCGACTACTCGGGCGTGCAGGCCTGCAAAGCGCTGCGCGAAGAGGGTTACCGCGTCATCTTGATCAACAGCAATCCCGCCACGATCATGACCGACCCGGCCACGGCGGATGTGACCTACATTGAACCCATCACCTGGCAAACGGTCGAGAAAATCATCGCCAAGGAAAAACCGGACGCGATCCTGCCCACGATGGGTGGCCAGACCGCGCTGAACTGTGCGCTGGACCTATGGCACAACGGCGTGTTGGCCAAGTACACCGGCGCAGCCACTGGCAAGCCGGTCGAGCTGATCGGCGCTACCCCCGAAGCCATTGACAAGGCCGAAGACCGCTTGAAGTTCAAGGACGCGATGACCAAGATTGGTCTGGGCTCGGCCCGCTCCGGTATTGCGCATAGCATGGCCGAGGCCTGGGACGTGCAAAAGACGCTGGGCTTTCCAACGGTCATCCGCCCCAGCTTCACGCTCGGTGGCACGGGTGGCGGCATTGCCTACAACCCCGAAGAGTTCGAAACCATCTGCAAGCGCGGCCTGGAAGCCTCGCCCACCAACGAGCTGCTGATCGAAGAATCGCTGCTGGGCTGGAAAGAGTACGAGATGGAAGTGGTGCGCGACAAGGCAGACAACTGCATCATCGTCTGCTCGATTGAGAATCTGGATCCCATGGGCGTGCACACCGGCGACTCCATTACTGTGGCACCGGCACAGACTCTGACCGACAAGGAATACCAGATCCTGCGCAATGCCTCGCTGGCCGTGCTGCGCGAAATCGGCGTGGACACCGGTGGATCGAACGTGCAGTTCTCCATCAACCCCGACGATGGCCGCATGGTTGTCATCGAGATGAATCCACGTGTCAGTCGTTCTTCCGCACTGGCTTCCAAGGCGACCGGTTTCCCGATTGCCAAGATCGCCGCCAAGCTGGCCGTCGGCTTCACGCTGGACGAGCTGCGCAACGACATTACCAGCGGTGCAACGCCTGCGTCGTTCGAGCCCAGCATCGACTACGTGGTTACCAAGATCCCGCGTTTTGCATTCGAGAAATTCCCCGCCGCCGACAGCCGCTTGACCACCCAAATGAAGAGCGTGGGTGAGGTCATGGCCATGGGCCGCACCTTTCAGGAGTCGTTCCAGAAGGCCCTGCGCGGTTTGGAAGTGGGCGTGGACGGCATGAACGAAAAAACTCAGGACCGTGAAGTGCTGGAGAAAGAGCTGGGAGAGCCCGGCCCTGAGCGCATCTGGTATGTGGGCGATGCATTCGCGCAAGGCATGAGCGTGGACGAAGTATTTGCGCTGACCAAGATCGACCGCTGGTTCCTGGTGCAGATTGAGCAGATCGTCAAGATCGAGTTGGAGATCGAGCGTTTGCCCCAACCGGCCAGCGGCACGACCTTTGACAAGATCGACGCGGCCACGCTGCGCAGCCTGAAGCAAAAGGGCTTCTCGGACCGCCGCCTGGCGCGCCAGTTCAAGACCACCGACAAAGCCATCCGCGAAAAACGCCGCGCTCTGGGTGTGCGCCCGGTCTACAAACGTGTGGACACCTGTGCGGCCGAGTTCGGCACCAACACCGCCTACATGTACTCGACCTACGAGGCCGAAGGCGCAGAGTGTGAGGCCGAACCCACCACCAACAAGAAAATCATGGTGCTGGGCGGTGGCCCCAACCGCATTGGCCAGGGAATCGAGTTTGACTACTGCTGCGTGCACGCAGCACTGGCCATGCGCGAAGACGGCTACGAGACCATCATGGTCAACTGTAACCCTGAGACCGTGTCCACCGACTACGATACCTCCGACCGTCTGTACTTCGAGCCGCTGACGCTGGAAGACGTGTTGGAAATCGTCGACAAGGAAAAGCCGGTCGGCGTCATCGTGCAATACGGTGGCCAGACGCCTTTGAAGCTGGCGCTGGACCTGGAAGCCAACGGCGTGCCTATCATCGGCACCAGCCCCGACATGATCGACGCCGCCGAAGACCGTGAGCGCTTCCAAAAATTGCTGCACGAGTTGAAGCTGCGCCAGCCACCGAACGCCACGGCCCGCACCGAGCCCGAAGCGCTGGAAAAGGCTGCGGCCCTGGGTTATCCGCTGGTCGTGCGCCCCAGCTATGTGCTGGGCGGCCGCGCGATGGAAATCGTGCACGAGCAGCGGGACCTGGAGCGCTATATGCGCGAAGCGGTCAAGGTCAGCCACGATTCCCCTGTGCTACTGGACCGCTTTTTGAACGACGCGATCGAATGCGACGTGGACTGCATCCGCGACAACACCGGCGTGACCTTTATCGGCGGCGTCATGGAACACATTGAGCAAGCAGGCGTGCACAGCGGCGACTCGGCGTGTTCGCTACCACCGTACAGCCTGAGCGCTGCCACCGTGACCGAGATCAAACGCCAGACCGCAGCCATGGCCGCTGCGCTGAACGTGGTGGGCTTGATGAACGTGCAGTTCGCGATCCAGAGTACCGATGGCAAGGATGTGATCTTTGTACTGGAGGTCAACCCCCGCGCATCGCGCACCGTTCCTTTTGTGTCCAAAGCCACCGGCATACAGCTGGCCAAGGTTGCGGCACGCTGCATGGTCGGCCAGTCGCTGGCATCGCAAGGCATCACCAAAGAGGTGACACCGCCGTATTTCAGCGTCAAAGAGGCGGTGTTCCCGTTCGTCAAATTCCCCGGCGTGGACACCATCCTCGGCCC
>JANXVI010000372.1 GCA_025351745.1 Rhodoferax sp.
GACGGGCTGAACAAAAAAACAATTGTCACAGAACACACTTTTGCAAAATGGGGATGTCGCCGGCCATCCAATCTCTCTACAACTTCAACCAAGACCGCGCTCAATCGCCACTTTTACGCGGTTTCAGGCCGCCGCTAACAGTAGCAGGATATCGCCACAGTGCAGAAAAACATTGCGGCCAGAAGACTGGACCGGGTCCCGTGGGAGCCGTATAAGAGAGTTTGATTAGTCATGGGCTAGCGAGACGATACGTCTAAACGCCTCCGCGCAATACTCTCAAAGTATTCGCATTCACTGTGCATAATTAACCAGATGGGTGCAGCAAATTGGGACGATCTACGTTTTTTCTTGGCACTACTCCAGGCTGGCACGTTGTCGGGAGCGGCCAGAGCGCTGCGCGTGGAACACACGACGGTGGCACGTCGAATAGACGGACTAGAGCGCGCCTATACCGTGCGACTGTTTGACCGCTTTGCAAAGGGCTGGGTTCTCACTAGCGAAGGCACGGCCCTAGTGCCGCTCGCGCGGAGCGTGGAGGAGCAGATGCTTGCGTTGCAACGGGCTGCTCGGGGTGCGATGCCTCTGAACGGTGTGGTGCGGGTGTCCGGTCCACCAGCATTGGTGACCCACGTTTTGGCGCCACGCCTGCACGACGCACTGCGGCGCTATCCGGGCATTGCGCTAGAGCTGATGGGCGAATCGCACTGGGCTAACCTGGCGCGTCGCGAAGCCGACATTGCTGTGCGCCATGCCCGCCCTACCGCACAAGGCATGGCCACGCGCCTGCTTACTACCATGTCATACGCATTGTATGGGTCAGCGGCCTACTTGAGCGCGCGCGAGACACGGGAATGGGAATTTTTGGGCTATACCGACGGGCTGCGTGACTTGCCCCAGCAAACCTGGCTCGACAAGTTTGCGGGCACCCGGCGCTTCGTCCTGCGATCCAACGAACAGTGTACGCTCGCGCGGGCTGCCAGCAGTGGACTTGGCCTGACAGTACTCCCCTGCCTACTTGCAGCTCAGTTGCCCGACTTGGTTAAGGCAGACGCGGTGGACTGCCCAGTCACGCGAAAGCTATGGATGGTCATGCATGAAGACGTGCGACGCTCAGCACGCGTACGTAGAATTGCCGACGAAATCGGAACCCTTTTCAGCCAAGAATAATTTTCAAGCAACAAAAGGCAGCTCTTGGCTATGAATCAAGCGAGGATTTTTGGCGGTCCAGTGGCCTGAAGGCGATGCAGTGCTCATTGGGTGCACTACACGGATAACCGTGGCCACCGTATTCATTCTCCGTAAGCGGTCAGGCAACTACATCTATCTTTATCGAGTGATTTGATGAATGCTATGTGTCCATGTACAACAACGTGGACATATGCGATGAAGATGAACTCAGAGGTGAACGGTTTGGTTGTGGGGCACAAGTGAGATGGCCGCTGCAAATATGACCCCCAGGCCAAGCAGGAATTGATCCGTCAGTGTTTGAATCCAGGCGTGTCGGTGTCCCGGATGGCGATGCAGCATGGCGTCAACGCCAATTTGTTGCGCTCATGGATTACCAAATACCAGCGCACGACCATAGGCTTTGCAGAGTCGATTCAGGCAGAGATGCGTGGAACCACACCAGCATTTGTGCCGGTGCAAATCGAATCCAGACCACCACCCACCGGGATAAAGACGCCGGTTCCTGCAACCCGAGGACTACGCAATATGCCGACGCCCCTTATGCGATTGCAGGTTCACCTGCCCAATGGCGTAGACCTTGACATTGACACCGCGCAAGCAGGACAGCTCATGGAAGTGATGCAAATGCTCAGCAACCTGCCATGTTCGAGTTGAACACGGGCAGAACGGTTTACCTGCACCGCGATGCCATCGACTTCCGCAAGAACATCAATGGACTGGCCAGCCTTGTCGAACATGGCCTTGGACTCAACGCATTCGAGCAAGCCGTGTTTGTCTTCGGCAACCGCAGAAAGGATCGCATCAAAATATTGGGCTGGGACCGCAACGGATTCTGGCTGCTGCAAAAGCGCCTGGAAGATGCACGCTTTGTGTGGCCACGCCATGACAGTGCGGTAGTCAGACTCACAGTGCAGCAATTGCACTGGCTACTCGATGGCATTGATCTCTCTGCGATGCGTGGTCACGCCGGCGTAACGTACCAGCGCGCAGCTTGAGAATTTGCTGTAGCGGGGAGTCTGCTGGGAACTTTTTAAAGGGCGATTTGGTCAAATTCTCCAATGAGTTCGACACCCACCCTTGAAGAGTTCGAAGCCCTGCAAACGGCACTGACAGCGGCCAAAAGCGAACTCATTCTGGTGCGCACCGAGCGCGACCTGCTGCAGGAGCAACTCAACAAATTCAAACGCGATTTATTTGCCGCCAAGAGCGAGGCCAGTGCGACGCACCAGAAGGATCTGTTCTTCAACGAAGCGGAGGATCTGGGCGCTGCAGCACAGCCTGAGGTTGAAGAGATTACTGACAAAGACGATGCCATCGATGTTCCCGCTCACAAGCGCACAAAGCGTGGACGCAAGCCCATTGATCCATCGGTTCCCCGCCAAGTGGTGCGCCACGAGCTGCCCCAGGATGAGCGCGTGTGTCCGCATGATGGAGCGGCGCTGGTAGAGATCGGTGTCGAGACCAGCGAGCAGCTCGACATCATCCCCCAGCAGGTGCGAGCCATCCGCCACGAGCGCGTCAAGTACGCCTGCCCATGCTGCGACGGCACGGTGCGTCTGGCACCCAAGCCTCAGCAGGTCATCCCCAAGGGCTTGTTTAGCGAAGGCCTGCTGGCCTGGGTGATCGCCTCCAAATACTGTGACGGCTTGCCGCTGTACCGCCAGTCGGTGCTGCTGGCGCGCTTTGGCGGCACAGACATCTCGCGCAACACCCTGGCCGCCAGCGTCGTACGCGTGGGCGAGGCCGTGCAGCCCGTCATCAACCTGTTGCGAGACCACTTGTTGGGATCCCCGCTGATCTACGGCGACGAGACGGTGGTCCAGGTGCTCAAAGAAAAGGGAAAAGCTGCCCAGTCCAAGAGCTATATGTGGGCTCAGATGACGCAGGCCTCAGGACCCGATGGCACGGGTCCACCAATCCGGCTGTTTGCCTATTCACCCTCGCGCAGCACACAGGCCGCACAGTTGCTGTATGCAGGGGTGCACGAGGGCAGCGTGCTGATGACTGACGGCTATGAGCCGTACAACACCATTGCTGCGACCCATGGCGTATGCGTCCGGCGAACCCATCTAGAGTGACTGCTGATTTTTGGAGATAGTGTGCACGATGAAGATCATGCACACCATGGCGAGCGAAGCTCGCGCCAAAGTCCCCAAGCGCCGGTTTTACAGCCCTGAACTCAAACTCCAGGTTATTGGGGAATGCGCAAATCCCGGCGCCTCCATTGCTGCCGTGGCCCTCAGGCACGCCATTAACGCCAACATCGTGCACCGCTGGTTGCGTGAACATAGCGAGGGCACACTGGCAATTCGGCCCCAGGCGTTTATTCCGGTTACGTTGGATACGGCATCTGCGCCATCGACACCGCTGCCCAGTGCGGACATTCGCATTGAAGTCCAGCGTGCAAACACTACCATCGTCGTGCATTGGCCTCTTGCCGGTGGCGCGGCTTGTGCGCAGTGGCTGCGCGAGTGCTTGCAGTGATCCGTGTCGACGCTGTTTGGCTTGCCACCACTCCACTGGATATGCGCGCCGGCACGGATACTGCGCTGGCCCGCGTGGTGGGAGTGTTCGGTGCCGCCCACCCGCATACGGCCTACCTCTTTGCCAACCGGCGCGCCAACCGCATGAAAGTGCTGGTGCATGACGGCATCGGCATCTGGTTGGCAGCTAGGCGGCTGCACCACGGCCACTTCGTCTGGCCTCAGGAAAGTACTGCCAATCGCGTGAGTCTGAGCCGCGCCCAATTGGATGCCTTGGTGCTGGGCTTGCCCTGGTCGCGGATTGGCGAGGGCGGCATTATCAGCGTGGTGTGATTGCCCGATTGCGGGGTGCATCTGCGTCTATTGGGGGATGCGCCAATAGGCTTCCTTGCGAGGTGCGGGCACACTTTGGAATCAATGGTTGTGGCCCCTGAATTACTGTCCGATTTGAACGCAGAACAATTGCGCGAACTCGCCCGTGATTTGATCGCACAAGTCGCCAGTCGTGACCAACAGATCACAAGTCTGGATCAAGCCATCAGCAGCAAGGACCGCGAGATCCTGTACCGCCAAGCCAAGATCGACCAGCTCACGCATGAGATGGCAGTGCTCAAGCGATGGAAGTATGGCCGCAGCCGTGAACAACTCGATGCCGCCCAGGCCAGTTTGCTGGATGAAACCATAGACGCCGACATTGCTGCCATTGAGCAAGAGCTCCAAGACCTGGCACCAGCTGATAAAGCAGCCAAAGAACCACGCCAGCAACCCAAGCGCGCAGCCTTGCCGTCAGAGTTGCCCCGTGTTGATCTGCACCACGAGCCTGACAGCACTACTTGCACCTGCGGTTGCCAGTTGAAACGCATCGGCGAAGACGTCAGCGAGAAGCTGGACTACACACCCGGCGTACTCACGGTGCAGCGCCATGTCCGTGGCAAGTGGGCTTGTTCCGAGTGCCAGACCCTGACGCAAGCGCCGGTGCCCGCGCAGATCATCGACAAGGGCCTGCCCACATCGGGTTTGCTGGCGCAGGTGTTGGTGGCAAAGTATTCGGACCATCTGCCCCTGTACCGTCAGGAGGGCATCTTTGGGCGTTCTGGCTACGCAATCGCCAGATCGACACTGGCGCAGTGGGTGGGTGTGTGTGGCGTGCAACTGCAGCCGCTGGTTGATGCGCTGAAGATCGCCATGTTCCGTTCTGCGGTGCTGCATGCCGATGAGACACCGGTGGCAATGCTCAAGCCGGGCAACAAGAAGACGCATAGGGCCTACCTTTGGGCCTATGCGCCGGGGGTCTTTGAAGATTTGAAGGCCGTTGTCTACGACTTCTGTGAATCCCGCGCCGGTGAGCACGCAAGAGCATTCCTGGGCGAATGGAACGGTGGACTGGTTTGTGACGACTTCAGTGGCTACAAAGCCAGTTTCGGTGCAGCCATCACCGAGGTGGGCTGCATGGCGCACGCCCGGCGCAAGTTCTTTGACCTGCATGTGAGCAACAAGAGCGAGATTGCCCAACAGGCACTGGCCTATATCGGGCAGTTGTATGAGGTCGAGCGGGAAATCAAAAACCTCACTGCCGGTGAGCGAGGCCGCATTCGGCAAACCAAATCCAAACCGCTGCTTGACGCCTTGCACCAGTGGATGCTGCTCCAACGCCAACGCATTACTGATGGATCGGCCACCGCCAAAGCGCTGGACTACAGCTTGAAACGCTGGGTTGCCCTGTCCAGGTTTGTGGCAGACGGACGTCTGCCTATCGACAACAACTGGATTGAGAACCAGATTCGGCCGATTGCAATTGGCAGGGGCAACTGGTTGTTCGCGGGCTCACTGCGTGCAGGCCAACGTGCTGCGGCCGTGACGAGCCTGATCCAAAGCGCCAAGCTCAATGGGCATGACCCGTATGCCTATCTGAAGGATGTGCTGGCACGCTTGCCAACCCAGAAAAACAGCCGCATTGACGAGCTGCTGCCGCACAACTGGACACCGCTGATCACGTAACCATTACTTGGTCAACCTGTGTTGACCGCTTGCTTACCCCATGGCTTGGTGCACCTTGGTTGTTGGGCCCATTGCCGACGCTACGTCTTTGATGCCCTGCAGGCATTGCCCAAGAACAGCCGTACGCCCGATCAACTGGCGGCCAAGTTCATGGGCTTGATTGGACTGCTCTACAAAACCGAAAGCCAGGCAAATGAGCAAAAACTTGACGCCGCTGCCATCAAAGCTTTGCGCCAAGTGCACAGTGTGCCG
>JANXVI010000421.1 GCA_025351745.1 Rhodoferax sp.
CGCCGGCGGGTGAGTGTTTGCCAGGCAGCCAGCGCGGGTACAACAGCGTGAGAGGACCGGGCTTGACCGGCAGGGTCTCACGCACTTCCATGATGCGACGATCAAGGTCGGTCAGATCCACATCGATGGTGATGGTGCCGACGTAGGGCGTGTCGGCTGGTGCGGGAATGCTGGCTACAGGCGGTGAGAACGATTGTGCGCTGACCGGGCCTGCTTGCAAAACCAGGCTGAGGGCGAGCAGCCTTGCACTGCGGTGGATGGATGAGGAAAGTGTCATGTGGATTTGGAAAAATGTTGGTGTGTTGGAAACACCACGCGTTGGGCGGGCGTGTCAGCCGCCGTAAGGCAGCTAAGTATCGCACCCACAATGGCTAAAAATTGGGTTACCCGAAGCGGGATCTGACCCCTGGAAACATACTACTTAGCTGATGGTTAAAAATCAACTGAACGACAAAAAAGTGCGTGATACGAAACCACGATCCAGATACACCCTGGAATTCAAGCTGGAGGCTGTCAGGCAGGTCAAAACTCGACCGGCAGAGTCCTGTACTGCCTAGATGCTGGGCATGTCCACAGCGCGCTTGACGAACCGGGTCAGACTTTGCGCGGAGGGAGAACTAAAGGTTGTAGGCGATAAATGCAGGTTGAATACCGGATTTTTAGTACTGCTTCGTCTAAGCAGGAGTAACAGGCGTTTTAGCCTGCCTTTGAGGGCAACAGATGGCATCCCAAGAGCTGGATGAATGGTTTATCGAGCAAGTGTTGCCACTGGAGGCTGCGCTGATGCGTTTTTTTCGTCGTAACCGGCACAACGGAGATGACATTGTAGATTTGCGCCAAGAAGTGTATGTGCGGGCGTACGAGTCTGGCGCAAAGGGGCTGCCGACTTTGGTCAAGCCCTTTGTCTTTGCCATCGCGCGCAACTTGTTGATTGATCTTGCGCGCCGTGAACAGATAGTTTCTATCGAGACCTTTGCAGAAATGGAAACCGTCGATGCGCACTGTCAAGACGACCTGACTCCAGAAAGGCACGCATCGGGTCGTCAGGAGTTGCGCCTTCTGCAACTGGCGTTGGACGAGCTTCCTGTTCGATGCCGGGAAGTCATCCAGCTGCGAAAGATCGATAATTTATCGCAGCGCTACGTGGCCTCGTATATGGGGATCGCGGAAGATACAGTGGAGCGCCAAACATCCATCGGTATGCGAGCTTTGGCCAACGCACTGCTGGCCTGTGGTGTAGGTGTGGGTAATATTGACCTGCGCTTTAGCAACAAGAAGAATGGTGCCGTATGAATAGCGCCTCAAAAATTGAAGAACAAGCGGCGCAATGGATTGCTCGCCGCGACGGCACGGACTGGACCGAGCGCCAGCAGACACAACTGGACGCGTGGATAGCGTTGTCTATCGCAAACCGTGTCGCGTATTTGCGATTGGACAGTGTGTGGCGACGTGCTGACCGACTCAGCAGTCTGCACGTTTCGCACACGTTGTCGGTATCCAGACCTGGATTTGCGTGGCCACACTTTTCTACCTGGCGCATGGCTGCAAGCGTATTGCTGGTCGTTACCGTGGGTAGCTTTGTGGGCTACACCCAGCTGCTGAGACCCGGTACTGCCTATAGTTCGGCGTTGGGCGAAAGCAAGTCAGTGGCGTTACCGGATGGCTCGCGCGTGGCATTGAACACCAGCACGCAATTGCGTGCCCGCATGACGGGCGAGGCACGCACGGTGTGGCTAGAAAATGGCGAGGCCTATTTTGAAGTTACGCATGACGCAAAGCGACCATTCGTAGTGGAAGCTGGCGCAAGCCGAGTGACGGTATTAGGAACCAAATTTACGGTTCGGCGCGATGGCGATCAAGTAAAAGTGACGGTAGTGGATGGTCGCGTAACAGTCAGTCCAGTGCGAGTCATTGCCGAGCCAAAGGGTAATACGGATCTGGCCAGAGTGATCGGTCGCAACGACGTCTTGCTGGCAAATACAGGGCATATGGACGTTGTGCATCTGAAGCCGGAGCAGGTTGCGAATCAATTGGGTTGGCGCCAGGGTAAGGTCGTGCTGGATGACTTTACGCTTGCGCAAGCGGCGGCGGAGTTCAACCGCTACAACCGGGTGAAATTAGTAGTTGTCGATGCAACCGCCGGACAGATGCCCATTGGCGGTAGCTTTAATGTTGATAACGTAGAGGGCTTTGCGCGCATGTTGCACGCGGGTTTCGGGTTAAAGGTTGAAATTGGAGAGGACGAGATTCGCATTCTTCGCTGAGCAATACCGGATTTCGATGCTGAGATCGTCTTAGTAAGTGGGCTGCAATACAACTCACCTATTCAACAGGATCTAATATGTTTCGTTATCGACTAGCTGGCGCAGTCTGTGCCTTGCCTGCTTGTTCTGCCGTTCATTCGCAGACCAGAGATGTCAACTTGCCAGCCGGGGATTTGAAGCCGGCGCTGGATATGTACCTAGCTCAGTCGGGTTTGCAGTTGCTATACAGCACGGCGGATGTCCTGGGTGTGGCGACCAACGGCGCGCGTGGCGCGTTGACGCCAGAACAGACATTGCAAGCCCTGCTGAACGGTAGCAATTTATTGGTGCGACGTGGCGCCGACGGCGCCTTTGTAATCTTCCGTGGCACCGTGTTGGACGTTCCAGCGCAGGACATGGTTGAAGCGCTGGGTGCGTTCACTTTTGCAACGGGGTTGCGTGTCGTCGTGCCGCCTGACGCCAAGGGATTGCGCAGCAATGCGTTGAAGGGCCTGTATGAAGTGCGCGAGGCACTGCGCCAACTTATTGCAGGAACCAGCTTAGAGCTGGTAAGCGACGTTGGCGGCATCCTCACCCTGCGTCGCCAAGTTAGTGCATCTTTGAACACAGTAACCGTTACTGCGCAAAAGCGCCCAGAGGCGGCGCAAAGCGTGCCTATCGCAATGACTGCATTTTCTGCAAAAATGCTTGAAGCCAGCCGAGTACAAAACCTGCGTGACGTGGCAGGGCAAACGCCGGGATTGTTGGTCTCCGCCTTCAGTCAAAATAGCCCAACGCTCGCTATACGCGGTATCAGCAACACCTTTTCGCAGATTGGTGTTAACAAACCAGTAGCTGTAGTAGTTGACGATGTCTTCATTCCTCGCAATAGTGCCGCAAGTTTCGAGTTATTCGATTTAGATTCGGTGGCCGTGCTGAAAGGCCCGCAGGGCACGTTGTTTGGTCGCAATGTAACGGGCGGCGCTATCGTACTGAATACCCGTTCACCGTCTTTAGTGGAGCGCGAGATTGAAGCCCAGGTAACTACCGGAAGCCTGAACGAGCGCAAGTTCAATGGCCTGCTAAATCTTCCATTGAATGACAGTGTTGCCCTCAAGTTTTCTGCCTCGTTACGCGACCGCGATGGCTATGGCGTTGACCGCTTGACAGGCAAACAGGAAGATGACATCCATAGCCGCAATTCGCGTGCGCAGCTGTTGCTGAAGCCCGGTGTAGACCTGGAAGCTGTTGTCAGCGTGGATCACAGTGATGACTGGAACGGTGGGCGTACTCTGTCATCTACCACCTTGGGTAACGACGGCAACCCGCGCACATCCGAGTTGGGCGTGAACCAGGGTTTCAACCGCGCCATTTCAGGTGCCTCGGTCAAAGTCAACTGGAAGTTGGGCACCGGCGAAGTCACTTCAATCACAGCTTATCGAAAGTCGCAGTCAACCGAAGACTATTCGGGCGTGGGTGCGAACTATAGCTTTCTTACAACCGGCAGCCAAAGTGTGGTTAACGACTCTGACCAAATTAGCACTTTTTCGCAGGAGCTGCGTTACGCCAGTCCAAAGTGGAATTTTGGGGACTTTATTACTGGCCTGTATTACATGAACGAGGATGGCGCCCGCCAAGTAGCAACCCGCGGCCTCGCAGCCAGAACCGGCACACTAGCGAGCTCCATATTGGCGCAACAACAGGTCAGCACCGTAAGTTATGCGGTGTTCGCCGATGGGGTTGCACACCTTACGTCCACCGTGGACCTGACAGCTGGCCTGCGATACACCCGCGACGCGAAAGCTGCAATCCTTTCACGCTCGGATTTGGTCTTGCCCGCCAACACCTTCATCACAAATGGCGAAAATGCTGCCTGGGCCGAGCCGACGCCGCGCCTGGTTTTGAGCTGGAAGCCTACATCAGCCATGTTGGCATACAGCAGCGTTACCCGGGGATTTACGGCCGGTGGTTTCAATGCGGACGCTGCAACATCCAGCATCTTCAAGACTCCGTTTAACCCTGAGTATGTAACCAACTACGAGACAGGACTGAAATCGCAATGGCTGCAAAATCGACTGCGGTTCAACGCCTCGCTGTATCAGATGGACTACAAGGACAAACAGGAACTTGTATTCAATTCACTGACCAATATATTGACCATCGTCAATGCCAGCCGGGCAACAGTTAAAGGCGCAGAGTTGGAGTTCGCCTACAAGCCTGTCAGATGGCTGGATTTGTCGGCAGGCTACAGCCGTATCGATGGTGTCTATGACAGCTTTGTGGTGGGAGCAGTCAACAATAGTGGGAACCCGCTTTCGTCGGCGCCGCGCAACCAATTTACCGCTTCCGCGAATATCAATATGCCGTTGGATAGCGGCGGCTACCTGGTTGGTGCTGCCAATTACGCCTGGCGCGACACGTACAACACAGGTGCGGCCAATGATCCCAACCTACAAATACCGTCTTACGATCTGACCAACTTTAACTTGGGTTACGAGTCGTCCGACCGCAGTTGGCGCCTGGTGGGGTGGGTCAACAATGCGAGCGATACAGCGTACATTCAGACGCGATCTACGCAGGTTGTGCGGGCTGAGTACCTTGGCGAGCCGCGTACTTACGGCGTTACGCTCACACTCAAATTTTGAGTAGCCGCCACCGCTGATAAATATGCACATTGATCGTCGCAACTTCTTGCAAGGGCTGCTGGTTACACAACTGTCCGCCCTGCCGATACCAAATGCGCTTGCGCAGGATAACGCCGGACCGGCAGTTGACCGGTCTATGGAACCCTGGGCGCCCGGCTGTATGGATATTCACCATATCTCCACCGGGCGGGGCAACGCCACTTTTGTCATGATGCCAGATGGAACCAGCTTGTTAATCGACGCTGGAGCTACGGCCGACACTTTGGATGTCTCCTGTGCTCCCAAGCCCAGCGATGAGCGTCGGCCAGGCGAATGGGTGGGCCGTTACCTGAATCGCCACTTCAAGGCCGCCGGACTTGCCGGGTTGGATTATCTATTGGTAACCCATTTGCATCCCGATCACCTGGGCGATGTGACGGTGGCTTCGCCACTGTCCGCACGTGGGGATTATCGGTTGACGGGAGTAACGGACGTAGCTGAAATCGTTCAGGTGGGTACATTGATCGACCGCGCTTTTCCGAGTTACGACTTCCCAACAAAATTAGTCGGGCTGTTTGCTAAAAACTACTTAGGGTTTGTTAAATCCAGGGTCGACCGCGGCGAAAGAGTTGAGCGCTTCCGTGCTGGTAGCGGCGATCAATTCCGAATGCTCAAACACATTGCAGTGCCGCGCCCACCGCAGGGCAACACACGAGATGCTGCGCGGGCTGAGTTTGGCATTCGCAACCTAGCAGTCAATGGCGAAGTGTGGACGGGAACAGGCCAGGAAACAAAGTCAATGTTTCCGCCACTGTCGGAGCTGGAACTTCGGGACTATCCGAATGAGAATTTGTGCAGCACTGCCGTGCGTTTGAACTATGGCAAGTTTGGCTATTTCACCGCTGGTGACCTGACGAGCTACAGTTTTGACGGCGATCTGCCTTGGCGCAACCTATTGACAGCCGCTGCACAAATTGCCGGATCAGTGGACGTAGCCACTGCCGACCACCATGGTATGTTCGATGGGCTGAGTGCAGACTCCGTGCGAGCTCTTCGGCCGCAAGCTTGGGTCGTTGCCAGTTGGCACATTTCGCACCCGGATCAACTTCAATTGGAGCGAATGTTCAGTGATCGCCTTTATCCGGGGGCGCGTGATGTATTTGCTACGTCCCTGATGCAGGAAAACTATTTGGCCAACCGCCGTCTCGCACGCCGCATGCGCAGTAGTGACGGGCATGTAGTTGTACGCGTGGCTCCTGGCGGGGACACCTTCCAAGTGCAGGTTACTGACAACGCTGACGAACTAGACCGCGTCAAGCTTTCTCTCGGGCCGTATGTATCAGGGCGAAACGCAGGTGTTTGAAAAAATTATCGCCGTTGGACTGGTCAGACGCCCGTGCACACCAGCCCGCTTTGAAGCGCGTCGTCAGCGCGTCGTCCTCCAGCAGGGTCGGCCGCAGCGAATGGAATGCGCACGCATCCCAGGGTGAAAAAGGGAATATCAGTTGATCGAAGCTGCCGGTATGGCCGTCACGATGCTTGGCGCTGCGGTAACGCAAAACTTGGTCAGCATCCAGAAAAGCGCGATGCCCAGTCTCAAGATCCAGCCGTCTTTGGCGCACTCCATCTCGTTCAAGGACACAATTGCGGGCGGGCCTAACCTAACCCATCGCCCGACTCGTCTTGATCCCCTGCCCCGCCGCCCAAGCCCCAACATCGTCGCGTCGGATGGCAGCGGCCATCAGACCAGGAAACGCATCGGGCGTGCAAGCAAAACTGGGCACACCCAGCGTGGCCAGTTTGGCGGCCAGCTCGCGGTCATAGGACGGCGCGCCTTCGTCGCTCAGGGCCAACAGCGTGATGAACTGTACGCCGGCCTCCACCAGTTCTTGCGCGCGGCGCAGCAGGCCTGCCTCTACGCCGCCCTCGTACAGGTCGGATATCAACACCAGTATCGTATTGCGTGGCTCCTGGATGATGCTTTGGCAGTAGCCCACGGCGCCATTGATGTCGGTGCCGCCGCCCAGTTGCACGCCAAACAATAGGTCCACCAGGTCGTCCAGTTTCTCGGTCATGTCGACCACCACGGCGTCAAACACGACCAGCTTGGTCGCCACTGCGGGCAGGCTGGCCATGACGGCGCCAAAGATGCTGGAGTAGACGACCGAGGCCGCCATGGAGCCGCTTTGGTCTATGCACAGAATCACCTCGCGCTGCGGGCGGCGCGCCTTGCGGCCGTAGCCCACCAAAGTCTGCGGAACGATGGTGCGAAGGCTGGGCTGCCAGTGCTGCAGGTTGGCGCGAATGGTGCGGTTCCAGTCGATCTCGGCGTGGCGTGGGCGGCGGTTGCGCTGGCTGCGGTTCAGCGCCCCACTGACGGCGCTGCGCATGGGCTCTTGCAGGCGCTCCAGCAGTTGGTCCACCACTTTGCGCACCACCTGGCGGGCGGTGTCTTTGGTGGCGTCAGGGATCACACCCGACAGCGCGACCAGGTTGGCCACCAGGTGCACGTCGGCATGGGCGGTCTCCAGCATCTCCGGTTGCAGCAGCATCTCGCGCAGGTTGAGGCGTTGCATGGCGTCGTGCTGCATGATTTGCACCACCGAACTGGGGAAGTATTTGCGGATATCCCCCAACCAGCGCGCCACGCTGGGCGACGAATTGCCACGCCCGCCCTTGCGTTTGCCCAGGCCGTTGGCACCTTCGGGCTCGTACAACGCAGCCAGCGCCTGGTCCATTTCGCGCAGGCTGCCACCGGCGGCGCCACAGCTGGCATCGGCCTCGCCGCCCAACACCAGACGCCAGCGTTGCAGGCGGTCGGTGTGCTCGACGGGTGCGGCGGGGGTGGGGTCAGAAGATGTCGTCATAGGGATCCAATTTCGAACACGCTGGTGAGCGCTGGCGGGCAGCGCATTCCTTCGTTCGATCTTACCCTCCCCCTCGCCAAACAAATCTTGGAACACGCCACCGGTGCGCCGGAAGGTACGCCTTTGGTCGCCAAAAAGCTGTTGCATTTGGGGAATCGTGCCGCCGTGGATCAAGTATTGTCCCGCCTCGTGCAGCGTGGTTCTCTGTTACGCGCCGGGCGCAGCATTTATGTCCTGCCCGTCGAAAGCCGCTTCGGCACCCGCGCGCCGTCGGCCGTCAAGATGGTCGAAGGCTTGGCAAACCAGCGTGGTGAAACCATCGTGTCGCACGGTGCCGCCGCCGCCAACGCGCTAGGCCTCACCACGCAGGTGCCGATGCGAGCGGTCTATCTCACGTTCGGCCCCAACCGTCGCTTGAAATTGGGCGCTCAGATGGTCGAATTCCGACACGCGCCAATCTGGCAACTGATCTTTCCTGGGCGGGCTGCGGGCGAAGTGGTGCGGGCATTGGCCTGGCTAGGGCCGCAAAAGGCCGGTGCAGCGATCAAAAAACTGCGCACCAAATTGCCAGCATCCGAGCTGAAAGAAGTCGCGTCGGCACGGTCACGTCTGCCGACCTGGATGGCCCAAGAGATCAGCGCCTTGGTCGCCGCCGGGCCACCCCAAGGCGACGACCACCCCCTCGGGGGGCAGGGCAGTACGCGAAGCGACAAGCGTGGGGGCTAGCTAACGCGTGGCTGAAGAGTCGGCGCCGAGAACTTGCCACGCCCCCAAGCACGATCTTTAGCAAAACGGCCTGCCGGCAAACGCGCGGGCCGAGGGCGCGAAAGTGTTCATCAACTACACACCGCTGACCACCGGCACCGGCTATGTAGCGCCAGCCGTCTTGAAAGCGCCTGACTGCAACATCAGCTTAGCGCCTTCGCTCCAACCGCTTTCGTCGCTTTGCGGTCGAACGTCCAGAACGGTAGTGCAGCGCCCCTTCGTGACAGGGCCAGATGCAAGTATTCGCCGAAGTCCGCATTGCCGTCCTCATAGTCCGCCAAGGCTTGCTCAACAGCATCTTCCGCTTCAAAACTGAATTCAACCATCGTCAACAATGCAGACATTGTGTGGATGAATTGCCCCTTGTTCTGGCTCAACCTGGAGCGCAGAACCCATTCCAGTTCAAGCACCACCGTGACCGGGACAAAGAGCAGCTCGCCCCTCTTGGCGTGACGGGCTAAAAGTCTGTCCACCGCCTGCGCCTGTAGTTCGTCATCCTGCGCGACAAGCCTGACCAGCACATTCGTATCGACGGAACCAGCCAGCATCAAGGCCTCATTTCTTCGATGGAAAGACGCTTGCCTTTTGGTACTTTGACGATGCCCTTTACATCCGCTGCCGTTTTATTTTTGACGCGGACGAATAGGCGGCCATCGGAAAGTACGTGCCACACCAGGCGGGTGCCGGGCACGCCGCCTATGGACTGCCTGATATCGGCGGGGACCGTTGTCTGCCCCTTCGCCGTGATGGTTGATTCGGTCATATTTAATTCCTTACGTTTTTCATATTGTAAGGATAAAGCGAATTACACGCAACTCTCAACCGGCGTCAGACAGTCCCAACAACAAACGCAAAGTAGGCACCGGCAGTGCAGCGCGCACCACATCGCCATCACTGGCCGCAACCACCGGAGCGGTCTTGACGCCGTGTGCCGCACGCGCACCCAGCTCGCGCCGCTCGGATTGCGAAAAATTGGCAAAGCTGCGGCGCAGCAGCGGCACCACTTGTAGGAAATGCGCGTCCACCAGCTCGGCCAGCCAGGCATCGACCAGGCTCCACACGGCGGCGTCGTGCAGCAGCACCATGGCGTTGCGGTTCAAGAAGCCGTCCAGCCACTGCGCGGCTTCCAATGGTAAAGCCCCGGCCGACAGATTGCGTGACAGCTGCACGGCCGCTTGGGCCTGGTCGATGTGGCCAGCGTCCAGCAGCAAACGGCAGCTGAGGCCGCGCAGCAGCGCGTGGCAGGCATCGCCGACTGCCATCTGTTGCAGCGCCTGTTGCCAGGCTTGTGATGGCTCTGCGCTGTCGCGCAGCCCCACGGCTTCGTGTGCGGGCAGCAGGGTCTCCCGCAGTGTCTCGGCAGCGCTGTCGTCCAGGCTGTGGCAGGCCAGCGGCAGGCCTATGGCACCACGGGTGATCAGGCCGTCCAGAATTTTTGCCAGCAGGTCGCCGTCCATCTGGCGCACGCTGCCGTAGCGGAATACGCGGGCCAGCGGCGGCACGGCGCTGATGAGCTGCACCGCGTCACCGGTGATGGCGGCCTGGGTTTGCAAGGCGTGGCTGACGGCCTGCACCGCCGTGCCCAGGTCGGCCAGCAGCACGGTGTCCACCAGCTCGGCCAAGGCGTCCAGGCGCGTCAGGCTGGCGCATTGCTCGGCCACACAGGCATTGGCCGCCAGCTCCACCGTGGGGCCAAAACGTGTGGCTTCGATGATGCGCAGCGCAAATTCGGGCTGCCATTGCAGGCGCCAGGTTTCCCTGAACGTGCCACGGTTGGCGCGGTCGCTGCGGGCGGGTTCGCCCCAGCGTATGCCTAGCAGCCGCAGGCGGTGCAGCAGGTGGCTGCGGGCTAGGTCGTTGGTGTTGCGCAGGTCCAGGTCCAGCGTGCGCTCCAGAGCCTCGGGCTTCAGGCGCAGGCTCTTTTGCGCCTGTTCGATGTCGCGTTGCAGTGGCACGGCGGGCACTTCGGGCGGCACCTGGCCCATGCGGTCACTGACCGTCAAGGCGCGGTGGATCAGCTGCAGCGGGGCGGACGCGCCCATGCAGATCACGGTGCGCACGGCCTCGTTCAGCTCTTCCAGGCCCGGCTCGGCACGGCCGCGCAGTGCGGCCAAGGTGTCGGACAGGCGCGAGGCTTCGATGACATGGGCCGACGAGCAATCCAGCTGATTTTCGCGCAGCAGCCGGGCCACACGGGCCAGCCAGCCACTGGCACGCGAGACCACGGCACGCGGCGAAGCCCCCACATCACCGCCGCCCTGGCTGCGTTGCCACAGGTAGTCGTACCAGCCGGGTGAATCCACACCGGCGCCGTAACCGCTGGCCCAAGTCAGGTGGCGGTAAGTCCACGGCACCCAGGTGGCGCTGACCTTGATCTTGGGCAGGCCCTTGAGCAGGGCCGCATCGGCCTTGGCCAAATGTTTGGCTTGCAACGCCGGTACATGCCAGGCGCCGCAGACCACCGCGATGCGCGCATGACCCTGGCCCACGGCCTCGCGTATGCACTGGCGCATGTGGGCTTCTCGCTGCATCTCGCGCTCGGCCGCGCGCGGGCCACGGGCGTCATCGGGCCACTCTTCGCGCAGTGCGGCCATGGCTTCATGGATGGCGGCGAACAGGTCTTCGCTGTCGCCACGCTCTTCGACGATGTGGTTCCACCAGCTCTCACCATCGGCAAAACCGGCGGCGTGGGCCAGCGCGTCCATGGGGTCGTGGTGCTGCGGGAACACGGTTTCGACAGAAGGCTCTAAGCTTTTCTCGGCGCTAGCCCCCGTCGCCTCTGCATCATCCGCTATCTTTTCAGTAGCACTATCCTTCTCGCGGTGAATCTTGTCTTGCGCCAGGCGCACCGCCTGCGGCAGGTCGATAAAGCGGGTGGGAATGCCGCGCCGCACGCCGTGTTGCAGCGCCTGCCACTCGGGTGAAAATTCTGCAAAGGGGTAGAAGGCCGAGGCATGTGTGTCGTCCGGGCTATGCACCAATAGCGCCACCGGCGGGCACAGACCCGCATGGGTCACATAGGGCAACAGCGCATCGGCATCGGGCGGGCCTTCTATCAGCAGGCAATCGGGCTGCAAGGCGGCCAGCGCGGCGTGCAGGCTTCGGGCGCAGCCGGGGCCGTGGTGGCGTATGCCGAAGTAGTGAACGGTGGAATCTGCCATCACACAACGCGGTGCGGGGCGCTCACAATTGCTCGCGGCAGGCGCGGTACAGCTCTTTCCAATCGCTACGCTCTTTCACCACGGTCTCCAGGTATTCCTTCCACACCACCTGGTCTTGTACCGGGTCTTTGACGATGGCGCCCAGCAGGCCCGACGCAATGTCGTGCGCATGCAGCACACCATCACCAAAGTGTCCGGCCAGCGCCATGCCGCTGTTGATGACCGAGATGGCCTCGGCGGTGGAGAGTGTGGACGTGGGCGACTTGATGCGGGTCTTGCCGTCGGCTGTCAAACCGTTGCGCAGCTCGCGGAAGATTTGCACCACGCGGCGGATTTCTTTCAGCGCCGGTGGCTCGGCGGGCAGCTCCAGCGCGCGGCCCAGCTCGGCCACACGTTTGGCGACGATGCGCACCTCTTCGTCTTCGGTATCGGGCACCGGCAGCACCACGGTGTTGAAGCGGCGTTTAAGCGCGCTGGACAATTCGTTGACGCCCTTGTCGCGGTTGTTGGCGGTGGCTATCACCGAGAAGCCGCGCGTGGCCTGCACCTCGCTGCCCAGCTCGGGGATGGGCATGGTTTTTTCGGACAACACGGTGATCAACGCGTCTTGCACATCGGCGGGGATGCGGGTCAGCTCCTCGATGCGGGCGATCTTGCCCAGGCGCATGGCGTTGACCAGCGGGCTGGGCACCAGGGCCTTGTCGGACGGGCCGTTGGCCAGCAGCTCAGCATAGTTCCAGCCATAACGCAACTGCTCTTCGCTGGTGCCGGCCGTGCCTTGGATCAACATCGTCGAATCACCACTGACGGCGGCGGCCAAATGCTCGGACACCCACGACTTGGCGGTGCCCGGCACGCCATACAGCAGCAGCGCGCGGTCGGTGGCCAGCGTGGAGACGGCAATCTCCATCAGGCGCTGGTTGCCGATGTATTTGGGTGTGACCTCAAAGCCGTTGTCGAGCTTGCCACCCATCAAATAGGTCACCACTGCCCAGGGCGACAGCTTCCAGTTGGTCGGGCGCTGACGCTTGTCGACCTGTTGCAGGTTGGCAAGCTCTTCGGCAAATTGTTGTTCGGCGTGTTGGCGTAGGACGTGGCTCATGGTGTGGGGTTTTCCGTAGAGGTTGCTTCAGACATATGGATAAGTTGCTGGCGGCTGTGTATTACCTGCTCCAGCAGGGTCAAGGCTTCGGACAGGGACGTGGTTTCTTCGGCACTGCGTGGCAGATTCGCCAGTTTGGGCAGCGCCTGCGGGTGTAGCGCACAGGCCAGGTCGGGCAATTGGTTGCGCAGGCTGTAGTCGTTGACCAGCGCGCCCTGGTCTATGTGTTGGCGCAGCAGTTGCGCCAGCCGCTCGGACACGGCCTG
Organism: Rhodoferax sp.; assembly: GCA_025351745.1. Taxonomy (GTDB): domain Bacteria; phylum Pseudomonadota; class Gammaproteobacteria; order Burkholderiales; family Burkholderiaceae_C; genus Allorhodoferax. The sequence goes on from JANXVI010000421.1 coordinate 13,029, forward strand.
GCCCAAATGGGCGTGCGGCGCACAACCGTCCAGGCACGAGACGGCCACGTCATGCAGGTTGGTGGATGCCGCCAACTGCGCCAGGTGGTATTGCTCGCGCTGCTGCGGAGCCAACAGCGCCAACAGCGACGAGCGGCCATCCCAGCGCGCGGCCGGTGCGCTGTCCAGCAAAGCCTGCGCCCACGCGGCGTCCGGCTGCCACAGCATGGCGTGGTGCCAGCCGCGCAACAGCGCGTCATTCCAATCACCGGCCTTGGCCAACGCCAGCACTTCTGCGGGGGTGAGGCCGGTGTGCTGGGTCCACCAGACCAACGGCGTGCGACTGGTCAACTGGAACAACCACCAGGCACGCTCGCCCAGGGGTTCGTACTTGGGGCGCTCGGGCTCTAACTGGTCGGCCTTCCAATCTACCTCTGCTTGGTTGGGTGCCTGCACGGTCCAGTGGGGCTCGGCGCTAGACAAAACGTTGGATGAAAGGCGGCCCAGCAAACGCTCGACCAACCCCGGCTCCGCCTGCTCACTCTGCACCAAGGCCTGCATACGCGCCACCATGCGCTGGCTGTAGGCGCTGCTGGGCAAGGCCGCCAACAAATCGGCGGCGGTGCGACGCACGTCTATCGCACGGTCTTTGAGTTGCAGGGTCAGGAAGGCTTCGTCATCGGCACACAGGCCCACGTGCAGCGTGGCAATCAGCGCGGCGCGGTCTTTAGCGGCCAGACTCTCCCAATCCGCCTGCAAACGTTCGCGGGCTGCTGTGGGTGCGCTAGTGCGCTCGGTGCGCAACACGGCGCAGCGTTGCTCCAGGCTGCCGTGTGCCCAATGCGTTTGTGTGTCGGCTTGCTCTTGTGCGCCGCAGGCATAAGCCCATTCGGAGTTCTGCTGTACCAGCCAACGGCCACGCTCGCCCAGCACGGGTAACAAGTGGGTGCGCAATGCAACGCTTTGTCGGCCCGCGTGCAACAAGGCCGGTAGCAACACAGGCGGTGCGCGCAGGGCGGCGGCGTCCATGGCAAACAAGACCTGGTGTTGCAGGCGCTGTGGGCCTAGGGTCACGGCCTGGGATAACAATTGGCTCCAGGCTACATTGGCCAGCGTGCGCGACTCTGGGGCTGCCGGGGCTATTGGAGCAAGTGGCGTGGCGGGTGCCGTCCAGCCCGCGCGCTGGCACACGGCCTTGGCACCGGCCAGGCGCAGCAGCAGGCCGGGGGTATCGGGTGCGGTTTGCGCATGGGCGTCGCGCAGCATGAGGGCCACGGGGTCGCCTTCACCTTCTTCCGCATGGGCGGGCAGTGACCAAGGTCGTTCTGAGCCGACCAATGCAGCCTGCAACAACGCGTTCCAATCGTTCATACGTTGTCTCCCACCACGCCGGTTGCGGCCCAACGGTCTGCGTCGGACCATGCGGTCAAGGGCCGCAACAGTTCCCCGGTCCATTCACCAAAAATTGAAACAGGCCCACCAGCCGCCATGGCCATCAGTTGCCAGGCATCGGCCTCGCTGATCGCCAGCGGGATGGCAAGCGCGTCGGCCCATAACCACCACGGACATTCGGCGTCAGCCGTGTACTGCAACTGCACGGCATCCAGCCACAGCGGCCAGCTTTGCGCCCAAGGGTTGGCGGCCATGCGTACGGCCAGTGCGGTCCATTCGGTGGCGCTGTTTGGCGCCTGCGACAGCAATGCAGCATCCGGCATAGGGTTGCTCTCGGCCAGCAGCGCGCGCAGCGGATCGGCGCTGGGGTAAAAGGCCAGCGTGCCATTGTGCGGCACACCCACGCTCCAGCCCTGCTCAAAGGCCTTGCCGGCAAACGAAAAATCCACCAACAGCGCGCGGCGCTGGCTGCGTGCGCCTTGCAACCAAACGCGGCGCTCGGTGAGGCGCGCCTCGCGCTCCACCAGCACCTGGGCCAGCACCTGCCAGTGGTCGCTGACGCGCTCGCCGCAGGCCAACACCTCGTCACGCTCAATGGGCCAACCCAGTGCTTGGCGCAGATCGGCCTGTAGACCGGGAGTCAGGCGCTCGCGCTGCGCCACGGCGTCCACCAGCAACTGCAAATTGCCCAAACGGCCCAGCAGGCGCGCGGGCCAATCACGCCCCTGCCCTACCACTGCAAAAGCCTGCGTCAGGCGCTGGCCCAGCCCAGGGGCTTGTGCATCGACCATACGCGCGGCCACCGTGGCCCACGCAGGCCCATCGCTGTCGGACACTGCGGCCAGGCCCTTGCGGCTGGTGTCGTCCAACCACAGCGCCAGCTCTTGCGTACCGGCGGCCATGCGTTGCACACGCTGGGCCTCGCGCTTGGCGCTGGCAGCGGGGTCGGCAACCACCGGAGGTGCGGAGGCTTTGGCTTCTTTTTTCTCGGCCCGCTCCTGGCGCGATGCCAGCCATTCGCTGACCCAGGCAGGCTCAGCGGCGGTAAAACTCTGCGGGGTTTGCGCCTGCAACAGCAGCAAGGCCAGGCCATGCTTGCACGGGAACTTGCGGCTGGGGCAACTACAGCGAAACGTAGGCCCCGCGCCGGACACGTCCACCTGCGTTTGGTAGGGCTTGCTGCCTCTGCCCTGGCACTCGCCCCACACCGCCGCGTCGCTAGCCCCCAGCATCGGCCACTTGGCCGGCGCCACCAGGCCGCGCGCGGCCTTGGTCGACGCGTCGTCCGGCGACAGGGCCGCCACCGCGTCTGCGGTCAGAGGGATACGGCTCATGCAGCGGCCACCAATTGCAAGGTGGCAGCGCTAGGTGCGGGCAAGAGAAGATGGGCAGTTGGAGCGAACAGTCGCACGGGCATATTCCATAAAACTCGACACTGGAATATATCGGGAAAAAGAGGCGTTTTTGGACGGGCCGGCGGTCAGTGATCCACGGGGTTTGTAATGGGTCCACATTACCCCGAAATGGGGTTGTTTGAAAAACAACCGGGTGGCAATGACATTTCTTACGGGGACCTCGCGCAAGGCGGGTGACATGGGAATCGAAATGCCGACCCTAGCAACCAGTCGTTTAAACGGCGCTTCTACAGGCCTGGTGGACATCCACCGCTCATTCTGCTGACTGCGACTAATTCAAAACAGGTGTTTCGCGCGCAGTCCTAGTCCCGGAGGGAGTCGAAAAGGTCATCAAGTGCGCGGTCACCAGCTTGAATCTCGTAGCGTTGGTCTTTCCACTCCTCGTATGCATGGTCCTCGTACTGCGACTGCTGCTCCTCAAACTCGGACTTTTCGGCGCGAACTGATTCGATGGGTCCCACAAAGTTTATTTCTGTGGACTCGGAAATGGTGATCAAATTCTGCTCAAGACCATCAAAATCAGATTTAGATTTGCAGTTACGCAACTCGTCGCTGAAATAGAGCGCACGATACTCACCAACCGCTATCTTCAGATGTTCTTGCATGGCATCATCGATTTCCCCGGGCTTGACCGCATCCAACAACGCGCGCAGTTCGTCGGAACCGCAACCCGACGCCGACGCAATGAAAAGTGCCCTGATTATCGACTCCCGAACCGCAGTCTTCGAAGGTTGAAAGGAGAGAGTGCTCGTCTCGACTTTAGCAAGCAGCGCGACCCCATCATCAATATTCGCTAGTTCGGATCTCCAGCCAGCGATGAGTGCGTCAATCGCGGATGTAACGATTTGGAAGAATTTGTCCGACTGAAGCATCTCCGCCACTTGTATCAACGTGCCGACGCGAAGTTCGCGGCTGTCGTCAAAAAATATGATGCTAGTATCCATCTGAGCTTGACGCGGTGAAGCAAGAAGGCGTTCAAATGTCGCGGCGACACGAGAGGATTCGCCAACGAAGTGATTTAGTACGCCTTTGCTGCCTTTGGCCAGCGAGAAAGTCCAGATACGGCGGGCCTGCTCGAAGCGGACCGCTCCCTCCATCATGTCGAGTGCATTGTGCGTATCTTGACGCACGATGGCGTTCAGCATGTCGAGGACCGACGGGTCGATAACTTCGATCTGATTGCCGGGCCGAATGAAAGACCCGCTGAGTTCACCGAGCGCACGACGCCAGTCCGCTGGGTCAGTCTTAAATCCGTAGCGGCTGGCACGTAACGCATGGATCGACTGGAAGGCACGCCTCAGTGCATCAGGGCCGCATTTTCCGGTATAGGAATACAGCGCAAGCAGAACACTGCGAGCGGCATCGCTGATTTGTTGCTCATAGGCGTGGCGCCAAATTTCAGCGGGGTCGGCGAGTAAATCGCGCACAAAGCTCTGGTAGCTCTTATACGGAACTGACTTTACACGTTGGAAACTAGACAGCCAATCTATCAGGCGTGGGTTGAATTTTTTGTGTTGAACTATCTCTTTGTAGAAACGGTCGGCCAGCAATTCCCTACGATAGTCAGAAGGCAGATCGCCAAAGTAAATGTGGTTGTAGAGAATTTCAGCCCGCTGCATTTCACTGTAGTCGCGAATCTCTAACACGCAGACGCCGTCTATCAGGTAAGAGTGCTTGAGCTTCTCGGAAGTGGCTATTGCCTGGCGAAGGATGTGCTCGCGAGTGGTCATCACTAGCCGCGCGGTGGATGATGTTCGGACCATCTCGACAAAATCAAGAATCGCACGATCTTCGTTTCGCGTAAACGCAGAAGCGCGCTCCCCTAGAAAGGTTGCGCCGATGAAATCGTCGAAATAGAAAATCTGCTTCTGGCCAGGCTGGTAGCGTTCGCGGCCTGTTTGGAAGTCGGTCAGGATCGAAACTGGCTCATAGCCTTGCTCTAGATGGGAGTACAGCAGCATTTTGGCCAGCGAAGTCTTTCCCACGCCCGGAGCGCCAGAGATAATCGCGACATGGTCGCTGTCGAGCATGGTGCGCGCACGTGGATAGGCATCGCTGCGAACATAGCGACGGATGTCCTGGTGAACGCGCTTTACGTCGAACTCGCTTTGAATGCGCGACGCGTTGTGGATCACACGATCCAGCACCGCACGACTCGCCAGCCATAACTTGTAGTGCTGTTGCTCAATTGTGGAATGGAGGCCCAACAAGTTGTTGAGATCATCTTGGCCGAGGATGTCACCGGTGCTCAGCACACCGCCAAATAACGCTTGGATAGTAGTTTTATTGGGTGGAGTCAGACCGACCGAAGTCACCAATATGTAACGCGACGGGGCCAACTTGACAACCTTGACCGCTTCCTTCTTAAGGTCGGCCATGAGCCCAGCGAAGCCAGTTCCAACGTAATGCTTGCATTGAACAATGGTGTTGCCCGTTGCACGAGCATGCCTGAAATCGATCCCCAAGTCTCGACCGATCTTGAAGGACTCGAGAACGATGTTGTCCCGTGCCTGGATCAGGTCGCGCGCCAACTGCTCAAAGTCATGAGGTGAGAGTTGTTTAAAGTCGTAATTCGGCATCAAAGAATTGCATCAATAGCGCGCGATATTGCAGCCCACTGAGTTCGTTTTCGATCGGCATGCTAGAACTTTGATCCTGGGCGCTTTTCATGAATAACGCTCCTGTAGCAGCCTAACTGTCGTTCCAAAAAACGCGCTGCGTAGAGAGAAAACCAAGTGCGAAACAGGAGATTGCAAAACTCAGCCAGGGGGACATGTTGTTTCCTTGCGGGCTAACGATGTAGGCGGGCGGATACTCTGGAATCCCAGGATATCCGCAGAGGTATACCCGATACTTAGCCACCGGTGCCTACACCCTATAAAGCGGCACGCCCCCTGTCGCCGTGGTTTGTAATCAATTTCACTGGAAATCGAAGGCATTGCCGTCCCCTTGAACTTGTCGCCTATTCTGGCGAAATTTTGGAAACGTCGAGTTTACGTTCTCGTCGGTTCCTATGGCACGAACTATAGCCCAGTAGACCTTGTGCTTAGACGTCTGCTATCGCCCAGATACAGAGACAGAGATGGACTTCGCACTAACGTCACCTTGCACACCTTGCTGAAACAGCCAGATGCCCAATCACCGACACACCCACCAGGCTGGTGGATCGGGTGTTCGGGCGTCGGCCCCATTCGCGGATGCAACAGAGCAGGCACGCCAGCCAAAGTGTTCACGAGCAACTGCTTGTGAAACCGGGTGACCGCCCGCGAGCGTGGGCCAGAGAACGAATGCCCGGTCCGCCAGCCCCACACATATGGTGGAGCAAAACGTTGGTGCACAAATTGGCCTCTAGCCCTCGTGGAATATGCATAAGCAGCTATCTTTACGATAGCAAATTCACAATGTTGCCACCTGCGGTAGCAGTTCAATTTCATATGCCTTGGCGATGCGGGCGACCAACTCGGCGACGGCGACATTGCCAAGCTGTAGCGCTTTCGGATCGATGGTCGTGTCTGCGCCTACGGCGGCAAGGAACCAAGCCATGTCGTCGCCGATCTTCTTGTCGAGCGGAATGCGTGTGGCGGGCGCCAGCAGTTGCGAAAGGCGCAGCACATCGTTGAGGTGTTTGCGCACGTCCTTGGCATCCACCTTGGCACCTTGCTCTTTCCGCGCAGTCAATTCCAGCCACGCGATGGCCTTGAGCGGAATCAGACGGTCTTCGCCGATCCAGGACAGTCCATCTACTTCGCGGCGCCCAGCCATGATGAATGCGTAGTAGACCTCGTCCAACAAGATGGCGGACAAGCTTGAGACGGCTTCGTCCAGTGGTATCGGCGTGAGCTGACTGCCATCGGCCGGTTGCAACCCGTCGGGCGCTCTCGCGAACAGCTCGACCATCGCGGGGTAGCGGTCATCGGCCGGCTTGTGAAAACGATAGAAGATTGGTTTGCCCGTGTCGCTCGCCTGGCGGATTTCATAGCCACCGGCCTCAACGAACTTCCAGAAGGCGTCACCAAAGGCTGGTGTCAACACCTCCACATGCAGAACGATGTCGAGGTCCTTGGTGGCACGGAAGACCAAGCCAGCCTCTTCCATGGTTAAGCTCGCGGCCGTGCCGCCGATCAGGACGTACTGGTCCGCATATGCCGCAAACCATTCCTGAAAAATGCCCAATCCCCTCACCATGGAAGTTGCCCTTTCAGTTCATCCAGTGCGAGCTGGATTCGGTCGTCTGCGCTCTCTTGCAGGCTGAGCATCAGGGATAAAGGGTCCACCGTCATCGCGCCTTGCACCAACGCCGGGCTGTAACTCCAAACCTGCCATTCCTGTGCGCCCGCTTCAGGCGCCGGCAACTCTTGAACGCCGACATCCGACGCAGCCTTCCATTCGGCAGCGGTCATCGCAACCACCGGCCACTTCGGCTCGGCCAGCATGGAGTGGCGCGCGAGCGCGCTCAGGCCCGCGATGCGGCTGGGCCGATAGGCGACGACGACACTACTAGCAGCCACCCAGACCGTGCGCTTGACCGGCGTTCGCAGCGCGGGCTTCGCACGCTCCCAGGCCTGCTCCGGTGGGAGTTCCATTCGGAGCCAGCGCGAGCGGCCGACCGTATAGGCCTCTGCCAGCCCGGCCGCGGTCAGTTCCTTGACCGCACGCGACAGTGTCATGGGCGTATAGCCCAATGCGGTTGCAACTTTGGAAGGCTGCCAATCGGCTTGCCACGGTTGGCGAAGCAAGGCCGTAATCAGCATGGCCTGCGCGGATGGACTCAGCGCCGCTTCCGTGGCAGGAGCGCGCTGTCGAAAATACTCGCGCAGGTCCAGCCCCAAGTCCGGCAGATAGAGTTGGTTGCCCGGCACGATGAACGGGACCTTTTGCTCGATCAAGCGCCGACGGTCATAGGATGCCAGGGCGTCTGTGACGTAGACCACCGGCTGACCGGCCAAGGTCTTGACCTTGGCCAGCCAAACCCGGACTTCGCTGAGGGACTGCTTGGTCGCACCGCGCCCCATCGCCAGGACGACGGGGTGCCCCAGCAGTTCCAGCTCGCTGAACTGGAAGGCGTCGCGCAGGAAATACGGCAGTTCGTCTGCACGCGCCCACGGCCTTATGCCGGGCGTGCCAATGCCCAGGACCTCGTGGAGGTAGTGCAGAACGGCGGTAGCGAGGGTTGACAAGGCTGATCCTATATAACTTTATTTACGCACGATAACATGATATATGTTATCGTGCAAACTTGCGTTATCATCGTGCTGCTCACCCAATACGGCGTGCAACACCTGCCGTCCGGATCAGTGGTCACCATTCACAGCTAGGCGTCAGCCTGCCCTCGGCGCCGCAGCACAACATGGGTGGCTTTCTCCGACGCAACGAACTGAATACATTCGTAGCCCAGAGCGCGCGCGTCAACCCCCTCGAACAGTCGCTCTCCCCCGCCCAGCAGGACCGGCGAGATAGCGAAGTGCAGCTCATCTATGAGACCCGCACGAAGATACTGCTGGATAGTGTTGGCTCCTCCGCCAATGCGCACATCCTTGTCCCTGGCAGCCATGCGCGCCCGATCCAGCGCCTCGTGAATGCCGCCAGTGACGAAGTGGAATGTGGTTCCGCCTTCCATCTCGATGGGTGCGCGCGCGTGGTGCGTCAAGATGAAAGTGGGAACGTGATAGGGTGGGTTGTCGCCCCACCAGCCTTTCCAGTTCATGTCGGGCCAGGGACCACGGTCAGGGCTGAACATGTTTCTGCCGAGAATCCAGGCGCCAACATTGTTGAAGCCCCGCGCAGCAAAATCGTCATCGATCCCCGTTGTGCCACCGTCGGCGCCAAACAGGGTTTGCTGGACCGTGCGTGTCGGGAGTAACCACTGGTGTAAATCGGTCCCGCCCACGCCGAGCGGATTGTTGAGGTCCTGATTCGGACCCGCTCCGTATCCGTCAAGCGAAATGGTAAAGCCTTCAACTCGGACGCGTGTCATTTTTTGCCTTCCGTTCGATTGATGAAACCAGCCTCTAGCCCTCGTGAAATATGAGGAAGCAGCTACGTTTACGATAGCACATGCATTCCTACTGCACCAACTCCACCGTCAACTCCCGCGTTTCCGATCGCCCATCCGCATCCACCACACGCACCGTGTAGCGCCCGGCCTGCGGTGGCGTCCAGGCCAGGGTCTCGCCAGGGCGGCTCTGCCCCAACAATGTGTCTTGGGCAAACCAGTGCAACACCGTGTCACTGCCCGCCTCGGCACGCAGTTGGATCGCCTGCGGCTGGTTGACACGCTGCATGTGCGTGACGCCGCGCAGGGGCAAGACGATGTGCGGCGCACCATCGGCGACGGCGGTGTTGGCGCACTCGCCACCGGGCGGCAGGCGCAGGGGCAAACCCGCGCGTTTAAACAAGGCCAACATGTCTGACGACCAATACTCAAACGTCTCTTCGCGTGTATGCGGACCCGGCGCACACGCCAGTTTGCCGGTGCGGGTATCGACCAGCACGGTGCGGTGCAGCGTGCTTTGGCGGATGGGGGATTTGCCGGCGATGAACCAGGCGGTGTGGCGCACCTTGCAGGCGTCGTTGGGTAGGTCGCCGCTGGCGGCGCAGACGTCGATCTTCTGCAGATCCGCAGGCTGCGCAAACACCGTTTCGGCA
>JANXVI010000437.1 GCA_025351745.1 Rhodoferax sp.
GGGGGGTGGAGCTGGGCAAGGCACTGGCCAGCGAGCTGTTGCCCAGATTGGCCGGCCCGACAAGCGCCGCAGAGGTGTCGGGGCTGGACCCGTCCACCGCCGGCCTGCTGGCAAGGCTCAGCGCATGACCGCCTTTGTCTACTCGCATAGGCTGGCAAACGAACGGCGCAGGCCATGCAAGGTAAGCACCAGCCCAGCGGCGGCGCAGGCTTTACGGTGGGCGTTGCTGGGGTCTACCAATCGGCCTGATGCGCTGCGGGTTGCTACGTCTCCAACTGGTGCGGCCTGTCCTTTGCGTTCGTGATACCGAGCGCGGCGCAACGCCGTTTTCTCGTTCTGACTGAGCAGTTCGACGCTTGAGAAAACCCATTCATTGCGGCGCGGCAATCCTTCAATCAGGCTTCGCACATACGGCGTCAAGGGCACAGCCCGGCGGCCTTCTATCTTGTCCTTCAAATCTAAGCCGTTCCATTGAAAATTCACATCCTCCCACTTGAGTGCAGCCATTTCCTCCCGACGCGCGCCAGTGAGTAGCAGGCATTGAAGGTAAGCACTGATTACGGGGTTTTGAATCTGGCGCACATGGGTAAACCAAGTTGCCAGTTGCTCGCGCTGCAACACGTCCTTGCGCACAGTAGGACGGCCCAATACCTCCTTCGACTTCTTGGTCTTGGCTGGGTTCACAGTAACGATTTGCCTGTACTCTTTTTGCTCCATGCACCACGAAAAGAATGTTTTCAGGCAACTATGTGCACGCCTTGAAACGCTCTTGCGTGTCTTCGCTTCCGTCGCGGCCCAGTTTTCGATAACTTCGGCGGTAACGTCAGCTAAGCGCAGGGGCATCAAAGGGTGAATGGGGCGGGCCAGTGTGAGCGTGTTGGGCTTGCCGCGCCTGGGTACCAGTCCCCCGGCATCGCCCAAGGTCAATTGGTCTTGATACTGCCAGTCGCCCCAATACGGCTCACGGGCGACAACGTAGGCTTTCCAGGCTTCCCCCAACGTCACGGCATGGGCGGCTGCGGCGACTGTCTGCGCGGCTTTGTCGGCCTGTTGCTGGCGTTCTAGTTCGCGGGGGTCGGTGCCACTGTCCAGCATTACGCGCAAGCGGTTTGCCTCAGTCCGGGCGGCTTCAATGGTCCACGCTCTCACGTCGCCAATGGTGCGGCGAATGGTCTTTCGGTCTAGCTTGGACTCAAACACAAATGACTTGGCACCAGTGTTGGAGACTCTCACGCGGAGGCCGGGTGCCTTGGTGTCGCGCAGGAACGCTTGCGCTTTGATATCGGTGCGGCAGGTCAGGCGCTCAATTGCGCCAGCGGTCAATTCAATGGCTTGCGTCAGGTCAAGTGCGTCTGTCTTTTTCGGTCTCGCCATGATTGCCACCCTTCTGCGTAGCCACTGCGTAGCCACATTTACCCAATTTTGAGGAATATCAATCAACGCATAGGCTGTTAACTTATCCAGTTAGTTGGCGTTAATGTGTTGATTTATATAGAGTGTAGCAACGCGATTCAACAATGGCAAATAATATAACTAACGCATTCATAATGCTGATGTCGGTGGTTCAAATCCACCTCCGACCACCAAGCTGCGCAAAAAACCGCTCCGGCAAATGCTGCGGCGGGTTTTTATGGCCCGCAGGACGTTGGATTGGAACAGCGCAGTGTGGGATTGAGAGCGCCGCATGGAAGGGCGCCTGAGACATTGGCATTAAAATCATGTTTTTACTCCACAGCCTCTGGACATACACCATGAACCGCTGCCTACGCTCCATCACTGTACCGGCTCGCGCCTGGCGCAATGCAATGCTCACAACTGCGCTTCTGGCGCTGGTCAATGGGTCCTTTGCACAAGAAGCCGTGCGCCCCTTCCCATCGGCCGCCAAACGCGCCACGATGCAGGTCACCTCTCCACCCGAAATATTGTTGAACGGCCAGGCCGCACGGCTGTCACCTGGTGCACGCATCCGGGGCACCAACAACATGCTGGTGATGTCCGGTTCGCTGGCGGGCCAAACTGTGCTGGTGAATTACGTGCGTGACGCACAAGGCATGGTGCACGAGGTCTGGGTGCTCAACGCTGCCGAAGCGCGGCAGCCGAAGGAAGGCGCCACGTTGCCGCCCAATTACGTGACGGACGCGGTGACCGCTTCAGGTGAAGCGGGCGCGACAACGGCCCGTACCACCGCGTCAATCAGCGGCAAATAGGCGCACGCCAGACGGCGGCGTTAGGGCCATTGTGCAGTGCGTGTGGGCACATCTGGGCCTGATCGCACAGTCAAAGCAGGGCGATAGCCCTCGTCATTATTGCTCATGTTGCTATTAAATCAATAGCATTCATCAAAGAGGTCCGTATGGCCAACAAAAAAGTATTCATCAAAACCTTTGGCTGCCAGATGAACGAGTACGACTCGGACAAGATGGCCGACGTTCTGGGTGCAGCTCAGGGCTACACGCCCACACAAAATGTGGAAGAAGCCGACCTGATCTTGTTCAACACCTGCTCGGTGCGTGAAAAGGCGCAAGAAAAGGTCTTCTCCGACCTTGGCCGCGTACGCCACCTGGCCAAGAAGGGTGTGCTTATAGGCGTGGGCGGTTGTGTCGCCAGCCAGGAGGGGGCCGAGATCATCAAGCGTGCGCCCTTTGTGGACGTGGTGTTTGGCCCGCAAACTCTGCACCGCCTGCCCGAGATGCTGAATGCTCGCAAGGCGTTGAACAAACCGCAGGTTGACATCAGCTTCCCCGAGATCGAAAAGTTTGATCACCTGCCGCCTGCCAAGGTGGAGGGCGCGTCGGCCTTTGTGTCCATCATGGAAGGCTGCAACAAATACTGCAGCTACTGCGTGGTGCCCTACACCCGCGGTACCGAAATCAACCGCCCGTTTGAAGATGTGCTGGTCGAAGTGGCCGGTCTGGCCGACCAGGGCGTGAAAGAAATCACACTGCTGGGCCAGAACGTGAATGCCTGGCGCCACACCATGGGCGGTACCAGCGAAGAGGCCGACTTTGCGACGCTACTGGAATATGTGGCCGACATCCCCGGCATCGAGCGCATCCGCTACACCACCAGCCACCCCAACGAGTTCACGCCCTCGCTAATCGCCGCCTACGACAAAATCCCCAAGCTGGTCAGCCATTTGCACCTGCCCGTGCAACACGGCAGCGACAAGATCCTGATGGCCATGAAGCGCGGCTACACCGCCATGGAATACAAAAGCACGGTGCGCAAAATACGCGCCATCCGCCCCGACATGGCTATGAGTTCGGATTTCATCGTCGGCTTTCCTGGCGAGACCGAGGACGATTTCAACAAGATGATGAAGCTGATCGACGACATCGGTTTTGACAACTCTTTTAGCTTCATCTTCAGCCCGCGCCCCGGCACCCCGGCGGCCAATCTGCATGACGACACACCGCATGATGTCAAGCTACGCCGCCTGCAGCATTTGCAAGCCGCCATCAATGCCAATATCACCCGCATCTCCGAGAGCCGCCTGAATACGGTGCAGCGCATTCTGGTGGAGGGCAATAGCAAGCGCGACGGTGGGGAGCTGATGGGCCGCACCGAGTGCAACCGGGTTGTGAACTTTGCCGGCCAGCCGAGGTTGGTCGGGCAACTGGTGGATGTGCGGATTACCGAGACGCGGAGTTACACGCTGCGTGGGGAAGTTGTGACCAGCGAGGTGGTTGCCGCCTGATGGGTTCGGAACCAGTTCTTGCTATAACAATTATAGCTATACAGGCTTATTTTACGGGGGCTAGCGGCACATTTCTTGGTGCATACCGCCGCTGCAAACCTGCACCTCGCGTCAGGCGGGTGGCGCAGCTTGCGGACTCCGGCTCACCGCGCGGGCGGGCATTGCGGGTTCGCTAACGCCTCTGAGTAAACACGGGGTCTGCGACGCCCGCCGTGTGGCAGCCGCGCATGGAGCCTGCGCTCGCAAGTCGCACCACCCTCCTTGAGGGAAGGAACGGTACGGGGCCGGCTGTGCTACGGCTATAGACACATTGCGAACCAAGGTTCTGCTCGAACGCGGACACAGTTTTCGAGGCGGTTCAGGCGACATACAAGGGCCCCTAGCCGATATTGAACCCTATCAGCCTGCCTCCGATAACAACCACAATTGACATTAGGAACAATATCGGCAGGGCGGCTATTGTGAGAAGCGTGCCCAATGCCCCTCTATTTCTTGAGCAGAGTACTAACGCTGTGACACATACAAACGCAATCCATGTGTAGCCCAATAGCCAAATAGTCTTTACGCCACTTGCATCGCCGTCTCCGCCAGCCGCCAGCAGGGATGCGAAAAATAGTACCGCTGCATTGATACTGGTGAGGATTACGACAGGAACATTGTTACGCACAATTACTCTCAGTGGAAGGACTCTATCAAAGGGAAGTAGCAATGTTGAGCTAACTTTGCAATAGTCCAAAGTGAAACATTCGACGCGAGGCTTAGCGCATTGTTGACTGACTAGCGACGATTTCAGGGCCTGTGCTGGAAGACGGCTTCCGCCCCACTCCTCCCTTGCTGCGCCACCCAAACAACACCTAGCGTGGCGGGCGTCTGCACCGGCTTGCAGTAGTGGATTCGCGGTTGCCACAAACTCGTCGTACCCACAATATCGTTCAAGCAAGCCCAGTGGCCTACCCAACCAGTCGCCCGCGAGCGCGTAAGCAAGACGGTGCGGATGCCCGCCGCGCCCGCCCACACCGAGCGTAATAAGGGGCAACTAAAACGGCATCCCCGGCATGCCCTTCATCCCCTTCATACCCCCCAGCCGCTTCATCATCTTCATCATGCCGCCGCCCGAGAACTTCTTCATCATGGTTTGCATCTGCTCAAACTCCTTGAGCATGCGGTTGACTTCCTGAACGTGCACGCCTGCTCCGGCTGCAATGCGCCGTTTGCGCGTGGCCTTGATGAGGTCGGGCTTGCGGCGCTCCAGCGGCGTCATGCTGTGGATGATGCCTTCCTTGCGCTTGATGTCTTTCTCGGCTTGGTCCATGTTGACATTGCCGGCCTTGGCGGTCATGGCGGCGGGCAGTTTGTCCATCAGGCTGGAGAGGCCACCCATTTGTTTCATTTGCTGAATCTGGGACAGGAAATCGTTCAGATCAAACCCGGCACCGCTCTTGACCTTGGCGGCCAGCTTCTGCGCAGCGGCTACGTCCACGCCCGATGTGACCTGCTCTACCAACGCCAGAATATCGCCCATGCCCAGGATACGACCAGCGTGGCGTTCTGCATCGAACACTTCCAGTCCGTCCAGCTTTTCACTGGTACCGGCAAACTTGATCGGGGCGCCGGTGATTTGGCGTACTGACAACGCAGCGCCGCCGCGCGAATCGCCGTCCAGCTTGGTCAAGATGATGCCGGTCAATGGCAATGCTTCTTTGAAAGCC
>JANXVI010000482.1 GCA_025351745.1 Rhodoferax sp.
TTGGGTCCACGCAGGGCTCGGATACGGGTGACTTCCATGATCGTCCTAATCAGTTGAGGACAGAGCTGAAGGTCTGTCCCGCAAAGTTATCAATACGGTGTTTTCTTGGGGTTGGACTCAAAAGTCCGCAGGCCTGCGCCAATCAGCTCGGGCGGAATATTCAGCGCCCAGGCCGCGGCAACCGCTGCCATCACCATCTCGGGCTGCGATGCCTTGGCGGGTTTGAATGAGGCCAGTGGCAGCAACGCGACGTCTTGCGTGCCCTGGGCCAGCACGATCTGGTCGTCGCGCACGAACACCACGCGTTCACCAGTGGCGCGGTGCTCAGACAGAACGGCTGCGTTGGCGTCCATGCCGTAAAAGATGACCTTGCCGTCGCACAAGCCCGCCATCTCTACCACTTGCGGGTCGGCCGCGTTCAGCACCGCCGTACCGGTTGGGAGAATGACGTCGACCTGCGTTCGGGCCACCTTGTAGGCTTGCTCGGCATCCAGGATGTCGAACGGTACCAGCGACTCGTTCCAGCTCACGTCGGTGACAACCCCGACCGAGCACTTGTCGTACGCAAGTCCTTGGGCAAGTATGGTCTGGCTACCATTCTCGAACACCGCAGCCTGCACCGAGCGGTTGATCAGCAGACGCTGGCCCGCTTCCCAATGGGCGCAGTCCCGGGCGTCGACTTGTCGACCGTCCAGGTACAGGCCCTCACTGCAAGCGAGGCCCACGTGCTTGCCGCTGATGTGGACCAGCCAGGCCACCATGCGCGCGATACGCCCCGTCTTTTGGGTGCCGGTGATGCCGACGATGGGGATACGCCCATCGCGGTCCATACCAAACAGATGTTCAATGATCGCCTTGCCGACCGGGCGACCCTGGCCTTCTGCAGGTTTGATGTGGGCCAGCAAGCCGGGGCTGGCATTGACCTCAATGACTGCCGCGCGCTGCGATTGCATCGGCTTGGACACATCTTCCAGCACCATATCCACACCAGCGATGTCCAGCCCGACCACGCGAGCGGCCAAAGCCGCAGCAGCCGCCACACTGGGGTGAAGCAAGTCAGTGACATCAAACGCAACATTGCCATTGCGCTGGATCAGTACCTTTTGGTTCTTGGGAGGGACGGACTGGGGTGTCAAGCCCGCGCGTTCCAGCTCCAGAATGATCTCACCCGATTTGCTGGGCATCAACGCGTTCAGCGGAAAGTCTTCTCCACTGCCACGCCGAGGGTCGGAATTGATCTGGTCGTCGGTCAATTGGTCGATGTTGGAGACGCCATCGCCCACGACCCACAAGGCCTCGCCCCGCGCCGCGGCCACCACCTGTTTGCCCACCACCAGGATGCGGTGTTCGTTGCCGGGAATGAACTGCTCGACGATGACGCTGCTGCCCCCGCCCTTGCGGTGTGCCAGGGCATACGCCGCCTCCACGTCGCCCTGCGTGCACAAATCGAGCGACACACCACGGCCATGGTTGCCGTCGTAGGGCTTGAGTACGACGGGCACGCCAATCTCTTGCGCGGCCCCCCAGGCCTGCTCCGCGCTGCGCACCAATTGGCCTTCGGGCACAGGCACTCCGCAGGACTTGAGCAGGGCCTTGGTCAGGTCCTTGTCACTGGCGATTTCTTCGGCGATGGCGGAGGTCTGGTCCGTTTCTGCTGTCCAGATACGGCGCTGCTGGGTGCCATAACCCAGTTGTACCAAATTGCCTTCGGTCAGTCGGATGGACGGGATGTGACGCACAGTGGCGGCGTCCACGATGTGGGCCGTGCTGGGGCCCAGGCACAAGTCGTCAACTTGCTCGTGCAATTGGGCAACTGTGGCGTTCACATTAAACAGGGTGCCGTTGACAGCGGCCTCGACCAGGTCGCGCGCGGCGACCAGTGCCGCGCGTCCTACTTGCTCTTGCCGGGTGCGAAAGGCAATCTTGTAGACCCCTCGCTGCGAGGTTGACCGCGCCTTGCCGAAGCCAGTGCGCATGCCTGCCAGATTTTGCAACTCCAGCGCCACGTGTTCAACAATATGCGCTGCATAGGTGCCTTCTTGAACCCTCTGCAAAAAGCCACCGCGCACGCCGGGGCTGCAATGGTGCTCGACCAGGCTGGGCAAAAATCCGGTGAGCCGCTCGTAGAACCCGTTAATCGTGTTGGAGGGGAAATCTTCCAACGTGCCAATGTCCACCCAGGCTTCAATGACCGGGCGGTAGGTCCAAATGTTGGGACCACGCAAGTGTGTTACCCGGAGAATTGCTATTTTTTTCTGATCCGTCATGGCTTCTTTTCAGGGGGCCAGTCCACCGCTGTGGTGCTGATCGCGTTGTGTATTTTGCTCAAACAAGCCCTCCAACAGGCAGGGCGGGAATGATCCAAACTGAGTATCGTAAAGTATGGAGCTTGCTGCAATCTCATTGCGCCCCGCTCCCGGTTCAAAGTGAAAAGAATTTCTGCTGTATCCCATGACCCCTGACGTTATCGCCGCCAGCCCCTTGTTAGGCGACATTTCAGCCCGTTGGCGTGAGGCCATGCAATCACAAATCCGCCCACAGGAAAACGTTCTGGCGGCCTTGGAGGTTGACCTTGATGCCAAGCTGAACTTTGTACCTGGCCTGGTGGTTCTCACCAACCAGCGCATCCTCGGCAGCGCGGGCGGCGAAACCCGGTGGCAGGATTGGGCCTTTCGCCAAGGCTTGGCGCTGCGCCACCATGACCACGCGGGCGTCGGTCACCTCAATCTGGTGGATTCGCAAGGCCTCTTGGCCACCTGGCGCTTCACATTGGCGCAAAACCTGCACGCTATCCGGCTGGTTAACCAGTTCCAGGCCCAATTGGAAAGCCGTGAAAGCGGCAAGCCCCTGGTGCAGGCCCTGCGCAACGTATGCCCCAGTTGCAAGGCCCCGCTAGAGCCGGACCAGGAGGAATGCCCGATCTGCACCAAGGTGGTTCACACGCCGCCCTCTACCTGGACACTTTTTCGTCTGTGGCGTTTTGCCAAGCCCTACAAGGGCCAGCTGGCTCTGGGCTTTGTGCTGATGCTGTTGGGCACCGCCGCCCACCAGGTGCCGCCGTATCTGACGGCGCCGCTTGTTGACAAGGTGCTGATTCCTTTGCAAAGCGGGCAGGCCGTGCCGCCCGGCACCGTCGCGTTTTACCTGTTTGCCCTGCTGGGCGCGGGACTGTTGGCCTGGGTGCTGAGCTGGGGCAAGACTTATGTGCTGGCGCTGGTGTCCGAGCGCATCGCGGCCGATCTGCGCACCACGACCTACGAGCATTTGCTGCGACTCTCGTTGGAATACTTTGGTGGCAAGCGCACCGGCGATTTGTTGTCGCGCGTCGGCAGCGAGAGCGACCGTATCGCCGTCTACCTGTCGCTGCACCTGACCGACTTTGCCAGCGACGTGGTGATGATCGTCATGACCGCCGTGATCCTGTTCACGATGGACCCTTACCTGGCATTGATCACACTCGTGCCGCTGCCGTTTATCGGCTGGATGATCCACTTTGTGCGCTACCGCCTGCGCACCGGCTTCGAGAAGATCGACCGCGTCTGGGGCGAGGTCACGTCCGTGCTGGCCGACACCATTCCCGGCATCCGCGTCGTCAAGGCGTTTGCCCAGGAGCGCCGTGAGGTCACCCGCTTCCGCGAGGCGAATCAGCACAATCTGCTGGTCAACGACAGGCTGAACAAGACCTGGAGTCTGTTCGGCCCGACCGTCTCCCTGCTGACCGAAATGGG
>JANXVI010000487.1 GCA_025351745.1 Rhodoferax sp.
TGACTCGGCCACTTGGGTGTTCGGGGCCAGGTTCAAGCGGATGGGTGTTCCGGGTTGCCAGTAGCTAGATATTTGCAACACGCCCGGTCCGCTGAGGCCACGGTGGGTGAACAGCAGGTCTTCGAGGAATGTTACTTTGTCCTTCTTGCCACCGGTCTCAATCTTCACTGGCAACGACAAGCCCGATAGTTGTGCAAACGGAGCCCAAGCGGCTTCGTCAAATGTCAATGGCACCAGGGCCGGGCGCGGTGTCACTAAGGCCAAATCAAACTGCTTGGCCACGCGGTAGCCAAAGTCGGTTGCTCCCATCTTGGGGATGGACAGCCCGCCAGTGGCGATGACGACCGCAGCGCAGTGTATAGTTCCACGGTCACTATCAATTTCATAGCTGCTAGCGCTTATTCCGCTAGGGCTAGAGGCTAGATAGCGTATGGATGATACGGTGCACGGCTGCCAGCGACTGACGTTGCCGGACGCTGCACATTCGGCCAGCAGCATCTGGATAATGACGTCGGCCGAGTGGTCACAAAACAGTTGGCCCTTGTGCTTCTCGTGGAAGGCGATGTTGTGTTTTTCCACCAGCGCAATGAAGTCGCGTGGGGTGTATCGCGACAAGGCTGATCGGCAAAAGCGCGGGTTGTCGCTGATGAAGTTTGCGGGCCCCACATCGCGGTTGGTGAAGTTGCAGCGACCCCCGCCCGAGATGCGGATCTTGTCCGCCACCTTTTCACTGTGGTCCAGCACAAGCACTTTCAGGCCCAGCTGGCCCGCTACTCCGGCGCAGAACAAGCCAGCGGCACCGGCGCCTACGATGACAACATCAAAACTATGCAAGGTGATCAGCCTGCACAGTAGAAACAGAGCTTGTTGCCATCAGGATCGCGGAAATAGCCAGCGTAAAAGCCCTTGCCCCGCGGGCCGGCTGCGCCTTCGTCCTTGGCGCCCAGCGCGATGGCCTTTGCATACAACTGGTCCACCTGAGCGGGGGTCTTGACCACCAGGCCGACCATGACACCATTGCCAATGGTGGCCGCGTTGCCATCAAATGGTTTCATCAGCGCGAGGCTGGGTTGCTCTGGCGATGTGCCCCAGCCAATGCCGCCTGCGTAATCCCACAGGCGCTTGGCGCCCAGGTCGGCGAGCAATGCATCGTAAAAGGCACCGGCGCGGGGCAAGTCGTTGGTTCCTAGGGTAACGTAGCCAATCATGGAATCTTCCTTTTGTGGTGGTGATAGCGGCTAGTGTAGGTCGCGCTCGTTTGACGCGAAACCGCTTGACAGGGCAATTCAATGGTACTAAAGTGATATCACTTTGAGGTCACTTTCTGCATGCAGAAAGGGCAAAGTGACCTCCAGCCGAGTGGTTGGAGCACAACTCTAGGAGATAGACATGGACAAAAAGGCATCCAAGGAATACGAGGCCACGACGGCCAACGGATTTGTGGCGGTACTGCTGGGCTTGGGGCTGCTGCTGGTGGCGGTGTTTCTGGTCACGCGTGCGCCAAGCGTGACGAACCTCGTGCTGGCCGGCATCGCCGTGGTGGTGGCCTTGTTGTTTTTGTCAGGCCTGTACACCCTCAACCCGAACCAGGCTGCGGTGCTCAAGCTGTTTGGCAGCTACCGTGGCACCGACCGCGATGAAGGGCTGCGCTGGGCCAACCCGTTCTTGAGCCGCAGCAAGGTCTCGACCCGCGCGCGCAACTTCAACAGCGAAAAGCTCAAGGTCAATGACCTGCGTGGCAACCCCATCGAGATTGCCGCGGCCATCGTGTGGAAGATCAGCGACACGGCGCGGGCCAGTTTCGACGTCGAAGATTTCGAGTCGTATGTGTTCACCCAGGCAGAGGCGGCGGTGCGCCATCTGGCATCTACTTATGCCTACGACAACCTGGACGACACGGCCGGCGCCGTGCACAAGGAGGTCACGCTGCGCTCTGGCGGAGACCAGGTCGGCGTGGCCCTGGTGCAAGAATTGCAAGACCGCTTTTCGCTGGCGGGTGTGGTGGTGGTGGATGCCAAACTTACCCATCTGGCCTATGCCCCCGAGATCGCTGGTGCCATGTTGCGCCGCCAGCAGGCCCAGGCCATCATTGCGGCGCGCAGCCTGATCGTGCAGGGCGCGGTGGGTATGGTGGAGTTGGCTTTGAGTGGGCTGCAAGAGCGTGGCTTGGTCGAGCTGGACGACGAGCGCAAGGCCGCGATGGTGACCAATCTGCTGGTGGTGCTGTGTTCTGACCACGACGCCCAGCCCGTGGTCAACACGGGAACCTTGTACAACTGAGGCTGATACCGTTTGTTGACTTCTTTAACCTGCCATGGCCAGCCCCGATAAAAAGTCTTTCGCTCTGCGCATAGACCCCGCGCTATGGGCGCAGATCGAGCGCTTGGCCGCGGCGGAATTGCGCAGTGTGAATGCTCAGGTGGAGTACCTGTTGCGGGATGCGGTGCGGGCGCGCTTGGGGGGGCAAAAACCGCCAATCACGTCCGGGGAGGATGACACCCCCACCAGCACCTAGAGGCTGTGTGGCAAGGCGTTTTGCGCAGGTAAAGGGGGAGCCCGCAAAGCGGGCGGGGGACACGGAGCAAAACGCCTTGCCACACAGCCTCGGCTCCGGCGCGTAAGTCTTTCCGCGACTCAGGCAGTCCGGTGTTGCAGTAGCTGGTCAACAGCTTCCAGCCCCGCCGCCAACAAACCTTGCAGCACATCTCCGATGACGATGACGCTGGGGCTGGCCAGTTGTTCGCGGGCAATGGTCGATTCCAACTCGGCCAGCGTGCACACTGCTTGGCGCTGCGTGGGTAGGCTGGCGTTCTGGATGATGGCCACCGGCGTGTCGGCATGCAGGCCGTGCAGCAATTCGTTCTGAATGGTTGCCGCACCACTGACACCCATGTAAACCACGAGCGTCAGCTTGGCTTGGTGGGCCGTGTGGGCCAGTGCGCGCCAGTCGGTTCCCGCCGACCCGGGTTTGGCGTGGCCGGTGACAAACAC
>JANXVI010000495.1 GCA_025351745.1 Rhodoferax sp.
TAAACGCAGGCCCTGTGGGGGCCTACCCGGATGCGCTTGGCGAAGGGTCGCGCTAGTCTTGCGGCATCCCACTGCCTAAGGAGTTTCGGTGCGCGCCCATTTCCAGTTCTGGCCCAAACGGCTACCCCATTCCATCACCCCACCGGCGACCTCGCTGTGGGACAACCTGGAGAGCAGCGCGCGCCGCTACCCCGATAAGGCCGCCTTGGTCTTCTTCGGCACCGTCTTGACATATGCCAAGTTGCTACAAAAAGCAGAGCGCCTGGCGCAATGTTTACGGGGGCTAGGGGTCGAAAAGGGTGACAGGGTTGTGCTGTGCATGCAAAACTGCCCGCAATTGGTCATCGCCCACTTTGCAATCTTGCGTGCCAACGCCGTGGTGGTTCCGGTCAACCCCATGAACCGCGCCGAGGAGCTCAAACACTACATCACCGACCCCGACGCACGCGTCGCCATCACCACTGCCGATATAGCCCCTGAGTTGGTGCGCGCAAGCGACGCGCTGGATGCCCAAGACAGGCTGGCCCACTTGGTTGTGTCCCACTTTGCCGATGCCTTTGATGCCAATGTGGTGGGTGACGACGCGCCCCCCGCAGCCTGGGGCCCGTGGCTGCTGACCCGCCATGCGCTGCCGGTTCTGCAAGGCGGCCAGGTGCTGGCGTGGACCGATGCGATGCACACCGTCGGTGAACCCCCCGTGCTGTCGGTGGGTCCCGCCGACCTGGCCATACTGCCCTATACCAGCGGCACCACCGGCCTTCCCAAGGGCTGCATGCACCCGCACAGCAGCATCATGCACAACGCGGTGGCCAGCTGCATGTGGGGCAATGGTTCTGCCGAAAACGTGGTGCTGGTGGTAGTGCCCATGTTCCACATCACCGGCATGGTCAGCATCATGCACACCAGTATCCGTGCCGGGGCCACCATGGTGCTGATGCCGCGCTGGGACCGCGACCTGGCCGGGCGTTTGATCTCGGGCCGCAAGGTCACGCATTGGACCAATATCCCGACCATGATCATTGATCTCATGGCGAGCCCCCACTTCGCCAGCTACGACCTGTCCAGCCTGGTCTACATTGGCGGTGGTGGTGCGGCCATGCCGCAGGCTGTGGCCCAGCGTCTGCTGGAGCAGTTTGGCCTGCGCTATGTCGAAGGCTATGGCCTGACCGAAACTGCCGCCCCCAGCCACAGCAACCCGCCGGACGACCCTAAGCAGCAGTGCCTGGGTATTCCCTTTATGGGCACCGACGCGCGCGTCATAGACCCCGACACGCTGCAGGAAATGCCGGTGGGTGCGGCCGGTGAAATCATCATGCACGGCCCCGAGGTGTTCAACGGCTACTGGAAGCGCCCAGACGCCACTGCGGCAGCTTTCATCGAGATCGACGGCAAGCGCTTCTTCCGCTCCGGCGACCTGGGCCGGGTCGATGAGGATGGCTATTTCTTCCTGACCGACAGGCTCAAGCGCATGATCAATGCGTCGGGTTTCAAGGTCTGGCCGGCCGAGGTGGAGGCGCTGATGTACCGCCACCCTGCCATCCAGGAGGCCTGCATCATCTCCACGCCCGACAGCTACCGCGGCGAATCGGTCAAGGCCGTGGTGGTACTGCGCTCCACGCACAAAGACCTCGTGACCGAGCAGGGTATTGTGGACTGGTGCCGTGAGAACATGGCAGTCTACAAAGTGCCGCGCGTCGTGCAGTTTGTCGAGGCCCTGCCAAAGAGCGGTGCGGGCAAGGTGATGTGGCGCACATTACAGGAAGCAGAAGGGAAATAGAACATGTTCGAAACCGCTATTGCCGGCAGCCTGCCCAAACCATCCTGGTTATCCGAGACCGAAAAGCTCTGGCCGCAATGGCGGCTGGCTGGCCCTGAACTGCAGCAGGCCAAGGCCGACGCTACGCTGCTGTGGATCAAAGCGCAGGAAGATGCGGGTCTGGATATCGTCGGTGACGGCGAGCAAAGCCGCCAGCATTTTGTGCACGGCTTCCTGGAGCAGGTGGACGGCATCGACTTTGAGAACAAGGTCACCATGGGCATCCGCAACAACCGCTACGACGCGCTGGTTCCCCAGGTCGTTGCCGAGTTGCGCCTCAAGGGTCGTGTGCATGCCTTCGAGGCCCAACTGGCACGCGCGCACACCGAGAAGAAGCTCAAGTTCACGCTGCCCGGCCCGCTGACCATTGTGGACACCGTGGCCGACCGCTTCTACGGCGACAAGCGCAAGATGGCCTTCGCCTTTGCCGAGCTGCTGAACCAGGAAGCGCTGGCCCTGCAGGCTGATGGCGTGGACATCATCCAGTTTGACGAACCCGGCTTCAATGTCTATATGCAGGACGCGGTGGACTGGGGTGTGCAGGCGCTGGAGATCGCCGCGCGCGGCTTGACTTGCACAACAGCAGTCCACATCTGCTACGGCTACGGCATCAAGGCCAACACCGATTGGAAAGAAACGCTGGGGCAGGAATGGCGCCAATACGCAGAGGTGTTCCCGGCGCTGGCCGCCAGCAGCATTCAACAGGTCAGCCTAGAGTGCTACCACTCCCATGTGCCGCCGGACCTGATGGCGCTGCTGAAAAACAAGGACGTCATGGTCGGTGTCATCGATGTCTCCAGCGATGTGATCGAGACGCCCGAGCAGGTAGCCGACACCATCGGCGTGGCGCTGCAGCACCTGCCGCGCAACCGCATTTTCCCCTGCACCAACTGCGGCCTGGCGCCGATGAGCCGCGAGGTCGCCGTCAAGAAATTGCAAGCATTGGCGCAAGGTGCGGCTCTGGCGCGACAACGCTATGGCGATGCCGGAGCCAAGGCATGACCGTCTCCGGCAAGCAACTGCCGCACGGCGCGGCCAAAGACCTGGGCTTTTGTCCGCAACGCGTGCGCAAGCTGGTGGAGGTGATGCAGTCCGAAGTCGCCACTGCCCGGCTGCCCGGCGCCGTGGCCCTGATCGCCCGCCACGGCCAGGTGCTGCTGCACCAAAACATCGGTCAGCAAGACCCGGCGCAAGGCGTGCCCATGGAGTTGGATTCCATCTTCCGCATCTACTCCATGACCAAGCCCATCGTCTCGGTGGCGGTCATGCAGCTGATGGAGCGCGGTCAATTGCTGCTCAGCGATCCGGTTGCCAAGTATTTCCCGGAGTTTGCCGACATTCAGATCAGCACCGTGGTAGGAGGCCATGCGGTGGTGCAACGCCCCAAGAATGAGCCCACCGTGCAAGACTTGCTTCGCCACACCGCCGGGCTGACCTACGAGATTCTGGGCAATGAGCCCATCCAGCGCCAGTACGCCCAGGCTAGGTTGGCCTCGCGTGATCGCAGCAACCCTGAGTTTGCCAAAGCGCTGGCTGGCATACCGCTGATGTTCGAGCCCGGCACGGTCTGGGAATACAGCCGCGCTACCGACCTACTGGGCGCGCTGGTCGAGATGGTCAGCGGCCAGACGCTGGGCGCCTTTCTGCAAGTCAACATCCTGGGCCCGCTGGGCATGGTGGACACCAGCTTTGTGGTGCCGCCCGACAAGCACCACCGCATCGCCGAGCCGTTTGCGGTAGACCCAGACGGCGGCATCGCCCCGCGCCTGATCGACGTGCGCAAACCCGTGGCCATGGAAGCCGGCGGCGCGGGCCTTGCCTCCACATCCGCCGACTACGCGCGCTTTTTGCAATGCCTGCTGAACGGCGGCGTTCTCGATGGCCAGCGCATCCTCAGCAATGCCACCGTGCGCTACATGACGGCCGACCACTTAGGGCAAATCGGCGTGCACCGTGCCGGCCGCTCCGGCGAACTGCTGCCACCCGGCCACGGTTTCGGACTGGGCTTTGCGGTGCGGCTGGAGGAGGGCATCGCCGCGCAGGCCGGCTCCAAGGGTTTGTATTTCTGGGGGGGCATCGCAGGCACCACCTTTTTTGTGGACCCGTCCAAGGATTTTTTTGCGCTGATGATGTTGCAGGCGCCTAACCAGCGCGATTATTACCGCCCCTTGTTTCGCAACATGGTCTACGCGGCCTTGCTGGAGTAGCCCCGAGCCATGCGAATCCTTGTTACTGGCGTACGCCTGTATTTCGATGTGGAGGGTGCACAGTTGCGGCCCGATGGTGATGCCATGCAACAGCGGCCAACGCTGCTGTTACTCCATGGCGGGCCGGGCGCCGACCACTCGCTATACAAGCCGGCGTTTTCGCAGCTTGCGGATATTGCACAGGTGGTCTACCTGGACCACCGCGGCAATGGCAGAAGCGACCGCGGAGCCCCAGACACCTGGACCCTGCGCCAATGGGCCGACGACGTGTTTGCCTTCTGCCAGGCGCTGGAGATTGAGAATCCCATCGTCTACGGCTCGTCGTTCGGTGGCACTGTGGCCATGGCCTACGCCATCCACTACCCAGAGCACCCCGGCAAACTCGCCCTGGTCAGCACCACGGCCCAGGCGCGTTCCCATACAGCCGCCAAGGTGGCCATGTTCCAGCGCCTGGGGGGGCGCTGGGGCCGGTGCACTTGCACAGCGCCGGTTTATCGACGGCGACACCAGCCCCGAAGTGCTGGCCGCCTGGCTGGAGTTGGCCCTGCCGCTGTACACCCAATCCCCTTACGATGCCGCCGCCTCCGCACGTATGAAGTCCAACCGCGAATGCACGGCCTGGTTCAACCGCGTGGGCGGCGAGGGCAAGAGCTTTGACTTTTTGGCAGATCTGGCGCGCATACAGTGCCCCACGCTGGTCCTTGCCGGTGGCTTGGACCCTATGCTGCCCGTTGAATGCCAACGCGACATTGCCGCCGCGCTACGGCCCGACGTAGTGCACTACCGCGAGTTTGCACACTGCGGCCATGGTGTGGTGCCGGATGCACCGGATGAGGCCATGGCTGCGATACGGGAATTCATCCATAGACGTTGAAGGTGGGGCAAATGGCAAGGCGTAGCGTTCCAAAGCCCAATCTCTACCCGATTTGTGGTTTTACGAGCCAGTTTCCAGTGTCTTTCAATGAAAATGGCACCTAGCCCCCGTGCAATATGCCTATGTCGCTACTAGATTTGTAGCAACCATGTCCTCTTTGGCGGAGTGAAGGGATAAGCTATCCTCGTGCCCTGCCTCACCAACCCTGTTCCCCACCTTTCCCATGCTCACCGGCGACCTCAAAAGCAAAATCGACCAGATCTGGAACGCCTTTTGGTCCGGCGGCATCGCCAACCCCTTGAGGTGATTGAGCAAATCACCTACCTGCTGTTCCTGCGCCGCCTGGACGATCTGCACACCCTGGAAGAAAACAAGGCCAACCGGCTGAAGAAGCCCATGGAACGCCGCATCTTCCCCGAAGGC
>JANXVI010000497.1 GCA_025351745.1 Rhodoferax sp.
GTGATGAGTGCGTCCATGCGCAGCTCGAGCTTGTCTGGCAGCGCACGGCGGGTGGGCTCATCGCCCAGTTCGATGCTGGCGCCCAGGGCACCGATTTTCTTGACCGGTGTTTTGGCCAATTTGGATGCGGAGGATTGGGGCACCTTGACATCGTCCAGCGCCTCCTCCAGCGCATGGTTGATGGCGTCCAACGGCGAGGCCCGTTTGAGCCAGAGGTCGGCATAGACCGGCAGCAGACCGGCTTTCTCGGCGGCGGGTGCCAGGTCGCCGTCCAGGAAGAAGGTCTTTCCTACGCGCCGAGGCGCGAACAGCGCGATCGGTCGGCCGGGCTGGGCCTTCAGCAGCGCAATGTAAGAGTCGGCCAAGGCAGGCCTGCGGATGGCAATGTCGTCGAAGGTCTTCATAGTCGAGATTGTCATCCGTTGCTATCAAAACAGCAATTGCTATGTTTCAGGCAACAAACAACAAGCGTTGAGATGCAAGCGTAAGTGCAGCAAACACGACGGCCATGGGCGGAGCGGCTGAGGTAACGATCCTTTCCCGCGGCCAATGGTTCATGGCTGCTTCCAGTCCGTCAACGCCCGCAGAAAGTGCCAGAAGCCCTTTCCCGCAACTTCCACCACGATCCCATGGACCTCGCCGCCGGCGTTTGCCCAGCCCACCTCGGCGCGGATCTCGCGTGGCATCTCGTCGTTGATGGCGTTCAAGCGCTCGGGCCGGTTCAGCAGCCGGCGGGCAACACGTGGCTGGTGGACGTCTTTGTCTATGCGCAGGGTGGTGGTGGTTCATTTGGTGATAGCCATACCGCCAGTGGCACCATCCCGTGCTGTGGGGAAGGGTGAACACCGGCTGGGTCAACCAACGCGACGTGAGCCTCGTTTTGAACCAATACGCATCATTGAAAGCAAGACATGACCTACGAACAACAATCGCTTGGCCAACTGGCCAACGAGTTCGAAAGTGCCGCCAGGATTGCAAGCGGGCACGCTGATGTATTCTTTGCAAATGAGTTAGCACTGAAGGCCGAAGCGATCCGCTTGGAAGAGATGTCCCGCAATGCACCGGTCAACGATTCGAAATAAGCCGTCCAACTGCCGCTTCACCACTGATGCCCCAGCCCCGTCGTAGTCCCCCTGAACCGCCATTGCCCCCCCTGATCACTGCCGACGCGCGCCGTGTCGCCGATGCCAGTCGACGCCTTCGCAGACTGGCCTGGCTGCTGGACAGTGCCATCCGACTGCCGGGCGGCTTCAGGATCGGACTGGACGGGCTGATCGGGCTGATACCCGGGATCGGCGATCTGCTCGGGGCATTGCTGTCCTCGTACATCGTGGTCGAGGCGGCACGCCTGAAGGTGGGTGGCAGCGTGTTGATGCGCATGGTGGGCAACATTGCGCTGGAAGTGGGCATAGGCCTGGTGCCGGTGGCTGGCGACCTTTTCGACTTCGCGTTCAAGGCCAATACGCGCAATGTACGGCTGATCGAGACCTATCTCGATCAGCCCCGCGCGACCCGGCGGCGCAGCCGCTGGCGAGTTGCCGCGGCACTGCTGGTGCTGGCCGCGCTGCTCGGAGCAGTGCTGGCGCTGGTGTGCGGCTTGCTGTGGCTGGCAGCATCTGCGGTCACTACCTAAGGCCGCGTCTCAACCGCTCGCTTTTCCAAGATTGCTCCTCATAGAGCGCACTACGTTTATTCCACGAGGGCCACAGCGATATTTTGCAAACAGTTCCAGACGCAGACGGTGCCTGGGCACGCTTGCAAAAGCGCGGCATCCCAAGGCTGGGCTGCCAAGACACCAACGACTGTACAAAAAGCTGACGCAGGCGTAGCATGAAAACCCAATCAAAAAGCGGGCCATGCACTTCATATCCACCATCAAGCGTATAGCATGGTTAGTGCTGTCCCTAGCCACTCCTGCCTGGGGTCAGACGCTGACCGTAGTCACTGAAGAGTACCCGCCTTACAACTTTCAGGACACCCGCAAGAACAAGATTTCGGGCATGGGAACCGAGGTGGTCGAAGAAATCCTCAAACGCACCAAGTTGAATTACACACTGGGCATCTACCCGTGGGCCCGGGCCTACCAAATAGCGCGGGACGCACCCAATGTCCTGATCTATTCCATCGGCCGCAATGACAAGCGCGAATCGCTGTTCAAGTGGGTGGGCGTCATAGCGCCGTATGACGTTTATCTGTACCGGCTCAAGAGCCGGACCGAGATCAAGGTCAACAACATCGAGGGCGTCAAGCAGTACAAGATCGGTGCAGTGCGCGACGATGTGCGGGCCCAGTACCTGGACCAGGCGGCGGTACCGTTGGACCTGGTCATCGACGACAGCGCCAATGCCAAAAAGCTGGCCTCGCAACGCATTGACATGTTCCCCATCGACGAACTGGCGATGGTGGCGCTTTACCAGCGCGAAGGGTTGGACCCGCACAGCGTGGTCAAGGTCTTCAAACTAGAGGCCTTGTCGGCCGGTCTTTACATGGCTTTCAGCAAGCAAACGCCCGAAGATTTAGTGCGCAAATGCAGGGTGGCATTAGCCGAGATCAAACGGGACGGCACCTTTGACAGAATCCGCGTCAAGTATCTCAAGTAGCCTATTGCGCATAGCAGCCGGGTCAGTGGGGCGCCAGACTTGCCAGTTCGACTTCGGTCGCCACGGGGCCCGACTTGAGATGGCCCACATAATGCAGCGCCTGCGCTATGCGCACCGAAGGAACATCGCCCTCACGCATGTGCAGCAGGTCGGCGGGGCTCACCAGCAAAGGGTCGGCAGAGGTGAGCTGCAACCCGGCCTGCTGGTAGGCTGCCAATACAAACTGCGAGCAAAAGAACCGGTCATTGCGCGCCACGCCGAGCTGTATGGCGGCCAGCCCGCGAATGCATGCGTCGCGGACCAGACTGGGCACCAATGGCAGTTCACAGTACTGGCGTTGCAGCGTAAACGGTGCCTGCAGCACCACGCCGAGCACGTTGTATTTCTTGCCCGATTGCGCCTGTGCGAAGCGGCGAATGGTGTCGGCTTGTTCGGCATGCACGCCTGGGTGGCGAAAGGCCACAACCGTGGACTCGTCGTCGACAAACTCCCCCATTTTGCGGGTCCGGATGCCAGACCCCACGGCCTCTGCAATGTTGTCATCACCCAGGTACAGCGCCGCATGGCTGACTGGTGACAGCGTCAGCAAACGGATGCCCAACGAGGCAACGCCGTTGGTCGACGAGAGAATGATGTCGCCTGGCTGCAGTTCGGCGCTGGTGATGTGCCGTCCGCCATTGGCGGGGGTGATGAGCAAACGGTTCTGAACCTGAAAAGCCTGCGCACCCGTGGTGGGGTCGGTACCCATGCCGGTCGCGCAGGCCGCCAAGAGGCCCACCATGGCACTGAGGGCAGCCACGCGCAGCATGCGGACCGAACGGTTGCTGAACGAGACGAGTGATGGGGGTTGTCGCATGTAATTTACTGTGATGAGACTGCAGTGTAGGCGGCTGGTGGCGCCGGGTTTCAGGCCCAACCCAGCAGTTTGGCCGCAAGGCCGGCCACCGCGCAGGCTGCAATGACCGGAATCACGCCCCGCTTGTAACGCAGCAGTGCCACCGCAGCAAGTGCAGTCAAAGCCAACGCCACCGCATCGACCCTTGAGACAAATGTGCCGCCAGCCCCCGATTTGATTGCGATATGCGCTATGAAAAACAGAGCAAGGCTAGCGATCACCCCAACCACGGCTGCCGTGATGGCAGTCAGCGGCGCAGTGAACTGCAGCTTTCCGTGGGTCGATTCCACCAGCGGGCCACCGGCCAGGATGAACACGAAGGACGGTAAAAAGGTAAACCAAGTCACCACCGTGGCGGCCAACGCCGCGCCCAGAAACTGCGCCTGTGGCCCCAGCACCTCTTTGCTCCAGCCGCCAACGAATCCGACAAAGGCCACCACCATGATCAGCGGCCCAGGTGTTGTTTCGCCCAGCGCCAGGCCATCGATCATCTGCACGCCGGTGAGCCAGCCAAAGTGCTCGACCGCGCCCTGGTAGACATAAGGCAGCACGGCATAGGCTCCGCCAAAGGTCAGCAGTGCGGCCTTGGTGAAGAACCAGGCCATTTGCGCCAATGCTCCGTCCCACCCTTGCCAGGCAACCAAAGCACCCATCGGCAACAGCCACAATGCTGCGCCCACCGCCACAACGGTGGCCAGGCGCGAGGGCTTGAAGCGCGCATGGGCAGGTGTGGGCGTGTCGTCTCCAATCACCCAGTCCGACAGTTGGGCCCCCAAGGTTTGTGCCTTGGTAGCGCCGTGGCCAGCCCCCCCCGAGAACTGCTTGGGTGCCCAGCGAGAACCCAACCAACCGACTAACGCAGCCATCAACACTATCCACGGAAATGGGACATCAAATGCATAGATTGCTATGAAACTGCTAGCAGCAATTGACCACAGCACGGGGGCTATCGCCGGTTTTTTCAATGTCTTGGAGCCGATGCGGTGCACCGCCTGCAACACGATGGCCGCCACCGCGGGCTTGATGCCATACAACAGGCCCGCCACCCAAGGCACGTTGCCAAAGGCCACGTAGATCCAGCTCAAAGCAATCAGAATGAACAGCGAGGGCAACACAAACAGCGCACCCGCGACGATGCCACCCCAGCTGCGATGCATCAGCCAGCCGATATACGTGGCCAGTTGCTGCGCCTCGGGGCCGGGCAGCAGCATGCAGTAGTTCAGCGCATGCAAAAAGCGCGACTCTGAGATCCAGCGCTTTTCCTCAACCAGCTCACGGTGCATGATGGCAATCTGCCCGGCCGGGCCGCCAAAGCTGATGAAACCCAGCTTAAGCCAGAAGGGAAAGGCTTCGGCGAAGGACACCTGGGCTTGGGGTGCGGTCATGCGGTGGCTCCGTCCGTGGTCGCAGGTTTCCAGTTGTGCGGCTCGTCCTGCCGGGCGACCCGGTCCCGGCACCACGCGTAGAGCGCGTCGTACAAGGGCATGGCCGCGTCGAGCATGGCGTGGTCATCCGCTGCATGCAGGCGTGACAGGCCCAACGAGAAGGCCAATAGGCCGGCCGACTGCGGCGCCACATCGAGACGGTCGGTATCGGCACCCCGGACGATGGTGGCCAACAGGTCCAGCGCAGGGTCGTGCAGATCAAAACCTTTCAGCAAGGAGTCAAAACTGCACTGGTCGCCCACATGCGATACCGGTGCGCCAGGAATGTCGTAAGCCACGGCAGCTAGGCTTCTCGCTTGGGCCAGCACGTCGCCCGTCGGCACATAAAGGAACACCGCCCGGGGATCGATGAAGCGGCGAATCAGCCAGGGGCAGGCGATGCGATCAATCTTGGGCCGCTCGCGTGTGATCCAGCGCGAGGGCCGCTCGCCGGTCACGCCCCAGTCTGCGCGCTTGGCAAACGTCAACGGTGGGTGGGTGCGCCAACGCACAACGGCCTGTGGATCATCTTCAGTGTCTTGACCGCCTTCTATTCCCCCGGCGATGGTGTTGGCATGCCAACCCGCGGCCTGCAACATAGCGGCGGCCTCTTTGCTGACGTTGTGTCCATAAACGCAATACACCAGAACCTGACCCGCCGGTCGGCTCGCGCCCAGCGCTGCCACGCCTTCAGGCGCACAGCGCTGCGCACAGGCCAGCAGGCGCGGGCTCTCGTCAAAGCGCGCCTGGCGGCGAACGTCAAGCACCAGCGGCGTGCCAGCGCGGCCCAAGCGGGCGTTGAAATCCTCAGGGGAAATGGAAGAAAGAACAGACGGATTTTGGGTGTCCACGGATTACTCCTTTTGCGTTACCAGCAATTGGATGGGACACCATCTTGGAGCCCTGTAGGGCCCGACACCGGGGAGCTGAAACCCCGATGGGCGGACTGTAGCACAGGGCTTGCAACAGTTCCTGACGCTAAACCGATTGGCCAGGCAACGTGAGTTTGTACACCGAAGTACCCGCCCGCAGGTTGGGCAAGAAACGTACGGTCTGGCCGTTTTGCAGACCAAAACTGTCCTGCACCTGCAAGCCATTGCGTGCGGCCAGCAAGGCCAAGTCGGCATGGGTGCCGACCCGGATATTGGGTGTGTCGTACCATTCGTAGGGCAAACGCTTGGTGACCGGCATGCGGCCTTTGAGGATGCTCAGGCGATTGGGCCAATGCGCAAAATTGGGGAAGGCCACGATGCCCACGCGCCCCACGCGCACGGTCTCGCGCAGCATGACCTCGGCATTGCGCAGGTGTTGCAGCGTGTCGATCTGCAACACCACGTCAAACGACGCATCGCCGAAGAGTGCCAAGCCCTCGTCCAGGTTCAACTGGACGACGTTGACGCCGCGCTTGACACAGGCCAGCACATTGGCGTCGTCAATCTCCACACCGTAGCCGGTGCAACCACGGGTCTTTTGAAGGTGGGCCAGCATCGCGCCGTCGCCACAACCCAGATCGAGTACGCGTGAACCTTCTGGCACCAACCGCGCCAATGCATCCATCGTGGTGATATCGCTCATGCTGACACTCCCTTCGAAATGCTATCGAAGTAGGAGCTCACTATGCCCATGTATCGAGGGTCATCCAGTAGAAAGGCATCATGGCCGTGCGGTGCATCGATCTCGGCGTAGCTGACGTCGCGCTGGTTGTCCAGCAGGGCCTTGACGATTTCACGGCTGCGTTTGGGGCTGAAGCGCCAGTCGGTCGTGAAGCTGACCAGCAGGAACTTGCACGTGGCCTTGGCCAGCGCCTTGCTCAGGTCTCCACCGTATGCGCTGGCCGGGTCGAAGTAGTCCAATGCGCGCGTGATCAGCAAGTAGGTGTTGGCGTCAAAGTATTCGGCGAACTTGTCACCCTGGTAGCGCAGGTAGCTCTCGATCTGGAACTCGACATCCTGGGTGCTGTAACGGAAGGGCGTAAGCGCCGCCGGGCCACCCCCAGTGGAGACTGCCTCCTTTTGCTGGCGTCCAAATTTTTCATTCATCACGTCATCACTCAGGTACGTGATGTGGCCAAGCATGCGGGCGATGCGCAAGCCACGCTTGGGGACGGTTGCGTGCTCGTAGAAATGGCCCCCGTGAAAGTCGGGGTCGGTCACGATGGCGCGGCGTGCGACTTCATTGAACGCAATGTTTTCCGCCGTTAAATTGGGCGCGCTGGCCACCACCACGGCGTGGCGCACGCGGTTGGGGTATTGAAGCGTCCAGCTCAGCGCCTGCATTCCACCCAAAGAGCCGCCCATTACAGCTGCCAGGGTCTGGATATCCAGCACATCCAGCAAGCGGGCTTGCGCGTTGACCCAGTCTTCTACGGTCACCACCGGGAAATCCGCGCCATAGACCCGATCACTGCCGGCTGGCGCATCCGGGTTGACATGCATGGGGCCGGTGGATCCAAAGCAGGAACCCAGGTTGTTGACGCCGATGACGAAAAAGCGGTTGGTGTCCACCGGCTTGCCAGGACCGATCATGTTGTCCCACCAGCCTTCGGAGTGGGGCTGACCTGCGTAGCTACCGGCAACATGGTGCGATGCGTTCAGCGCGTGGCAAACCAGCACCGCGTTGCTGCGCGCGGCATTCAGCATGCCATAGGTCTCGTAGCTGAGTGAATAGTCGCGCAGCGCGTGACCGCTTTGCAGCGGCAAGCTGTCCGCGAAATGCTGTGACTGTGGTGTCGCGATCAATGGTGTAGAAGACAAACCAAACCCCAATAAAAAACCCGGCAATGCTAAAAACAAGGCCGGGTTTTGTGGTGTCGCGGTCCGTCTTTAGCTGTATTTATTAAGCGCCCGCAAGCTGGAGCAAATTGGCGCTAGGGGCAGTATAGCAAGGGCTGCGCTTTTTGCGGCGTCCGGCGCTCGTCATGATCTGGGGCCAAACGGCCCACTCACGGAGCCACGGGCCAGCGTTTCTTGGCGCCTGTTGTGGCGCAGTTCAGCCCCATTTTGGGGTTGTCACTTCAATATGGCGCATTTCTTGCTTATATTTGGTGCGTGTTTCCGAAATCACTCGAAAACGCACCAATATCACTCATTTTCACCAAAGGGTTCTCATGGAAGCACTAAAACAGGGCGCGGATGCCTTGTTCATCCTCTTGGGCGGCATCATGGTATTAGCCATGCACGCCGGATTTGCGTTCTTGGAGCTCGGCACCGTGCGCCGCAAAAATCAGGTCAACGCGCTTGTCAAAATTCTGGTGGACTTCTCGGTATCAACCGTGATGTATTTCATCGTGGGCTACGCCGTCGCCTATGGCACCAGCTTTTTTGTTGGCGCCGAAACCCTGGTGGCTCGGAACGGCTATGAACTGGTGAAGTTCTTCTTTTTGCTCACGTTTGCTGCCGCCATTCCCGCCATCATCTCGGGCGGCATTGCCGAACGGGCACGCTTTTGGCCTCAATTGATTGCAACGGCAGTCATTGTCGGTTTTATTTATCCCTTCTTTGAGGGTATTGTCTGGAACCAGCATTTTGGCGTGCAAGCCTGGGTCAAGGCACAAACCGGGGCCGAATTCCATGACTTTGCAGGCAGCGTGGTTGTACATGCCGTGGGCGGGTGGATCGCCTTACCAGCCATCATCCTGCTTGGTGCGCGCAGCAACCGTTACCGAAAAGATGGCGCCATCTCCGCCCATCCGCCGTCAAGTATCCCCTTTCTGGCGTTAGGTGCTTGGATTTTGACGGTGGGCTGGTTTGGTTTCAATGTCATGAGTGCGCAAACATTGGACAAGATTTCGGGCCTGGTGGCTGTCAACTCGCTGATGGCCATGGTGGGTGGGACGCTGGCCGCGCTGGTTGCGGGCAAGAATGATCCCGGCTTTGTACACAACGGCCCGCTTGCGGGTCTGGTGGCGGTGTGTGCGGGCTCTGACGTGATGCACCCCATCGGCGCATTGGTGGTGGGTGCCGCGGCGGGTACGGTTTTCGTCGCCATGTTCACGCTGACCCAAAATCGTTGGAAGATTGACGATGTGCTGGGCGTTTGGCCCCTGCATGGCCTGTGTGGCACGCTGGGCGGCGTTGCTGCCGGTATTTTTGGATCCACAGCACTTGGCGGTCTTGGCGGTGTAACCCTGGGCGCCCAGCTCATCGGAACAGCCATGGGCGTGGTCTGGGCGGTGCTGGGTGGAGCGGTGGTTTATGGACTGCTCAAAGCGACCATGGGCTTGCGCCTGAGCCAGGAAGAAGAATACGACGGGGCCGATCTGTCCATTCACAATATCAGCGCATCGCCGGAGCGCGAAGTGAACTGGTAGAGGGGATCGTCGATACGCACCTGGCCGCTGTTTTGGCCATCTCAACCCGGCGTACGCCGGGTTTTTTACGCACATATGTCAGACGATTTGGATCCATCGGCCCCTATGATTCAAATTTGTTGAACTATTGCGACAAGTTATTTGAACTTTTTTCGACCACGGCCCTCCTAAACTCTCGTCCAAATCGGATCATTGAGGGCTCTACGGGCCAACAACCATTGCAAATCTTTTAGTATGAACACTGCATCCGCACCCCGCCGCTACAACGACCTTGCCATTGCCTTGCACTGGCTGCTGGCATTGGCGCTGGTCGGCATTTTTTCGGTGGGCCTGTACATGGCCGATCTGCCTTTTTCACCCCAGCGTCTCAAGCTTTATAACTGGCACAAATGGGCCGGTATCACGATCCTGACCCTGTCCGCCATCCGCCTGATCTGGCGCCTGAGCCACAAACCCCCCGCATTGCCCCAGTCGGTGGCCTTGGCCATGCCCAACTGGCAAACGCAGGCCTACCACGCCACCCACTGGCTGATGTATGCCTTGTTTTTCATCGTGCCTCTGGTGGGCTGGGCCTACAGCTCGGCGGCCGGCTTCCCTATCGTGCTCTTTGGTGTGATACCTCTGCCAGACTTTGTATCTGCCAGCAAGCAGCTGGCAAAAATGATCAAACCCTGGCACGAATACAGCGCCTTTGCGCTGGCTGGCCTGGTACTGCTGCATGTGGTTGCCGCGCTCAAACACCATTTCGTCGACAAAGACGGTTTGCTGCAACGTATGTTGCCGGGCAAACGCTAGAAGCGATTTTTTTTCAACACCCCGTAACGGAACCCACACCATGACAACCATTTTTTCCCCAGTTGCCCGAACCACTGCAATGGTGCTGCTGGTTGCACTAGCCAGCATGTCCGCACAGGCCGGGCAAAAGCTCCTGCCTGCGCAAAGCGAAGTAGGCTTCGTCATCAAGCAAATGGGTGTCCCGGTGGAAGGCCACTTCAAGAAGTTTGATGCACAAATTGCGCTGGACCCGGCTAAGCCTGAGACGGGCAAGATCGCTTTCACGATTGACATCGCCAGTGCCACCATGGGTTCGCCCGAGCCAGATGCTGAGCTGCCCAAGGCAGTGTGGTTCAACACCGCGAAATTTCCGCAAGCCACGTTCCAGTCCACCAGCATCAAGGGCCTGGGTGGCGGCAAATTTGAAGTGACCGGCAAGCTGGCTATCAAGGGCAATACGCGCGATGCCGTGGTGCCGGTGACGCTGGCGCAGAGCGGTACCACCACGACTGCCACGGGCTCAGTGTCCATCAAGCGACTGGCGTTCAAGATCGGCGAAAACGAATGGGCTGATACGTCTATGGTGGCCGATGATGTGCAGGTCAAATTCAAGCTGGCGCTGACTGGCGTTGGCAAATTCTGATTTTTGGTTTTCCTTTCCCCTCAACCCTGTTTTTTAACGGAGCCTTTTCACATGCGTAAATCCCTTCTTGGTTTGGCTGTTGCCTTGACTTTTGCCCCCACCCTTTTGTGGGCCGCGGCCCATACCGAAACTTCGACCTATGCGCTGGACCCAACCCATACTTTCGTGTCGTTTGAGATCGGCCACTTTGGCACTTCCACCAACAGGGGCCGTTTTGACAAGAAAGAGGGCTCCGTGCAGATGAACCGCGTCGCCAAGACTGGCAAGCTGGAAGTGACTGTGGACACCACCTCGATCAACACCGGTACGCCTGCTTTTGACAAGCATTTGCAAGGCCCGGACCTGTTTGATACGGCTAAGTACCCGACCATTAAATTTGTCTCCGACAAGTTCACTTTCGATGGTGACAAAGTGGCCGAAATCGTCGGCAACCTGACACTAATGGGCAAGACCCAAACCGTCACACTGAAAGCCAACCAGTTCAACTGCTACCAAAGCCCGATGCTCAAGCGCGAAGTGTGCGGTGGTGACTTTGAAACCACGATCGACCGTACGGCCTTCGGCATGAACTATGGTGTGGATTGGGGCTTCCCCAAGAACGTACGTTTGATCGTCCAGGCGGAAGGCGTCAAGCAGTAACCCGTTTCGCATTCTTCCTTCTTGTAAGAATGCAAGGTCGGGGCCGACCAATAGGGCACAACAGCCCTATTGCGAAAGCGTCCCCACCATGCCCAAATTTCCCTCCAACCTGCGCAGCCGTTTGTGGCATGCGCTGGTAATTGCCCCCGTTGTAGGGGCGACCGCGTTGCCCGCTTGGGCCGCCCCGCCGCGTTGCGAAGTGCAGTCGGGTCCGCAGCGCACTCCGGTCATCGAACTCTTCACATCGGAGGGCTGCAGTTCCTGCCCACCGGCAGACCAATGGCTGTCGTCGCTCAAGGGCGCGCCCGTAGTCGCCCAGGCCTTTCACGTTGGCTATTGGGACTACATCGGCTGGGTGGACCGGTTTGCCACGCCAGCCAACACCGAGCGACAGCGCACGCTGGCCAGTGTCAACCGGCTCACCAGCATCTACACGCCACAACTGGTGCGCAATGGGCGCGACTGGCCGCAGTGGCGGGGCACCCGCCCGCAGCAGGCAGGGCAAACGACCACTGAACCGTCCAGGGTTGCCATTACGCTGCAGCAGGCCGACGGGGTTGACCAGTTTTCGGCCCGCGTTACACCCGGTGAAGGTGTGGCGCAGTGGAGCGCCTATTGGACCGTGACCGAGCATGGCCACAACTCGCGCGTGAAGGCCGGTGAAAATAGGGGCGATTTTTTGCAGCACGATTTTGTGGTGCGCCAGTACACGCCCGTTGGACAGTACCAGGGCGCGCAGTCGCTGGGCTTTGTGGCGATTGCGGCTACAGCCACCCATCCACGGCAGATCAATTTGGTGGTGCAAGACCCGCGCACCGGCGAGCCTTTGCAGGCGGTCAGCTTGCATTGCGGTGGGTAAATTGCCCCCC
>JANXVI010000020.1 GCA_025351745.1 Rhodoferax sp.
ATCAAAGCTTTTGGGCTGGATGTGGTGACCAGTTTGTGCGAGCAACTGCGTGCCGGTGGTGCCCCAGCGTTGCACTTCTACTCGATGAACCAGAGCGTAGCCACGTTGGCATTGTGCGAACGGCTAGGCTTGGGTGGATAGCACCCGGTAGCGCAAACGGGTGCGCACGGAGGTCCACTTGCTTCCGCCTGATGGAGCCATGTTTTGCGTGGGAGTAGTCCCCTGCGGCAAAACCTAGATGCCCTCAAACTCCATCGCGGGCCTGTGCTCGCTTTGGCTGACAAATTGCCAGCGACCCACAAAACAGGCGGCCAGCCACGCGATGGAGCCGATCAGTCCTATGACCATCCAAGCGCTCAGCCAGTCGCCATCAAAAGCGTCAAACATGCTGGCGCGCAAGGCTTTGATGACCCAGGTAAACGGCAGCCAGGGACTGACGGTCTGGTAAACACCGCCTGCCAGCTCCACGGGTAACACGCCGCCCGCTGACGACAGCTGCAACACCATCAACAGTAGCACGGCGGCCTTGCCGGCGTCGCCAAATGCGCGGGTGATCGCCACGATCAGGGTCAGAAAAGTCAGCGAACTGAGGGCCAGGGTCAGCGCATAGGGCCCAAGCCGCACCACACGAAGGTCGAGCATCAGCAGCGACATCAGCATGATCACCATAGCTTGTGCCACCACCAGCCCGCCTAAAATACCCAGCTTGCCCAAGAGTCGCGCGGGGCGCGACATGGAGGCGGCGGCCTCGGGCAGGCGGCGCAAATGGAACAGGAAGGCAGACATCACCGCTCCCAGCCACAAAGAGGTTGCCAGAAAGTTGGGGGCAAAGCCGGCGCCGTTGTTGAGCACCGGCGCGACGATTTCAATGGCTGGCTCCACTGAATCGGCCAGACCGCGCGCACTTCCGTCTAGCGCATGCACATCGCCGGGCAAGGCTTGATTCAGCAGCCTAAGACCGGACGCCAATTCTTTGGAACCGGCTTTGAGTTGGGTCAGGCCACTGCGCAGATCTTGCGCGCCGATGACCAGAGTGCGGCTGGCACCGGCCAACTCGTCCAATTTGCTGTCGGCTGGCACTTTGGTTGCCGCCGTATGAATCCCGCCGCCCAAAGCTGCCATGCCGTCGGCCAGTTTAGTAACGCCCACGCCGAGCTTTTGCGTGCCGTCGGCCAATTGCGATTGGCCGGTCCGTGCGTTCTGCAAACCGGCCCCCAATAGCGCGGCCCCATCGCCAAGTTGTGTCGCCCCCTCAGAAATGCGCGTGCCGACCAGTGGAATGCCCTTGGTTTCGTCTCGCATTTTGTGGCTGCCGTCTGCCAGTTCTTGCGCCCCGATCTGAAGGCCTTGGAGGCCTTTGGCCAATTCGGAGTGGCCTGCGAGTAGTTCTGCAGGCCCAGATTTCAACGCGGCCAGATCTTGCGCAGGCGGGCGTTGCTGGTCCATGGTGCGCAATCCTGCGCCCAATTGTTTAACGCCGTCTGTCAGTTGTACGACGGCAGAGCCCAGACCATCCGTCCCGGTGGCCAAAGCGTTGGATCCCGCCTCTGCTTTGGACAGGCCTGCATCCAGCTTGCTGGCGCCATCGTTGAGTGCTGCGACGCCCGTGCGCAACTCGGCCAATTTGTCGCGGGAGCCGGTTGCCGTGGTCAACACCAGCGACCAGCGGTTTTCATTCAGATTGATATTGACCTGGTGACCCAATTCCGAGGCAAAACGCTTGGCAATATTGGCGCCGTTGTAGTTGTTGCCCTCCGACACGTACATGACCAGCCGGCCACCGGCAGCTTCCTGCCCCGGCACGGCATTGGCGCTGAAGTCCTTTGGAATGATCAGCGCAAATGACAAGTGTCCTTGCCGAACGGCCAGCTTGGCTTCTTCTTCCTGGCTGTAGTCAACAAAGCCAAAGGTGCGCTTGTCCTTGATCGCCGTAACAACCGTCTTGCCTATGTTGACATCCTGGCCGCGGTAGTTCAGACCCTGGTCCAGGTTCACCAGCGCAGCTTTGAGGTCGCCGGTGTGGGCGCCGGGGTCGCGTACGCTGGACAAGTAAATCAGCGCGTACAGCGCGGGAATGATGATCACCCCAACCGCAGAAACCTTCAGCTTGGGGAACCGCTTGAACAGCGTTGCCTCCATACGGAAAATCGCAAATGCATCGCGAAGTACGCGCATGGCCGGTCCCTCTCGTATGCCTTATCCGCCCGATTCCAGCGTGAACGCGGCGTTGGCGTCTTGCTTGAGCAGCGTCACCATCTGGGGCAGCGCCAGTTGCAGACCTGCTTTGAGCGTGTGGGGCGGGTTGATGATGAACATGCCACTGGCGGGAAGGCCCGGGCGTATCACTTCGCCGGCATCATCTTGCAGCAGCTTGCTGGATTTCACGGTCAGCGTAGCGCCCAGCCAACTCTTGCCAGCCTTGTTGGCCAACGTCTTGAGTTTCTTGGGCAGGTCGTGCGCTTCGGGGCGCGGAATGATGGGGTACCAGACGGCGTAAGTGCCGGTCGCAAAACGCAGCAGTGCGTCGGCCACCATCTCGGCAACGCGGCCGTAGTCGGTTTTCAGTTCGTAGCTGGGGTCGCACAGCAGCAGCGCGCGGCGTGAGGGGGGTGGCAAAAACTTCTTGACGCCCTCAAAGCCATCTTCGCGCAGTATTGCCACTTGGCGACCAGCCTCCAATTGCGCGACGTTGGCAGTCAGAGTTTTGGTGTCGGTTGGGTGCAGTTCAAACAGTTTGAGCTTGTCGCGGTCGCGCTCTTGAATAACCCGGTGGATGATGAAGGGGGAGCCGGGGTACACCTTGTGGCTGCCCGCCTTGTTGAAGCCTGCAACCAAGTCCACGTAATCTTGCAGCATGGGCGCGAACGGCTGGGCAGGTTTGCCGGCTACCAATTTGAGAAAGCCCTCGGCTGCTTCGGCGCTGGTCTGTGCGTAGTCGCCGTCCAGACGGTAAAGACCGGCACCGGCGTGGGTGTCGAAGACAGTTAACGCGGCGTCTTTTTGCGTCATGTAGCGCAAAACGGCCAGTAAAACAGTGTGTTTGAGGACGTCGGCGTGGTTCCCGGCGTGAAAGGCGTGGCGATAACTGAACATCCTAGAATGGTAACCGCCCCCGCCGTCCTTTGTTGGGCTTGTATACCAAATTGGTATCCAGCCGTCGTAAACATTGCCTTGGTAGCTATTGTATTGATAGTGAATCGGGGGTTGTTGTGACTGGACGTTGACCGGGCAAACTGCGAAAACTACCTGTCTTAAACCAAATCTCTTATAATCGAAGGCTTCGCAGCGCATTTGTGGCTCCGCGGCGAAGGCTTTTGTTGGGCGTCTTTTGATGCCGCGCTAAAGTATCACCACCTAAGAGATTCCCACTGAACCTGGCGCTTAAGCCCGTTGGGTTTGGAATAGAAGGAACGCCGACCGTGGAAAAGAGCTGTATGGATCCAACCCCATTGGTTGGGCAAACCCTTCTTTAAAAGAGAAAACTCATGACAACTTTCAGCGCAAAACCCGCTGAGGTCGTGCACGAGTGGTTTGTGATTGACGCGACCGATAAGGTCCTCGGACGAGTAGCCAGCGAAGTTGCTCTCCGTTTGCGCGGCAAACACAAGGCCATTTACACGCCTCACGTCGATACCGGCGATTTCATCATCGTCACCAATGCAGCCCAGCTGCGCGTCACTGGCGCCAAGTCGCTGGACAAGGTGTACTACCGCCATTCGGGTTACCCCGGCGGCATCTCGTCCACCAACTTCCGTGACATGCAAAACAAGTTCCCCGGCCGCGCTTTGGAAAAAGCGGTCAAGGGTATGTTGCCCAAGGGTCCCCTGGGTTACGCCATGATCAAGAAGCTCAAGGTTTACGGCGGTGCTGAGCACCCCCACACTGCCCAGCAGCCCAAGGTTCTGGACATTGCTGGTATTTCCAACAACGCTGTGAAACGTGAGGCCGCCAAATGATCGGTGAATGGAACAATGGCACCGGCCGTCGCAAATCCAGCGTCGCCCGCGTGTTTCTGAAAAAAGGCTCCGG
Organism: Rhodoferax sp.; assembly: GCA_025351745.1. Classification (GTDB taxonomy): domain Bacteria; phylum Pseudomonadota; class Gammaproteobacteria; order Burkholderiales; family Burkholderiaceae_C; genus Allorhodoferax. The sequence goes on from JANXVI010000020.1 coordinate 4,030, forward strand.
CCAAATCGTTGTCAATGGCAAAGCCATTGACAAGTTCTTCGGTCGCGGCACTTCCATCATGATCTGCAAGCAGCCTCTGATGCTGACCAACCACGCTGAAACGTTTGACATCATGGTCAACGTTGCGGGTGGGGGTGAGTCTGGCCAAGCGGGTGCAGTGCGCCACGGTATCACCCGTGCCCTGATCGACTACGACGCAACGCTCAAGCCCGCCTTGAGCCAAGCTGGTTTCGTGACGCGTGATGCGCGCGAAGTCGAGCGTAAGAAGGTCGGCTTCCACGGCGCTCGCCGTCGCAAGCAGTTCTCCAAGCGCTAAGGCCACAGCCCCACGCTTGTCGCTGCGCGTCCTGCGCTGCCCCCGTGGGGCGTTGGTCGCCTTGGAGCGGCCCGGCGACGACACATCGCCTTCGCAACACTCCGTTGCAAATCGAATGGCTGCCAGGGTGCAAACCCTTGCAGCCGTTTTACATTCAGTTGTTAGACTTCGCGCTCCATGCGATTCAAACTCCTACGCCGCCGCCTAACGATCAGCGCGCCCCGAATGTCTGTGCGCAGTGCTATGCCCTGGCCTTTTCGTTGGGCCATCTTTGCCATCGTTTTGGGTTTTTGTGCCGCCATCGGCCTGTGGGCCTTTGAATTCGGCAAAGACATTGCCGGATTGGAGAAAGGCTCCAAGGAAGAAATGCAGCGCTTGCGTATCGAGCTGACCGAGGCTCGATCGGAACTGGTCAAGGTCAAGCAGGAGCGAGAGCATGCGCAGTCCATCGCCATCACGGCAGACACACTGGTCACGGCCGAGAAGGCATCGCATGAAAGCCTGTTGGCACAGCTCAAGCAGTTGGAGGGCGACAACCGTACCTTACGCGATGATTTGGGCTTTTTCGAGAAGTTGATTCCTTCCGCCGGTGCCGACGGCCTAGCCATCCGCAGCCTGCAGGCGGATATGTTGGGCAGCGGCAAGTTAAAATGGCAGGTGCTGGTGATTCAGTCAGGCAAGAATCCACCGGAGTTCAATGGGCGGCTGGAAGTATCCTTTTCGGGCTTGTTGAATGGCAAGCCCTGGACAGCCGCCTTGTCGGGCGATACCCCGGCAATCAAAGTCAAGCAATACGGGCGTATGGATGGTGAGTTTGAGGTGCCCGCGCAAGTCGTTGTGAAGGGCATGTCTGCCAAGGTGATGGACGGCACGGTTGTCAAAGCGACGCAATCCATCAAGTTGTAATTTTCGTTACAAAGGATGAATGTATGTTCAACAAGAAAAAGCAGCCCCCCATCAAAAGCCTGATCGCTGAAGGCAGCGAGATTGTTGGCAACATCAGTTTCGCCGACGGCCTGCGGGTCGACGGCAGCATCATCGGCAACATTCGGGCCGGTGTCGAGGTCGCCAGCATCTTGGTGATCTCTGAGATCGCATGCATTACCGGCGAAATAGTAGCCGACCACATCATCATCAACGGCAGCGTCAAGGGCCCAATCCACGCACGCAAGATGCTCGAATTGCAGCCCAAGGCCCGTATCGAAGGTGACGTGGAATATGCCGCCCTGGAAATGCACCACGGTGCATTGATCACCGGCCAGTTGCGCCCGCTATTGGCTGAAGGGGAAAAGCCCACACTGAAGCTGGCGGCAAATAACCAGTAACATAATTCCCGAGCGTTTTGCTGTACTATTCCGGCAATACTGATTTCCAGATTTCACCGGAGTCCTCCCATGAGTGCCGTAGCCGAAAAAATCCACACCGAAATGCCAGCGCCCATTCTGTTCACCGACAGTGCGGCGGCCAAAGTGGCCGATCTGATCGCCGAAGAGGGCAACCCCGAGCTGAAATTGCGCGTGTTTGTGCAAGGCGGCGGATGCTCCGGCTTCCAGTACGGCTTTACGTTTGATGAAATCACGAACGAAGATGACACCGTGATGAGCAAGAACGGTGTGTCGCTGTTGATCGATGCGATGAGCTACCAGTACCTGGTGGGCGCCGAGATTGACTACAAGGAAGACCTGCAGGGCGCCCAGTTCGTGATCAAGAATCCTAACGCGACCACCACCTGCGGTTGCGGCTCTTCGTTTTCCTAGTCACGCACCGTTTCATAACCGTCGGGCCGCCCCAAGGCAACGAGTGGGGCAGTCATGCAGGATAGATTCCTCCCAGTATCCGGGCGCCTTTGGCGCCCGTAACGCTTTTAAGGCTGGACATTTTGCCCAGCAGGGTTTGGCGGGCCAGCCAGGCAAAAGCAGTGGCCTCCACTTGCCAGGGCGGCAATCCGCGTTTTGCGGATGAGATCACCGTGCAGTTGGGCAAAGCCGCCTGCAGGCGCGACATCAAATAATCGTTGAGGGCGCCCCCGCCGCAAACCACTAGGGTTTTGCACTCGACGCTGGTATCCAGCAGGCTGCGGGCACACGCCAACGCCGTCAGCTCCGTCAACGTGGCCTGTACATCCTGTGGCGGCACGGCTCCCATCCCTGTCAACCTGGCAGCGAGCCACGGGCCATTGAATAAATCGCGCCCCGTGCTCTTGGGTGGCGGTTTGGCAAAGAACGGCTCGTCCAGCAGCCGGGCTAGCAGGCCGGCATGTACCCTTCCTTGCTTCGCCCAACTGCCCGCGTCGTCGTAAGCCTGCCCGGTATGGGCCAGGCACCAGGCATCCATCAAGGCATTTCCGGGACCGCTGTCAAAACCCTGGACATCGGGCATAGCAGGGTCCAGCACGGTGATGTTCGAAATGCCGCCGATATTGAGCACCGCCAATGCTTGGTCCGGAATGCCAAAAAAGGCCTGGTGAAATGGCGGCACCAGCGGCGCGCCCTGGCCACCCGCCGCCACATCCCGGCTGCGGAAATCGGCCACCACGGTGATGCTACACAGCTCGGCCAGCAGGGAAGGGTTGTTGAGTTGCAGCGTGTAACCGGTGCCATCAAATTCTTGCGGCCGGTGGCGCACGGTTTGGCCATGCGCGCCGATGGCTTTCACAGCCGCAGCGTCGACGCCGCATTGTTCCAACAGTGCGTGGACTTGTTCTGCATAAAGACGTACCAATCCGTTGGAAGCGAGCGCTGCGCGGTGCAACTCGTTGTCGGTGAGACTATTCAATGCGAGCAATTCGACCCGCAACTCGGCTGGCATGGGCGCGCTAGTATGGCCCAGTACGCGAGCTTGTGGCCCATCAAAATCTACCAGCACCGCGTCCACCCCGTCCAGCGAGGTGCCCGACATCAGGCCTATGTACAAACCCGGCACGATGCGGTCCCGTCAAGGCCTATTGCGCGCTGCCCAACTGCATGGTAGCGGCAGCCGCCAACTGCGTGCGCACCTGGGCCGCAGCCTGATTGAAGGCGGTGCGGGCAGACGCTGTCACCGGCACGGACTCGCTCTGCTTGGCAATGGTCAGCGGGTCTTTGTGCGCGCCATTGACACGGAATTCAAAATGCAGATGTGGGCCAGTAGCCCAACCGGTTTGGCCGACAGCGCCCACATTTTGGCTTTGGCTGACGCTTTGGCCGGTGTGCACATTGATGCGGCTCAAATGCGCATACACCGTCACATTGTTGTTGCGGTGCTTGACCATGACTACGTTGCCAAAGCCGTTTTGCGTGCCCGCGAATTCGACCACACCATCACCGACGCTGCGTACGGGCGTGCCGATCGGGGCAGCGTAATCCACGCCGAGGTGGGCGCGCCACGTATTCAAAATGGGATGGAAGCGCATCTTGAAGCCGCTGGTCACGCGCGAGAATTCCACGGGCGATGCCAAAAATGCCCGGCGCAGGCTCTCGCCCGCCAGCGTGTAGTAGCCACCCTTGGTCAGCGTATGGCTGGCGGTGGAGGCAGCCGCGCTGCCGCTGGCCAAGGGCTCTTGGAACCACATGGCCTGGAAGCTCTTGCCAGCATTAACGAACTCGGCGCTCAGCACCCGGCCCGCACGCATGGGTTCGCCGTCGCCTTCTAGCGTTTCATAGGTCACTGCAAAGCGGTCGCCCTTGCGAAGCGCGCGGTGGAAGTCGATGTCACCCGCGAATATTTCGGCCAGTTGGACGGCCACGGTGTCGGGAATGCGGGCGTCGTCGGTGGCGGCAAATAGCGAGGTATGGATGGTGCCACTGGCCAGGCGCGAAGACGCGGTCATGGGCAGGCTGTCCAGCTTCGAGTGGAAGCCGCTGGCGGTCTTCACCACTGTCAAACGCTTGAACATGCCGTCGTCTTCCGGGCTCCAGCGGGCGCTGAGCTTGAGCAAGGTATTGGTCTCGCTGGCCTCCACGGTGACATTGCGACCGGCGCGGCCCATCAGCGTTTGCTGGACGACCGTGTCGGCGCGGATGAAGGCTGCAGCCTGCGGGTCGTAGACACCCAGGCGCTTGAGCAGCGACTCGGCGGTGTCGGAAGAGCGCGTGGCGTCCGAGCGGTACAGGCGCATGGCCTGGGTTTGCACGGCGTCAAACTGGCTGAGCTGTGGCAGGGGCTGGATGTCTTCCACAATGGTGCGCACCGGCAGGTCGGCTGCATCGGGCGCCAAAGTGGCCACCGCGTAAGTGGCACCGGCACCGCCCAACAAGAGGGCGGCGATGGCGAGGCTGAGTTGTTTGGGATGGGCGCGGACAAGACGGGCGGCATGGGCAAAAGTACCCTCTGCGGCTAGTTGCAGGCGATGTATCAAAATTCGGTCTCCATGGATTTGGGGGTGAGGCCATCCGGCACTACACCCCAAACTGCAACGTGGGCGCGACTAAAATCCAGTCGCTGCCAATCGAACGCGATTGCAGGAGGGAGGTCGCAGTATAGCGGTCTACCGCACCGACACATCGATAAAAACCCTTATGAATCAAGCCCAAAGTTCCCAGTTAGTTGTAAGCGATCGTGTCCGAGAGGCCCTGGCCGTGACCTTGCGTGGCGTGGAAGAGCTGCTACCGCAGGATGAGTGGGTCAAAAAACTCGCCAAATCGGAAGCCACCGGCACGCCGCTGCGCATCAAGCTGGGGCTGGACCCGACGGCACCCGACATCCATATAGGCCATACCGTGGTGCTGAACAAGATGCGCCAGTTGCAGGACCTGGGCCATACCGTGATCTTCTTGATCGGCGACTTTACCAGCATGATTGGCGACCCGTCCGGCCGCAACAGCACGCGGCCGCCGCTGACCGCCGAGCAGATCAAGCTCAACGCCGAAACCTACCGCGCCCAGGCCGACAAGATTCTGGACCCGGCCAAGACCGAGCTGCGCTACAACAGCGAATGGAGCGACCCGTTGGGCGCGCGTGGCATGATCCAGCTGGCCAGCCGCTACACCGTGGCGCGCATGATGGAGCGCAACGATTTTCACGACCGATTCAAGGCCGGCACACCGATTGCGGTGCACGAATTTCTGTACCCGTTGATGCAGGGCTATGACAGCGTGGCTCTGAAAAGTGACCTGGAGCTGGGCGGTACCGACCAGAAGTTCAACCTGCTGATGGGACGCACGTTGCAGGTGGAGTATGGCCAGGAGCCGCAGTGCATACTCACTATGCCACTGCTGGAGGGCTTGGACGGCATCGAGAAGATGTCCAAGAGCAAGAACAACTACATCGGCGTCACCGAAGAGCCCAACACCATGTTCGCCAAGGTCTTGAGCATCTCTGACGTGCTGATGTGGAAGTGGTACACGCTCTTGAGCTTCAAGCCGGAGTCCGAGATTGCCGCGCTGAAGGCGGAGATTGACGCAGGGCGCAACCCCAAGGACGCCAAGGTGGCGTTGGCCAAGGAAATCACCGCCCGCTTCCACAGCGCCGCAGCGGCTGACGCGGCCGAGCAGGATTTCATCAACCGCAGCAAGGGCGGTGTGCCGGACCAGATCGATGAAATCACCTTGCCGTTGGGCGAAGGTGGCGCGGCATTGGGCATTGCCGCGCTGTTGAAATCGGCCGGGCTGGCAGCCAGCAGTGGTGAGGGCAACCGCCTGATCGACGGAGGCGGCGTGCGGGTGAATTCCAATGTGGTCAGCGACAAGGGCCTGAAGCTGGCAGCTGGCACCTATGTAGTGCAGGTCGGCAAGCGCAAGTTTGCCCGGGTGACTTTGGCTTGAGTCTGCACACCTTTGCTACGCAATTGATAGCTGCTTGCGAACATTCCACGAGGGCTAGCGGCCCGTTCTGCGCATGATCTCTGTGCTGCAACGGGTCAGCTCGGCCCGCGTGGATGTGGGCGGGCAAACGGTAGGGGAGATTGGCCCCGGCCTGCTGGTGCTGGTCTGCGCCGAGCAGGGTGACACGCAAGTGCAGGGCGACAAGCTCTTGGCCAAGATTCTGAAGCTGCGCATCTTCAGCGACGCCAATGGCAAGATGAATAACAGCGTGCAGGACATGGACGGTGCCGGCACCGCAGGTGGCTTGTTGATCGTCAGCCAGTTCACGTTGGCGGCGGATGTGAGTGGTGGCAACCGCCCCAGCTTTACAGGTGCCGCAGCGCCAGACGATGGAAGGCGCCTGATTGACGGCTTTGTGAAGGCCGCGCGGCGTGCGCATGCGGTGGTGCAGACGGGGTTCTTTGCGGCCGACATGCAGGTCAGCCTGGTCAACGATGGGCCGGTGACGATACCGCTGCGCATTCCCCCGGTGGTCTAAAAACGCTACTGTTTTGGTAGCGACTTACGCACGTCCCACGGGGGCTGCAGCCTGATTTGGCATGTGTGGTGCGGCTAGAGGCCTGGGCGCCAGTGCGTTCTGCTCCGTGTCCCCCGGCCTTCGGCCTCCTCCTTTACCTGCGCAGAACGCACTGGCACCCAGGCCCCTAGCCGGGCATCAGCGCGCCGTGTTCCCCGTCATCCCACACAGAGGGCAGTTGCTGCGCCAGCGGCGCATCCCACACGGCCTCCACCCAGCCGCGCAGGCTGTTGACAAAGGCCATGGCCTCAACCCGGGGTAAGTCCGTCAGATGCACCACGGCTTCCACCATGCGCCCCTGCGCCA
>JANXVI010000029.1 GCA_025351745.1 Rhodoferax sp.
GCCAAGCAAATGCTTTGTAAAATCAATGACCTGCGGGAAAGACCGCAGCAGCACAGCTGCAAGCTCTGTCCCCAACTGATCCGTAACCAAGGTGCCGCCATGAGTGAACGAACCCTCTTTTCTCCAGACCACGAAGCCTTCCGCGACAGCTTCCGCAAATTCATCGACAAGGAAATCGCCCCTTTCCACGCCGAGTGGGAAGAGCAGGGCTATGTCGCGCGCGCGGTGTGGAACCAGGCCGGCGAAAACGGTTTTTTGTGTATGAGCATGCCCGAGGAATATGGCGGCTCGGATGCCGACAAGCTGTTCTCCGTCATTCAGTTTGAGGAACTGGCACGCGCAGGTGTCAGCGGCATTGGCTACAGCCTGCACAGCGAAATCGTGGCGCCCTACATCCTGCACTACGGCACCCCGGAGCAAAAGGCCAAGTACCTGCCCAAGCTCGCCAGGGGAGAGATGATTGGCGCAATCGCCATGAGCGAACCGGCCGCGGGCTCGGACCTGCAGGGCATCAAAACCACCTGCCTTTGGCAATCGGGCCCCTCCGGTAGCGAACCCGACGGCCACTACCTGCTCAACGGCAGCAAAACCTTCATCACCAACGGCTGGCACGCCGACCTGGTCATCGTCGTGGCCAAGACCAACCCCCCTGCGGGCGGCAAGGGCACCAGCCTGGTGTTGGTGGAGCGCGGTATGCCAGGCTTTAGCGTAGGCAAGCGGCTAAAGAAGTTGGGTTTGAAGGCACAGGACACCTCCGAACTATTTTTTGACAATGTGCGTGTACCGGCTGAAAACCTGTTGGGTGGCAAGCCCTATGAGAACAAGGGCTTTATTTGCCTAATGGAGCAGTTGCCGTGGGAGCGTCTGCAAATTGCGATCAGTGCGGTGGCCGGGGCGCAGGCCGCGATCAACTGGACGGTGGACTATGTCAAAGAACGCAAAGTCTTTGGCCAGCCGGTGGCGGCCTTCCAAAACACACGCTTCACACTGGCCGAGCTTCAAACCGAGGTGCAAGTAGCCCAGGTGTTTGTGGACAAGTGCTCCGAGTTGATTTGCAAGGACCAGCTCGATACGGCGACGGCAAGCATGGCCAAGTACTGGTGCACCGATCTGCAATGCAAGGTCATGGACGAATGCGTGCAACTGTTTGGTGGTTACGGGTATATGTGGGAATACCCCATCACCCGCGGGTTTGCCGACGCGCGCGTGGCCCGCATCTACGGTGGTACCAACGAGATCATGAAAGAGGTCATTACCCGGTCGATGGGACTGGGCGGCAAATAGGGCGCTGCGGTCGGCGTTATCTTGGCTTGTACGGTTGGAAGATTTTGGCCCGTTCGCCGCTCATGGTCAGCCTGTCCAGGGCGGCTGTTTGCTTTACAAAACGGTCTGCCGAACAGCATGCTCCCAGCGCTGCATTTGTTCTTTGGCGCGCTGCGGGGCCAGCGTCGGCAAGAAGCGCCTTTCAGCCCGCCAAAGACGGGACAACTCCTCCGTATTTTGGTAGATGCCTACCGTGAGGCCTGCGAGGTAGGCCGCTCCCAGCGCCGTGGTCTCGGTCACTGCAGGGCGCACTACTGGTATGCCCAACAGATCGGCCTGGAACTGCATCAACAAATCGTTGACGCAGGCGCCGCCATCGACTCGCAGTTCGGCCACGGCAACACCGCCCGCTTCCACCGCATCTCGTGTCATGGCTTGCAACAATGCGGCGCTTTGGTAGGCAATGCTTTCCAGAGAGGCCCTGGCAATATGGGCCACCGTGCTGCCACGTGTCAAACCGGTAATGGTTCCCCTCGCATCCGGCTTCCAGTAAGGTGCACCCAGCCCGGTGAAGGCCGGCACCACCATGACGCCACCCGAATCCGGCACGCTTTGCGCCAGCTCTTGTACCTCGCCACTGGCCTTTATGGCATGCAAGCCATCGCGCAGCCACTGCACCACCGCACCACCTACAAACACGCTTCCCTCCATTGCAAACTCTGTTTTTGTGCTCGCTTGCGCTGCACTGGTCGTGATCAGGCCGTTGTGCGAGGTCTCAAAGTTGTGCCCCGTGTGCATCAGCATGAAACAGCCGGTGCCATAGGTGTTCTTGACCATTCCGGCGTTAAAACAGGCCTGGCCAAACAGCGCGCTTTGCTGGTCGCCCGCTACGCCACCAATAGGGATGGCATGGCCCAGCAGCTTTGGCGTAACTTCACCATATACGGCACTGGATGGCTTGACGGTCGGCAACATGTTGGCGGGTATGTCCATCGCATGCAGCAACTCGGCGTCCCACTGGTTGGTGTGCACATTGAACAGCATGGTGCGCGATGCGTTGCTGACATCGGTGGCATGTACCGCACCAGCCGTCAGGCGCCAAATCAGCCAGCTGTCCACCGTGCCAAAGGCCAGTTCGCCGTTGTGCGCCAACTGCCGCGCACCGGCTACATGGTCGAGTATCCACTTCAGCTTGGTACCCGAAAAATAGGCATCGACCAGCAACCCCGTTTTAGCCTGTATGGTGTCGGCCAGCCCACGCTCACGCAGCTCTACGCAGGTAGGCTCGGCCCGCCGGTCTTGCCAGACGATGGCGTGGTGTATGGGCATGCCCGTGCGGCGGTTCCACACCACGGTGGTTTCGCGCTGGTTGGTAATGCCCAGGGCGCTCACTTGGCTGGCCGTGATGCCTGCCTTGGCCAGGGCGTCGCGGGCTGTGGCCAACTGGGTGCGCCAGATCTCTTGCGGATCATGTTCTACCCAACCCGGTTGCGGGTAAATTTGCGTCAGCTCCTGCTGGGCCTGTGCCACCACATGGCCGTCGGCATCAAACACGATACTGCGTGAGCTGGAAGTGCCTTGGTCCAAGGCCAGCAGGTAGGTCATGGGTTTTCCTGATAGGTTGCGGTCAGCGAAAGCAGGTTATATAGCCAAACGCTTGCATTCATTGGTCTCAAAAGGGTCACTTCGGTCCGGTCCGTTCTTGTATGCTCCGATCCAACACTTTGCAGCCCACATTTATGCAGCCGAATTTGACCGTACGTAGAGAAATGATAGACCGACTGGCGCAGGAGCGGGCGTATGACATCGCCGTGGTCGGGGGCGGTGCAACCGGCCTGGGCGTGGCGCTGGACGCGGCGGCGCGAGGCTTTAGCGTGGTGTTGGTCGAATCGTACGACTTTGCCAAGGGGACATCGTCCCGGGCGACGAAGCTGGTGCATGGTGGTGTGCGCTATTTGGCGCAGGGCAATATTTCTCTGGTGCGCGAGGCACTGCATGAACGCACCACGCTGCTGCACAACGCGCCGCATTTGGCACAACCTTTGCCCTTCATCATGCCGTCTTACAAATGGTGGGAGACACCGTTTTACGGTATAGGCCTCAAGATGTATGACGCCCTGGCCGGCAAGGCAGGCCTGGGCAAGACCGAATTTCTCAACCGCGACGAGACTCTCCAATACTTGCCAACGGCACGGCCTGAAGGACTGCAGGGCGGCGTCAAATATTGGGACGGTCAATTCAACGATGCCAAGTTGGCGATAGCGCTGGCACGAACCGCCGCGGCCAAGGGCGCACTTCTTCTGAACTACTGCCGCGCGGACCACATGCTGTACGACGGTGGCCAGGTCTCCGGCCTGGTCTGCGAAGACACGCTTACCGGCAAGCACTACACCGTCAAAACCCGTTGCGTGGTCAACGCCACTGGCGTGTGGGTAGATGAGCTGCGGCAAAAGGATGGAGCGGCGAGCGGCGCCAGCAGCAAAAACGCGACCAAGCCCATGGTGACTCCCAGCCAGGGTGTGCACATCGTGGTGGACCGTATATTTTTGGATGGCGACGTTGCGCTCATGGTGCCCAAGACAGCCGATGGCCGCGTGCTGTTCGCCGTGCCCTGGCTGGGAAAAGTCATTCTGGGAACTACCGATACGCCACGCAATGATCTGGCGCGCGAGCCCATGCCGTTCAGGGAAGAGGTGGACTTCATCCTCAACGAATCGGCCCGGTATCTGCGCAAGCCACCCACGCGCGCCGACGTCAAAAGTGTCTGGGTAGGGTTGCGCCCGCTTGTAAAACCGCAAGACGACGACGGCGATAACACCAAGCGCATCAGCAGGGAACACACCGTGATGGTGAGCCGCAGTGGCATGGTCACCGTGACAGGCGGCAAATGGACCACCTACCGAGCCATGGCCGAAGATGTGCTTGACGCCTGCGCAGATAAAGCCCTGCTCGAGCGGCGCGGCAAGGGTGTTACAACCCATTTAAAGCTTGTGGGTGCCGATATCCCCGCAGCGCAAATACGCTCCATTTGCATGCCACCGGGGCTGCATTCCTATGGGGATGAGCAGGCTACGGTGCTGTCCATGCCAGGAGCGGACAAGGTCTTGTGCGAAGGGCTGACGGAAGCCATGGTGCGCTTTGCCGCCCGCTACGAATACGCCATCACGGTCGAGGATATGTTGGCGCGCCGCTCACGGCTGCTGTTTCTGGACGCGGAATTGGCCGGTAGCCTAGCCAACAAAGTCGGAGACATCCTGCAACAAGAAACGGGTCTTGATCCTGGCGTCGAGGCCTTCGCGACTCTGGCAAAGCACTATCTGCATTTGCCCGACTAAGCTGTCGCGCCGTTGGGCGTTCTACCTATTGACGGGCTAGCGCTTATGCCGGACGATGTGCCGTGGGGTGCCAGTGGAGCAATTGGGCGAAATCGGCGCGGCCCAGGTGGGTGAGGCCGTCGCCCAGATAGCCCAGGCGACCCCGCAAAACGCAGCCTTGGTCGAGCAAATTGCCGCCGCCAGCGGCCTGAGATCACGAGCGCATGATCGGGTTGGCACCGTGGCCTTGTTCAAACTGGCACATCAACATAAACATATACGTAAACATATCCACAACCAGAATCATGGAAGATGCCTGTGTTTGCGGGCAACGGATACGAATAGAACCGATCATGCATAGCCACTCTGTCAGCTCCTCGTTAATGGATCCCTGCCGGTCGCTGTTGGTGGCCGCTGCGATGTCCATGGGGACAATGTCGTTCGGACAAACTGTACCGCCAGACGTTATGGCCCGCTTGCAGAAAGAGTTCAGCCCTACGACGTTAAGCAGTGAGGCGCAAAGGGGTGAATTCGAATGGTTCGCCGCCGCTGCCAGACCTTTTCGGGGCATGAGAATATTTGTCGTCTCCGAAACACTGGATACCCACAAATACGAGTCTGATGTCATTGCCAAGGCCTTCGCCGAGTTGACCGGCATCCAAGTGGTGCATGAGGTGACTGGCGAAGACGATGTAGTCAAAAAAATCGAGACCCAGGTCCGCACGGGCTTGCACCTGTACGACGCTTATGTGAACGATAGCGATTTGATAGGTTGGCACTACCGCAAACAAAAGGTTGTCAACCTGACCGACTATATGGCCAAAGAGGGTAAGGCGGTCACACTCCCCACGCTGGATGTGAACGACTTCATCGGCAAGAGCTTTACCACCGGACCTGACGACAAGCTCTACCAACTGCCCGACCAACAGTTTGCCAACCTTTACTGGTACCGCAAAGACTGGTTTGACCGGCCGGACCTGCAAAAGAAATTCAAAGGTATCTATGGCTATAAGTTGGATGTTCCCGTCAATTGGTCGGCGTATGAAGACATTGCCGAATTCTTCACAAAGCACGTCAAAGAGCTGGATGGAAAAAAGGTCTATGGTCACATGGACTACGGCAAAAAGGACCCGTCCCTGGGCTGGCGTTTTTCAGACTCTTGGCTCTCGATGGCTGGCGCCGGTGACAAGGGCTTGCCCAGTGGCAAACCGGTCGACGACTGGGGTATTCGCGTGGAGGGCTGCAACCCGGTTGGCGCATCGGTAGAGCGTGGTGGTGATATGAATGGGGCGGCCGCTGCTTATTCGGTAAGCAAGTTCATTGAGTGGTTGGACAAGTACGCGCCTCCCGAGGCCAAGCAAATGGACTTTGGCACGGCGGGCTCGGTGCCGGCTCAGGGCCAGATTGCCCAGCAGATATTTTGGTACCTGGCCTTTGCCGCATCCATGAACAAGCCCGGCCTGCCCGTGACCAATGCCGACGGAACGCCCAAGTGGCGTGTGGCACCGTCCCCCCATGGTGCCTATTGGCGCGCCGGCATGAAGCTGGGTTACCAGGACGCCGGCTCGTGGACCCTGGTCAAAGGCACCCCGCCCAACAACATGAAGGCGGCGTGGCTGTATGCGCAGTTTGCGGTGTCCAAATCGGTCTCGCTGAAAAAGACATTGGTTGGGCTGACACCGATTCGCGCATCCGACATCGCTTCGAAGGCCATGAGCGATGCCGCGCCCAAGCTCGGTGGTCTGGTTGAGTTTTACCGTAGCTCCGCCCGCAAGCTGTGGACGCCGACCTTCACGAATGTGCCCGACTACCCCAACATGGCGCCCCTGTGGTGGACGAACATTGGCGCTGCCATTCGGGGCGAGGTTCCGGTGCAACAGGCGCTGGACACCATGGCCGAACAGGCGGACAACATCATGGCCGACTTGCAGAAAAAGGGCATGGCCAAGTGCGCGCCCAAGCTCAACAAGAAGCAGCCGTCCGGCTTTTGGTACGCGAAAGGCACAGCACCCTTTCCCAAGCTGGATAACGAAAAACCCCAAGGGGAGACCTGGAGCTATGAAGAGAGCCTTAAGCATTCTTGGTAGTGCCTTGCTCTGCGTGGCCGCCGTCCACGCGCAGCCCACGCCGTACATCCTGGAGTTTTCTGAGGAGCGGCCTTTTGCGTGGAGCGAGAACGGAAAGTATTTTGGCGTTGCTATCAACGTTGTGGTCAAACTGTTTGAGACCGCCAAGCTGGGTTACAAGCTGCAGTCCGCACCGTTGGCGCGGGGCATGGCAGACGCCCGCGCAACCGAGCGCGTGTGCGTGTTTCCGGTGCAGCGTGCGCAAAGCAACGAGGCCGAATACCAGTGGATCAGTCCCATTTTTATCACTACGTCGGGCCTGTATGTGGCGCCCGATTCGCGCGAACAGTTCATGGTCCTGACCGATGCCAAAAAATTTGTAGTGGGCGCGGTGCGGGGCAGTGGTGAAGCGGAGTACCTGAAGTCTTTCGGTTTCAGCGTGGACGAGGTTAGTGCGCAGGAGCAAAACGTAGAAAAGCTGCTGAAGAAACGCATCAAGGTCTGGGCCACTGATGTACTGTCGGCAAAATTTTTCACACAACGGCTGAGCTCCAACCAACAAGGCCCTAGGGAAGTGTTGACCTTCAGACGTTCATTGGCTTCGCTGGCCTGCCATGCCAAGATGCCAGTGGCCGATGTAGCGGCTCTGCAAACTGCGCTGGACGCTATGATCAAGGACGGCAGCCTGCAGAAAATGACTTCGGAGGTGAAGTAAAACCCAATACGGGTTTGTTGGCTGTAATTGTTTAATAAATCGGGCTATAGCCCTCGTTAAATATGACCTGTTAGCTATTATAATTATAGCAATGGTATGTTTTTCTACCGAGGCTCAGGCCCATGCAAGGTCTGTCCATCATTCTGGCGATGCTGCCAGAATGACCAGGGCCTTTCCGGCAAACTCGATCCACATCGTCTCTTGCATGATGCCGGCGTTTAGTACCAGATGCTGCAATTGCGTCTTGCGAGAATTATTGTCGGCACCAAAGTCCCGCGCCTCTATGGCACGGTACCGCGCCAGCTTTTCCTGGTGCAGCGCAAGCCGCCGCTGGATATCGCGGGCCAGACCGGTCGGGCCTACCACTGCCTCGGCGCGCATGCGAACCATCAACTCGTCGCGCAGGGGCTTGGGGTCTTGGCTTTCTGCAACCCAGCGTTTTAGTTCCTTGCGACCGGCGGGCAGCACGCGGTACACCTTCCTGCGGCCACGCCCGCTCTCCGGTGGCAGGGACTCGAGCCAACCTGCAACCTCCAAACGCGCCAGCTCACGGTAGATCTGCTGGTGGGTTGCATGCCAAAAGTAGCCTATGGAGCGGTCAAAACGGCCCGCCAAGTCGGAGCCGGAGCTGGGTTGCTCGACCAGGGCGGTGAGAAGGGCGTGGGGCAGGGACATGG
>JANXVI010000116.1 GCA_025351745.1 Rhodoferax sp.
GCAATCGACCTGGACGCCTGGAGCCGCGAATGAGAAAGCGACGACCCAAACCCTACCCGTGGCTAAAGGTCCCGCGCACCCATGCTCGCCGCGAAATCAAGCGGCATGGTCACGACTGGGAGCCTAAGTAAGTGCCATTCGACCTAACACCTATCTCGGAAAAAGGATGATGGCTTGATGATTTTCAGAACCGTTTTAAGCGCACGCTGATTGGATGGCTAAGTGACTAAACTCTGTTTGAACTCGGCGCAGTATTCGTCCAATACCTGACGAGTGAATTTCCCGACTGCTGCGTATTCAAAATCCGTGAGGTTTGCGAGCGAAACACGGGCCGAAGTGTCAACAACGTCAAACCCCTTTCCTGGCAAGAGCACAACGCCAGTTTCCTCAGCGAGCCTGAACAAGAATCCAACTCCCAAATCTTGCTGGATGAACCAGCGCTCAAAATCTGCGCCATAGAGCAGACCGGCGAGTTCCTGCAGGTCAATCAGCGTGTAGTAGTTGACGTCGTTGAGCTGATGATCTGCCTTAACACCTATGTTGCGGTAAAGCGTTTGGTAACGCTGGCGTATCAGCTGCTTGGCAGCATTTTTGTAACGGCCCAATCGGTCCATCAGGCCATTGAGCGCGAACAGCGCCATTTGCAATTGTTGCGGCACCGACAGGCCGGCGGTATGGTTAAGCGCTACGGCTCGGCTGTCGGCCACGAGGCGGTCAATAAACAGGAGATCACGCGGCCGAGTGGTCAGTGTTGAATAGCGCTTATCCAGCAAGCTTTTCTTGTCCTCCGGCAATGCTGCAAGAGCAGTATCAAGCACGTTGTCATGATGCAACGCGATAGCGCCAAGGCGCCATCCAGTGGCGCCGAAGAATTTCGAGAAAGAATATACGCAGAGAGTGTTACGCGGGCATTTTGCAAACAACGATACAAAGTCGTGGGCAAAGGTGCCGTATACATCGTCGGTGACGATGAGCAAGTCTGGGCGCTGAGTCGTAACGAGCAGCGCCAGTTTTTCGAGCACTGCATCCGAGAGACGCGACGACGGAGGGTTGCTGGGGTTGACTAGAAAGAATATCTTGATCGCAGGGTCCAGCAGCTTGTCAATTTCGTCGTCACCGAGTTGCCAGTCAGTGTGACTGTTCATACGTAGGTTAACAATTTCCAGCGCATATTCGGCCAGCAAGGGAATTTCAAGGTAGGGTGAAAAAATCGGGGTGGCAATAGCAATCTTGTCGCCCGGTCGCGTTAGATGATTGACGCTGAGGCTCTGGAAGATATACGCCATGGCTGCAGTACCGCCCTCGGTGGCAAAAACCGAAAATTTGCCTTCCGATTTCATTGAACCAAACATTTCCTGCGTAAGGTAGGCCTTGACGATTTCCTCGGTATGGCAAAGCATACGCGGCGGCGTCGGATAGTTGCAACCAAGGAAAGCCGCCACCATTTCGAACAGAAAGGCATCGCGGTCAAGGCCCAACTGGTCCTTGACATACGAGATGGCCGAGCGCAGGAAGTGCACACCTTGGCTTTCTGTGCGGTGCGAGGCATAGGCTTCGAAGCGCTGAACGATGCCCTCACGCTCCGGAAGTCCGCCAAAGCCGCTGTCCAGATAAGTGTAGGCACGCTCGGCCTCCAGAACTGCAAACTCTCCTAAGGTTAAAAATGCCCATCGTGGCAGCGTGGCAAGAAAGTTGGGATTGCCGCGACCTGCATTGAGCATGAGACGGTCGGCATCCGAAGCTGCCATCTTGATTAACTCATCTTTCAACTCAAACGGGCTCAGCCCGTTGAAACGGCTCAAGTCTTGCTGTGGCATGAAATCTTTCGGAAAGTTTACGGAGCGGCGTTTTTTGTGATGATGCCGACGATGATTGGGCCCCAGAGCGTCAGGAATACATTAGCTACGGCGTACGTAACTGTGAACGACACAACCGGAGTTGCGTTACCGGCTTTTGCGAGCAGCGCCGCAAAGGCCGGATTGGCGCTGCGCCCGCCGGCCACGCAGGCCAACGCCTCGATGGGGTTGCGTATGCGCAGCACGTAGAAGGAAAAAAAGAAGGTGATGATTTGCGGCACTAGCGTCACGCCGACGCCGAGAAAGAGGAGCGTGATGCCGTATTGTTTGATCGCCACGAGTGCCTGCGGTCCGGCAGTAATGCCGACAATGCCGACAAACACTGCAAGCCCAAAGTCGCGCAGGAAATTCGAGGCACCCAGCGGTAACGCAGCGAATTTCGGGTGTACGCTGCGCAGCCAGCCAAATAGTAAGCCCGAAAGCAGGCAACCGCCACCGGCGCCGATGGATATAGGCACGCCCCAGACCTTGAATTCGATCATGCCAATCAAAAGTCCGATGACCATTCCTATACCAAAAAAGATGAAATCCGTCACAGCGGCTGCGCTAATCTTGTAACCAATCTTCGATTGAATACGGTCAAGGTCTACCGGGCTGCCAACAAAGTGAATTTCATCGCCGGTTTTAAGCTGAAGCTTGGGCAATAGGGGCAACTCAAGTCCCATGCGCCTGACCTGCGTCAGGAATACGCCATGGCGCGTTTCAACATTCACATGGTCGTGGATCTCGCTGATGTCACGGTGGCTGAGCAATCGGTTGGTAAGAATAATTTCGCGACTTTCTTCAACCAGCTGCAAGCCTGCTGGTGCGACAACCTCCTGGCCGAACAAGCCGCTGGCGTTAATTAGGGCGTTGACCAAACCCGTAACGGCGACCACGTCACCTACCTGAATTGCCGTTGCGTCCGTCACTGCGATCACTGCTCCATCACGTTGAAGTGCCTCAACAGATGCGTCGTCAAGAATAGTGTCGATTTCAAGGGCTGTTTTACCGGCTATCCTGCTGTCGGCCCCGACCTGGTAGCAATGTGTCACGACACTTCGGATTGCATTGAACTGGCCCGGATCAAGCTGCGGCTGCCCATCCGACAGGTCTGTAGCCAATTTGACGGCCTCTTGGCGGATGTCCCACTTCATGATCATTGGGAAAAACCAAGTCACCATGATGATGGGCCCAAGTGAGCCGAAGATGTAGCAAACCGCGTAGCCCACCGCCACATTGGTCTGCATAATTTTGGTCAGTTCCGGGTTCGCGCCAAGTTTGGCAATGGCATCGCCAGCCGTGCCGATGATGGCCGACTGCGTCAGTCCACCTGCGGCCAGGCCCGCAGCCATGCCACGGTCTAAACCGAATGACCAGGCCGCCACGAGTACACAGAGCAGTCCCGTCAGGCACATCACGAAGGCAGACAACAGCTGATTGATCGAGCGCCGGTTGAGTGCATGAAAAAATTGAGGGCCACCCTGAACACCCACGCCATAAATGAACAGCGCGAAAAATATTGCTTTGATGCCGTTATCGAGCTTGATGACGCCAAACTGCCCGATCACCACGCCGACCAGAAGGGTGCCGGCAATGCCACCTAAAACGAATTTACCGACCTTGAGCTTGCCGACAAAGTATCCCAAAGCAACCGTCAAAAATAGCGCCACAAGTGGTTGTACGACGAAAAGTTTTCCTATTATTTCCATATCAAATTATTCGAATTAGTTGCTGCAGTGAGTTGTAAGACATGGGTCGCAAATCGATTTAATCTAAAACGGATAAGTGACCATATTTTTGAAGGCTGTTGTCATGCGAACTAAAGTTGTTTCTTCTGCAACTGACCACCTGCGAGGAGACCGTACCTTGTGGGCCGATTCTGAAACAACTTTACTTCAATTTAACGGTAAGTCGTTTATTTAAAACAATTTTCATGTTCCGATCCCTTCGGGGGAAAACAAAAGAATCAACTCTATTAGGAGAAACGTATCAACTTTAGCTAGTTTGACAGTACTCGCCTTCATGCGGTTGAGTTTCCTATCCGCCAGTCTACCGGCGTGCGCACTCAACTACCCATCGCCAGCACTGCGACGGCTGCTTGCGCAGCGACGCGGCCTTCGTCGGTGGGGACCATCCAGACCTCTACCGAGCTGCCCCCAGCATGCAAACTTGCAACGGCATCTGCAGGTGCCTTTGCGTTGCGTTCAAGGTCCAGCTGGATGCCGAGGAACGCCAGTTGCTGGCAGACTTCCGCGCGCAGCACGGCTTCGTGCTCGCCAATGCCACCGGTGAAAACCAACGCGTCCAGCCCGCCTAGGCAAGCGGCGATGGCGCCCGCTTCGCGGATCACCCGGTAGGTGAACATCTGGATGGCGAAGCGCGCGCGCGGGGCCTCTGAGGCGCGCAGTTGCCGCATGTCGGCTGACATGTCCGAAACCCCTAGCAGGCCACTCTTGCGGTAAAGCAGATCCTGCAGCCGCGCATGGTCCCACCCCTGGCCTAACAGGTGCAGCAGAACCCCGGCGTCGAGTGAGCCGCAACGGGTGCCCATCATGAGCCCATCGAGCGCCGAAAAGCCCATGCTGGTGACGCGGCTGTGGCCACCAACCGTGCCACACAAACTCGCACCACTGCCCAGATGCGCCATCACCACGCGCCCCGTGGCGCGCGGGGTCGACCGGGCCAGGCATTGGATGACATATTGGTAAGAAAGACCGTGAAACCCATACCGACGCACGCCTTGGTCGGCCAGGGTGTGTGGCAGCGCAAAGGCGTATTCGACCTCTGGCAAGCTGGCATGGAAGGCGGTGTCAAAGCAGGCAACTTGCAGCAATGCAGGAAACGCCACTGCAAACGCACGTATGCCGGCGACGTTGTGCGGCTGGTGCAAGGGCGCCAACGGCGAAAAACCCTCCAGGGCCTGCAGCACCTTTGCATCCACACGCACCGGCTGCTGGTACACACCCCCACCGTGCACCACCCGGTGTGCGATGGCGCGCAGGTCTTGCCCGGCAGCGGCTTCCTGCAGCAGGCTTTGCAGCGCGCGCAGGGCGCATGCAAATGGATCTTCACCATGGCACGGCAATTCGGTTTGCGAGGCGCTGCCATTGGCTGCCCAGCGCAACAGCAGAGAGCCTTGCGTGGCCAGGCCATCCACACTGCCGGACAGCAGTGCCGCCCCGTCGGGATCGCTGTCAGAAGGGTACAGCGCAAATTTCAGTGTGGACGAACCTGCGTTGACTGCAAGCACCGTCATAGACGCGTCTTTCGATTGTGGTGCGCAACCAGCTTGGTGAGCAAGGCCGAGGCAATGCGGGCAGACGCCCCATCGGCACGGCTGGTGAGCGCAATGGGTACCCGAGCCCCCAGCACAATGCCCGCTGATGTAGCACCACCCAGGTATTGCAGTTGCTTGCCCAGCATGTTGCCCGATTCCAGATCGGGCACCACCAGAATGTCGGCATCACCCGCCACGTCGGATGCAATGTGTTTGATGCCGGCCGCGTGCGCTGAGACGGCATTGTCATAGGCCAACGGACCGTCCAGCAGCGCGCCGACAATCTGGCCGCGTTGGGCCATCTTGCACAGGGCGGCAGCGTCCAGCGTGGACGGAATGGCGGCGTTGATGGTTTCAACGGCCGACAATATGGCCACCTTTGGCAAGGCTATGCCCATCACCTGCGCAAACGCAATCGCGTTTTGCACTATGTCGGCTTTTTCTGCCAATGTGGGGCGAATGTTCAGGGCCACGTCGGTCAGCAACAAGGGCTTGGCATAGGTTGGCACGTCAAACCGGAACACGTGCGACATGCGCCGTTCGGTGCGCAATGCCACCTGGGTGACGATGGCGCGAATCAACTCATCGGTGTGCAGGCTGCCCTTCATCAAGGCCTGCACACGGTTGTCGGCAGCCATGGTGGCGGCGGTCTCGGCGGCAGCGTGGCTGTGGGGAACCGACTCGATGGTGATGCCGGTCAGGTCAATGCCGTGTTCGTCGGCCAGTGCGTGCAGCCGCGCCTCGGGGCCAATGAGCACCGGATCAATCAGCCCCAGGCGCGCGGCCTCCATGGCGCCTTGCAGCGAATCAGCATCGCACGGGTGCACCACACCGCAGCGCACGGGTGCCAGCCCATCACCCAGAGCCAGCAAGGCACGCAGGCGCGCCTCGGGGTCAAACAACTGGATCTGCGGCACATGCACTTTCAGCCGGCGCACCCGTTGCGCGGGCGCCAGCACCCGGGCCATGCCGAAGAGCACGCGCTCGCTGCGCTGGTTTTGCACCTGGCAGTCCAGCTCCACACTCTTTTTCTCGTCGTTTTTGGCCATCACGGTGACGGTCACGGTCAACGTGTCGCCCACGCGCACCGGCCGACTGAAGTGCAGCGCCTGCTCCATGTAGATGGTGCCCGGGCCGGGGAACACGGTGCCCAACAACGCCGAGATCAGCGCACCACCCCACATGCCATGCGCAATCACGCCATGGAACATCGTGGCTTCGGCATAGGCCGGGTCCAGGTGGGCAGGATTGGTATCGCCCGACACGGCGGCAAATGCGCGGATGTCTTCCAGCGTGAGGGTGCGCACGGTGCGCGCACTTTGTCCCAGGTGGATCTCGTCGTAGGTAACGTTGTCGGTGTATTCGGGGGTGTCAACGGCTCGCATGGGGGTGTGTCCTTGTTCAATCGGCATGGCGAACCATGGCATAGGTGCCCGGTGCATCGCACAAGGCTGCTTCGGCAGGAATGGCGCGTGCGGCCACACGCTCGCCCGAGCGTGCTTGTAGCCACTGGTCCAAAGCTTCCCACCACGAGCCCTCGTGCCGAGCGGCAGTGGCCTGCCAGGTTGCGGGCTCGGTCCAGCCGTGGCCTGCTTCGACACTGGCCATTTGGTAGCTACGCTTGGGGTGCCCAGGCTCGGACACAATGCCTGCGTTGTGACCCCCGGCGGCGAGGATGAAAGTGGTGTGCACGTCGGTCAACTGGTGGATTTTGTACACCGACTTCCACGGGCTCACATGGTCGCGCACGGTGCCAACCACCAGCATGGGAGCATTGATGTCTGAGAGGTCTACCTCTACCCCACCGCACTGGAAATGTCCGGTTGCCAGCGCGTTTTGCAGAAACAACTGGTCCAGATATTCCGAGTGCATGCGCGCCGGCAAGCGGGTCACGTCAGCATTCCAGGCCATCATGTCGTTGCCAACTTCGTCTTGCCCCAGCAAATAGCGCCGCGTGTTGCGCGACCAAATCAGGTCGCGGGAATTGAGAAACTGGAACGTGCCCGCCATTTGTCGGCCCGACAGAAAACCGGTGCGTGCCATTTGAGCTTGCAGGGTTTTTACCTGGTCTTTGTCAATAAAGACTCCCATCTCTCCTGGCTCAGAAAAATCGGTCATCGCGGCCAGCAGGCTCACACTGGCCAGTTCCGGGAAACGGCCACGCTCGGCCGCCGTGCCATCACCCCGACCCAACCGGGCCGCCGCAATTGACAGCAAGGTGCCCCCCAGACAATAGCCCATGGCGTGGATACGCTCAGCACCGGTTCCCGCACGGATGGCTGCTATGGCGTCGAGCACGCCCATGCGCAGGTAGTCGTCCAGACCCAGGTCGCGGTCGCTCGCATCGGGGTTACGCCAGGACACCATGAACACGGTGTAGCCCTTGCCCACCAGGTAGCGCACCATGGAGTTGCCGGGAGACAGATCCAGGATGTAGTACTTCATGATGCACGACGGCACGATCAGCACCGGCTCTGCAACAATCGTGTCGGTGGTCGGTGCGTATTGGATCAGCTCGACCAGGTGGTTGCGAAACACCACTTTGCCGGGCGTCACGGCCACGTTCTGCCCCACCACATAGACCGGCGAAGCAGCTTCGGCTGGGCCGGTATGCAAACGTTCACGCTGCTGCTTTGCGATATCTTGCAAATAGCTCTGGTAACCTTTCAGCCAGCTCTGCCCCTGCGTCGCGATGCCCAGCTTCAAAACTTCCGGATTGGTCAATGCATAGTTGCTTGGAGCCAGCGCGTCCATCATTTGGCGGGTATAGAAGCGCAGCATCTGCTGGTGGTGCCCGGACATGCCCTCGGCCTGCGCGGCCTCTTGCCACCACGCGTCACAGGCTTGAAAAGCCTGCTTGAACACATTGAAAGGCCACTGGCTCCATCCATCGCCATCAAAGCGGTGGTCGGATTCCGCAGGGGCTGCGACTGCGGCCACGCCAGACGCGTCCATACGGAGCTTGCCGGCAATCTCCTTGGGCATCGCCAAGGCGTTGTGCATGAGCGCCATTTGCCGTGCAGGAGAGGCTGCAAGGTGCACGGCCCAGTCACCGTAAGCCTGCGCCAACGCTGTCGGCGACAAGCCCAGGCTGCCGCGCGCCAGCAGCACGCGAAGCCAGGATTGCAGCGACGAGTCCGCGTCCGGGGTATGGTGCGGGTTGGGTGAAGAATCAGAGGCGGATGGGGTACTTTGGAGGGGTCTCATATTGCGCATGGGTAAGGGGTTTGGGGGCAGCACAACTCAAGCGACGGCGTGGCAACCAGCATCGACATAAATCGTTTGCCCTGTCATGCCAGATGCCGCATTGCTGCACAAGAAGGCGGTCAGGCTGCCTATTTCCTCCAGGGTTACCAGACGACCCAAGGGCGATTTGCTGCGGGCATTCGCCATCAATGCATCAAAGTCTTCGATGCCCGAGGCCGCCCGGGTCAAGATTGGCCCTGGCGACACAGCATGCACGCGGATGCCCTTGGGCCCCAACTCCAGCGCCATGTAGCGCACCAAAGATTCCAGCGCTGCCTTGACCGGCCCCATGAGCCCATAGTGAGCAATGGCATCGGCCGCGCCCTGGTAGCTCATGGTCACCAAGCTGCCGCCTTGGGGCATGTGCGGCAAGCACAGTTGGGCCAGGTGCGCGAAGGAATGGCAGGACACATCCATCGCCCGGGCAAAGCCCGCGGCCGAGCTGTTCACCACATCTCCATGCAGG
This sequence comes from Rhodoferax sp., assembly GCA_025351745.1. Taxonomy (GTDB): domain Bacteria; phylum Pseudomonadota; class Gammaproteobacteria; order Burkholderiales; family Burkholderiaceae_C; genus Allorhodoferax. The sequence continues at coordinate 8,828 of JANXVI010000116.1, forward strand.
TCTTCCAGCGGTGCCCAGGCAATCGAGTGCACCACGCTGTCGAGTTGGCCCAGATGGCCACACGCGTTCTCTACCAGTGCTGCAAGGTCTCCCGGTGTCTCGACGTTGCAGGTGTATAGCGGGACACCCAGTTCGGCTGCCAGTGGCGCAACGCTTTGGTGGGCCCGCTCATTCAGGCAGGAGAGCACCAGTTGCGCGCCTGAGCGGTGCATTTCTCGGGCACAACCCCAGGCAATGCTCTGCGCATTGGCCAAACCGACGATGAGGGCCTTTTTGCCGGCGAGGGGCGGCGCACTGCTGTACAAATTTGTCATGTTTTTTTTACCGTTGGAGATGGGTTGGAGGAATTCTCCAAGTACGCCACGACGGCACTGTGACAATCAAGTCGTGGGCCACCCTAACTTCGCCTTCACTTGATCTACGTCAAGTCCGAGTGGGGACTCGGGATGTTGCGGCGGGGTGGAGGCGGGCGTTGCGGGGTCCATGCAGACCATTGTGGCGTCCTTCATCCATCGATTCGGCTCCAGCCTGAACGAGCATGTGCACTTCCAGGTCTGCGTGGTCGATGGGGTGTTTGAGGAAGTGGCGGGGGTAGTGCAACATTCGTTCTGTAATTTCCCGGACCACTGAAACACGCTTCGGCGAAAAGTGTTTTTGAATTCGGTTTTGGATATTTCTATATTCGGCCCCTGCCAGGCCGCCGGAGGCTCCCCCCCCCCCCC
>JANXVI010000184.1 GCA_025351745.1 Rhodoferax sp.
TGCCGGCCTGTATCAGTTGTTTGACGGTCTGCTCGGCAATGTATTTGCCCATGCCGTCGTTGATGCGCCGCCCCGCCAGGATCACCTCGGGGTGGTACCCCAGCATCTCCGCCTTGTAGGTCAGGTAGTACGGGTCCACACCAATGCAGTGGCCGCCCACCAGCCCGGGGCGAAATGGCAAGAAATTCCATTTGGTGCCCGCCGCGGCCAGCACCTCGCTGGTGTCCAGGCCCATCATGTTGAAGATCACGGCCAGCTCGTTCATCAGCGCAATATTCAGGTCGCGCTGCGTGTTCTCAATCACCTTGGCCGCTTCGGCCACTTTGAGGGAAGAGACGCGGTGCACACCTGCTGTCACCACGCTTTCATACAGAGTGGCCACGCGCTCCAGCGTGGCGGGGTCGTCGCCGGCCACCACTTTGACCGTGCTGGTCAGTGTGTGGTGTTTGTCACCAGGGTTGATGCGCTCGGGCGAGTAGCCCACGTGGAAGTCGCGCTTCCACTGCAGGCCGGACAGCCGCTCCAGCACCGGTATACACACCTCTTCGGTAGCACCGGGGTATACAGTGGATTCATAAATGACCAAGTCACCGAACTTCAGGTGTGCACCTATGCTTTCACTGGCACCGATCAACGGGCCAAAGTCGGGATGGCGTGCCGCGTCAATGGGTGTGGGCACAGCCACGATCAGGATATTGGCACCGGCCAGGGCTGCGGCTTCACCGGTAAACCTTAGCTGAGTGGCTGCGCGTAGATCCTTGTCGCTGACCGTGCCACTGGGATCTTTGCACTGGCGATAGTTGTCCAGCTTGGGCAGGCTCAGGTCATACCCTATAGTCGGCATGATTTTTCCAAATGCGACGGCCAGCGGCAAACCGACATATCCGAGGCCGACCACTGCAACTACATCCATGGCTTGCACATCCTGTTCATCCACCCATCATAGGCTACCGTTGGTTGCAACGATTCTGATCGTTCTGCCTTGGCTCAATCCGTTTTCGCCTGGGCCTACGCCTGCCGTGGTTCCCTGGATGTTTTCATGGGCATGTATCTCGGCGCTGCTCATCACGACGGGCTTTTTGGGCCAACGGATGGATCGTCACAGTTATGGGGCTGCAATCGCAAATGCCTGGTTGATTGCGTCGCTGTTGAGTGCTTCCATTGGTGTGCTGCAGTATTTTGGGCAAACGCCGGCCTTTCTGAACCCGTGGTTCAACACCGCTTCGGTTGGCGAAGCCTTTGGCAATTTGCGGCAGCGCAACCATTTCGCCACCTTGTGCAGCATCGGTTTGCTGGCGTTGGTGTGGCGTGCGGCGCGTCGGGGGTCAGCGCGCGAGGCTCTGCCATTCATGCAATGGGTGTCGTGGGGCTTGAGTGCGCTGCTACTGGCCTGCGCCAACGCAGCCAGTGGATCGCGAACCGGCTTTTTGCAATGGTGGCTGGTGGCGGGGCTGGGTCTGCTGTGGTGGTGGCAAGGTCGGAAATTGGATAAAGGAATTGAAGCCCCGCAGGCCCTACCAGCTGTGATGGGTGCTGTTGCATTGGCCTTGTACCTGGTGAGCCTATGGCTAATGCCGCAGGTGCTGGAGATTGCCACGGGCTTTACCAGTGACGGACTGCTGGGGCGGTTCAAAGATGAGGCGGGCTGCAGCAGCCGCCGCATCCTGTGGGCCAATGTGCTGCACCTGATCGCGCAAAAGCCTTGGTTTGGTTGGGGTTGGGGGGAACTGGGATTTGCCCACTTCGTGACGCTGTACCCTGGCGAGCGCTTTTGCGATATTTTGGATAATGCGCATAACTTGCCACTGCATCTGGCGGTTGAGCTCGGGGTACCCTTTTCTCTTTTGGTGTGCGGCGTGCTGGGCTGGCTGGTGTGGCGCGCCAAACCCTGGCGTGAGCAGGTCGCCATTCGGCAATTAGCCTGGGGCGTGCTGGCCGTCATTGCCTTGCACAGTCTGTTGGAATATCCGCTGTGGTACGGGCCGTTTCAGATGGCCGTGGGCTTGTGTGTGTGGCTGCTTTGGATAACGGCGCACGAATCCTATGCATCGAGGGTAGAGGCGCCTTCGGAAATGTCCATTTTGGCTAGTCGACCCGTAGCTCTCGTACTTGTTGGATTTATTGCTATATTTTTAGTAGTATTTTTGCTTTTTTCCGCATGGAGCTATTGGCGCGTGAGCCAGCTATATTTGTCGCAGCCCGAACGGGCAGCGGCCTATCGCGAGCACACGATGGACAAAGTGCGCGACACATGGTTGTTCCAGAATCCTGTGCAATTTGCCGAATTGACCACAACGCCGCTGGCGCCCGACAATGCGGCGCCTCTCCATGCCCTAGCGCAGCAGCTCTTGCATTTTTCGCCTGAGCCCCGGGTGGCTGAAAAGCTGATCGACAGTGCTGTGATGCTGGGTCGCGACGACGTGGCGGAATATTACTTGGTGCGTTACAAGGCAGCCTTCCCCAAAGAGCACTCGCTGTGGAAAGAGCAGTTACGCGGCGACAAAACTCCCTGACTTGCCCCCATGTTTTTCCAGCAGCTTCACGTCGTTGATGGTCATGCCGCGATCAACGGCCTTGCACATGTCGTAGATAGTAAGCAAAGCGACCTGCACGGCATTCAGTGCTTCCATTTCCACGCCGGTGGGTCCGACGGTTTCGGCGGTGGCTCGGCATTGCACGTGGGCGGCGCGCGTTGCCGTAGTAGAGACGACCGTAAACTCCACGGCCACACGGGTCAGGGCTATGGGATGGCACAGCGGGATGAGGTCACTGGTCCTCTTGGCGCCCTGGATGCCAGCGATGCGGGCAATCCCCAGCACGTCACCTTTCTTGGCATTTCCCGATTCGATCAGCGCCAGTGTGGTGGGCAGCATATCTATGCGTCCACTGGCCATGGCAATCCTGTGTGTGGCGGGCTTGCTGGCCACATCTACCATGTGGGCTTGGCCTTGGGCGTCAAAATGGGTCAGGTTCTGCATGGGGAGTTTTGAAAATGGCAAAAAACGCCCTAAAGTGGGAGCCTATCAACTTTACCTGAGCTTGGCACTTGCGCAGGCCCGTTTCAACTACGCTTGACTACCGTATGAATATGATGGAAACCAAAGCCCCCCCATTTTGGCCTGACCGCCTCAAGGCCAGTGCCATCCACTTGTCACTAAGCCTGCTGATTGCCGCGCTCGCAGCGGCATTGGTCTTTGGCGTTTGGTATCCGTACCCCTACCGTGAAATCTCTGGCGGTAGAGACCTGTTCATGATCCTGGTGACTGTGGACGTGATTTTGGGCCCGTTGATGACCTTGGCCGTCTTCAACCGTGTCAAGCCATGGCCCGTGCTGCGGCGGGATCTGATCTTCATCGCTGTGTGCCAAATGGTCGCGCTGGGTTACGGCCTATGGACTGTGAGTGCCGCGCGCCCGGTACATATGGTGTTTGAATACAACCGTTTCAGCGTTGTACATGCGGTTGATATTCCCGCCCAAGAGTTGGTCAAGGCGCCGGCGGGTATCGATGCCCTGCCACTGAATGGGCCCAGCCTACTGTCCCTGCGCGCGTTCAAGGATGAGAATCAAAAAATTGACTTAACGCTTGCCGCGGTAGGAGGTGTGGGGCTGGCGGCCCGGCCCGAGCTGTGGCAGCCCTATGCCAGCGCGCTGCCCGAGATACTGAAAGAATCAAAACCGTTGAGTCAACTCAAAGCGCGGTATGCCAACCGGGCTGATGAAATAGACCGTGTAGTGACCAAGGCAGGCGGCAACCCGCAAACCGTGCGTTACCTGCCGCTGATCGGCCGCGATAACTTCTGGACCGTGTTCGTGGACCCGGTTGACGCCCACATTGTGGCCACCATGCCATTGGACCCATTTTGAATAAATGCCTTAAGCAAAATTGCCGTCTAGCCCTCGTCATTGCTGGACATCTTGCTATATATATAGTAGCAACTGGATTTCTCCCGGTGGGTTATGCGCAGACCACCAGCGTAGCCACCGCGCCTTCCAACACCGGCCTCCCCAACCTGGGCGATGGCACCGACATGACCCTCGGCGCCGAGCGCAAACTGGGTGACCGTATCGCCCGTGAGCTGTACCGCGACCCAGACTATGTGGACGATGCAGTGCTGATGGAGTACGTGCAGGGCATCTGGCAACCTCTGTTGACGGCAGCCCGCGTGCGAGGCGAGTTGCCACCGGAGCTCGACAGTGCTTACGCCTGGGAGATCCTGCTTGGTCGAGACCACACCGTGAACGCCTTTGCGCTGCCGGGCGCCTATATGGGATTGCATCTGGGCCTGGTTGGCGTTGTCACCAGCCGGGACGAGCTTGCCTCGGTCCTTGCGCACGAACTGAGCCACGTCACCCAACGCCACATTTCCCGCATGATGACGCGCCAGGCCCAGCAGGCGCCGTGGCTGATGGGCATGATGATTTTGGGCGTGCTGGCCGCTGGTAAAAACCCCAATGTCGCCAGCGGCGTGTTGGCCGGAACGCAGGCTGCAGGTGCGCAAAGCCAACTCAATTTCTCGCGCGACATGGAACGCGAAGCCGACCGTGTAGGGTTCACCGTGTCAACCCAAGCCGGTTTTGCTCCCCAGGGCTTTGTGTCGATGTTTGCAAAGCTGCAGCAGGCGTCCCGTCTAAACGACGCAGGCAATTTCCCCTACCTGCGCAGCCATCCGCTGAGCAGCGAGCGCATGGCAGACATGCAGTCGCGTATCGAGTTGCCAGACGCCGGCACCATGCCCAAGCCCACCGCGCGCCAGAACGTACAAGAATTCGATCAGTCGATGATGTCAGCGCGTGCCCGGGTGTTGTCCAATTCAGCGGTGGATGCGTTGCGGACCTGGTCAATCGAGGCTGACCCCGCTTTGCTGGCCAAGCTCCCTGCAACACAGCAGGCGGGCACTCTGTACGGTGCCACGCTGGCCGCGATAAAGCTGCGCGACTTCAAAAGTGCCGAAACCCAGTGGACCCGCTTGGCGGACACTGTGCGCCAAGATGCACCGGCGGCCCGCCTCGCCCAACTTTTGGGGGCGGAGCTCAAGCTCGCACAGACAGATGGCGCTGGCGCTCTGCGCCTGTTGCAGACAGGTGCCAAACCGTTTGATAAAACCAGCCGCGCCGAACTATTTTTGATGGCGCAGGCAGATCTGCAATTGAGCACTCTGGTGCCTTCAAGCGGCGCTGCTACGCGAGCCGAAAAAAGCCCTGCCAGCACCTTGGAGGCGATAACCCAAAACCTGCAGACCTGGGTGGCAGACCACCCGCTGGATGCCCAGGCCTGGCAACTGCTGTCCAGCACTTACGCCGCCGAAGGACGCACGCTCAGCTCCATACGGGCGCAGGCGGAAGTCAATGTCGCTCAGCTGGATTACCCAGCCGCGCTGAGCCGCTTCAAGACCGCGCAGGATTGGGCTCGCAAGGGCGGCGCCGGCACCGACCATTTCGAGGCGTCCATCGTCGACACCCGCACCCGCCACGTGGAATCACTGGTTCGGGAACAGGCTCTGGAGCGCTGAATCGATAACAATGCCCAGCACTGAATAGATCAGCGAGCCGATCAGGGCTGCACCAAAGCCCGTGACGTTAAAGCCATCCAGCAAGCCAGCCGCAGCCCAGAACAGCAATGCATTGATGACAAACAGGAACAGGCCCAGCGTCACCACGGTCACCGGCAAGGTGAGCACGACCAGGATGGGCCGCAACACGGAGTTGAACAGCCCAATGATCAACGCCGCAATCAGGGCTGCAGAAAAGCCTTTGATTTCGACTCCGCTGTACAGATAGGCCACGGCCAATAGGGAGGCTGCGCTGAGCAACCATTTTGCGATGAGTTTCATGGCTGCAAGAATAGCACTTCGTCGGCAGTGCGGGGCTATGATGCGCTTGCCCAATTTGGGTAGCATTCCTCTGCCTGTGCGTTGCCAAACATTCACATTACCGACATCGAGTCGGCCATCAATTTCTGGCGCACGCGCCTGCCCTCATCTGATGGCGTGACGCTGCCTGCGCCCACGCGTTCGCTGGCGCAGGTGTATGGCGGCATGGTGTACGACCATGCGCTACAGGTGGAGGTGGCTGCCTTGTCTGAGGCGGCCCATGCGGCCTGGATGGAGTGGTACGACAGCACGCCCGACACGCCCTGCATCGCCATCTGCTCCACCAGCCAGGGCGACGCGCAGTGCAAGGGCTGTGGCCGCACATTTGAAGAAGTGCAACGCTGGTTGGGCATGGACCCGATCGAGAAACGCGACACTTGGCACCGCATCACTGTCGAGGGCACGGCCTGGCGTTTCAACAAATATGCGGAACGGGCAGCCGAGAGATGTGCAAAAATGCTATCTAATTCATAGCTTGCTGCCCAATGCGTACGAGGGCTAGAGGCCAAGTTCATTTAACTCTTGTCGCCAGCGGCGTGCGACGCAAGCCTTCAAGTGCACCAGTATCAAATAAGTGAATTATGAAACCATCGCAATGGGGTATCTTCCCGACAAACGATCCTGAACAGACGCTGCGCTTAAGGCGTTTCTTCGTTGGCTCGGCGATCTATCTGATGACTGTCGCGTTTGCGTTGCTGTGTTGGGCTCTGGGCTTTCTGGATGATCGCATCACGATCACCTACGCATCGACCATCCTGGCGAGCAATGTCATCCTGTACTGTGTGCTGCGCAGCGGCCTGAACAAACGCTTTAAGGATCCGAGCCTCACCACTTTCCAAATCATGGTGTCAGCCGCGCAAGGTATGTATGTCATGTATTTTGCCGGCCCGGCGCGGGGTGCATTTTTGCTGCTCGGGGTGGCACTCTTTTCGTTTGGCATGTTTCGACTCGACACGCGGGGTTTTTTGAAACTGGCCGCCGGGATGCTCTTGGTGTATGCGCTGATGGTGGCGGCGCTGGTGTATTTCCAGTCCGAGACTAGCAACCTGCGCCTGGACTTGTTGTTGGGCGTTGCGTTCGCCATGACGCTTGCGCAGTTCAGTCTTCTGGCGGGCATGGTGAGCGACTTGCGGCACAAGGTCAGCGACAAGAATCGCACATTGGCCAAGCAAAACGCGGAACTTGAAGTCGCCTTGCAACGCATCAATGACATGGCGATTCGCGATGAGCTGACGGGCGTCTACAACCGCCGTTATCTGATGGAGCGCATCACTGAAGAAACGGTACGTAGCCAGCGCAGCGGCGCCACGTTTTGCCTGTGTATGGTGGACATTGATTTCTTCAAGAAAATAAATGATGGCTACGGCCATTTGGGCGGTGATGAAGTGCTGCGCAGGGTCGCGCGTGCCGCGTCGGGCGCGCTGCGTGAAGGAGACTTTTTTGGGCGCTACGGGGGCGAGGAATTTGCCATACTGCTGACCAACACCACATTGGACGGCGCCATGGTCACCGCCGAGCGGGTACGCACCCAGATTCACAACCTGAGGTTTCCAGAGATCAACGAGAATTTGCAGGTCAGCATTTCTCTGGGGGTCGCTGAGCACCTGCGCCAAGATCCGGCCAATGTGACTTTGCAACAGGCCGATGAGGCGCTGTACTGTGCCAAGCACAATGGGCGCAACCAAAGTGTGGCAGCCCCAGCCCGCGCTTAGGGGCCTATTTCCAGCGCACCGGTTCCAGGTCAACTGTTTGCTTGTCGTCGCCCAGTGTGAGGACGCCTTCCTGGATGGTGGCCTGCAGTTGCATGCTGCGTTGCGCCAGCTTGGCCAATGCCTGCGAACTCTCAGTCGGCACGCGCCAGACCTGCAAGCGGTCCAGGCGAGTGAGTTTGTTCACGATGCCCTTCCACCAGATCTCGGCTGAATGCGCAAAGCAATACAGCAACACGGCATCAGCTTTGTTGCAAGCCTTGCTGATGGGTTTGTCTTCGGGCTGCCCCACTTCGATCCACAGACGCTTGTGGCCAGTGAAGTCGGTCAGCGATACATCTGGGTCTTCCACGTCTGACAGGCCCGCACCAAAGGCCAGCACGCCGTCGCCATTGCACTCGCTTTGCAACTTGTAGGCATTGAAAGCCAGTGCGGCCAGCCGGATCATCATGCGCTCGTCGGTCTCGCTGGGGTGGCGTGCCAGCGTCAGCGCGTGGTCGGCGTAGTAGTTGTGGTCAATGTCTGCAATCTGCAGATTGACTTTGAAGATCGTGGATTTGAGTGCCATCAGACACGTCGGGCCAACTCTGCCGCCATACCCGTATAGCTGCCCGGTGTCATGGCCAACAGACGCTCTTTTTCAGTCTGGGGAATGTCCAGCCCGGCAATAAAGCCCTGCATGAGTTCGCGCGTCATGGCCGCGCCGCGGGTGAACTTCTTGAGTTGCTCATACGGCTGTGGCAGGCCAAAGCGGCGCATCACGGTCTGAATCGGTTCGGCCAGCACTTCCCAAGAGGCGTCGAGGTCCCGGCGAATAGCCTCTTCGTTGATCTCCAGCTTGTTCAGGCCGGTCAACAGCGACTGGTAGGCCAGCACGGCATAGCCGATGGCCACACCCATATTGCGCAACACGGTGCTGTCGGTCAGGTCGCGCTGAAAGCGCGAGATGGGCAGCTTCTCGCTCAGGTGTTTGAGCAGCGCGTTGGCCAGCCCCAGGTTGCCTTCGGCATTCTCAAAATCAATCGGGTTGACCTTGTGCGGCATGGTACTGGAGCCCACTTCGCCGTCCTTGAGCTTTTGCTTGAAATACCCCAGGCTCACATAGCCCCAGACGTCGCGCGACCAGTCGATCAGGATGGTATCGGCGCGGGCGATGGCATCAAACAGCTCAGCCATGTAGTCGTGCGGTTCGATCTGGATGCTGTAGGGCTGGAATGTCAGGCCCAGGCCCAGCGGTTCTGGCGTTTCGATGACGTTGCGGCTAAAAGCTTCCCAGTCAAAGTCAGGCCAGGCTGACAGGTGGGCGTTGTAGTTGCCGACGGCGCCATTCATCTTGGCCATGATCTTGATGGACGCAATCTTGTCGCGCGCTGCGGCCAGGCGCACCACCACATTGGCCACTTCCTTGCCTACGGTGGTGGGGCTGGCGGTCTGGCCGTGGGTTCGGCTGAGCATGGGCACGCTAGCAAAGCCATGGGCCATGGTGCGCAGTTTGGCGATCACGCCGTCCAGTGCGGGCAGCAGCACCAGGTCGCGCGCACTTTTGAGCTGCAAGGCGTGGCTGGTGTTGTTGATGTCTTCGCTGGTGCAGGCAAAGTGCACGAATTCCTGTGCCGCCAACAGTTCTGGACGCGCCTCGAACTTGGATTTGATCCAGTATTCCACTGCCTTGACGTCGTGGTTGGTCGTCTTCTCGATCGCCTTGATGGCCTCACCGTCGGCCTCAGAAAAATTCTTGGTCAGACCCAGTAAGTAAGTGCGTGCTCCGGGCGTCAATGGCTTGAATTCAGCGAAACCGGCATCGCTGAGTTTGATAAACCACACGACCTCAACCTGCACCCGGCGGTGCATGTAGCCTTGCTCGCTCATCAGGGGGCGCAGTTGGGTCAGCTTGGCGGCGTAGCGGCCGTCCAATGGGGAAAGTGCGGAAATGGAGGAAAAAGTCATGGACGAATTGTAGGTTGTACGCCACCATCCCACTGAGAACGCCGGTCTGGCGGCACCCATTGGATAGAATGCCACTTACTAAAACTGTTGAGCACGCATGAAATTACTCGGATCCACCTCTAGCCCCTATGTTCGCAAAGTGCGTGTGGTCTTGGCCGAGAAAAAGCTGGAAGTTGAATTTGTGGCAGAGGACGTCTGGAGCGCCGACACCACCATCTCCGAGTCCAACCCCCTGGGAAAAGTCCCGTGCTTGATCATGGAAGGGGCCGAGGCCCTGTTTGATTCCCGCGTCATTGTGGAATACCTGGACACGCTGTCTCCCGTGGGCAAGTTGATTCCGCCAGTGGGCCGTGAGCGCGCCGAGATCAAAACCTGGGAGGCCCTCGCCGATGGGCTGATGGACGCCGCCATCCTGGCCCGCCTGGAAGCCACTTGGACCGGCCGCACCAAAACCCAACGCAGCCAGGTCTGGATAGACCGGCAACTGGCCAAGGTCAACGCCACCGTTAAAGCCATGTCCATCGGCGTGGGTGAGAAGCCCTTTTGCGGTGGCATCCATTTCAGCCTGGCCGACATTGCTGTGGGCTGCGCGCTTGGGTACCTGGACTTCCGCTTTCCGCAGATCGACTGGCGTACCGAGCACCCTAACCTGGTTCGTCTGAACGACAAGCTCATGCAGCGCCCCAGCTTCGCGGACACGGTTCCGGTCTAGGGTTTCCCCGCGAGACGGTTATGCAACGGCATGCGCGCCGTATACATCGATTTACACTATTGGACTTCACAAACCGCGTGGCGGGGGCTACAGTGGCCCCTCTATGGCGACGTTCAAGACCAAGACCCTTTACAAGTGCCGCGACTGCGCAGCCACCAGCTACCAGCCGGTGATAGATCGCGGACCCAGCGGTGCCTTGCAGGCCACGGGCCAGTATCGTTGCGGTGGATGCCGCAATATCTTTGCGTCGATTCGCGCCTGGTGGGAGCCGCGCAGGAATCCCGAATTTAAACCCAGCGTCTTTCAACCCAGTGCGTTCCAGCCCAGTTCGTTTTCTGGGCTTCGGTAACACGGCAATTCGTCAAGAATTTGCGCGCTTCCTGAGCCAGCGCATAAGCCCACCGATCAGTGGCAATTTTTCATACAGTTCCTGCGCGGCATCCCAATAGTCACGGTGCAAGGTCACCAGTCCAGCGTCTGAAAACACCAAGTGGCTGGTGCCGCGTATGGTCTGCACCGTGTGCGGGTCGAAACGCTTGAAGCGAAAGTGAAAATCCCACAACAGAAAGCATTGCAGGCCCTGCACCACCTGGCCCGTGACGACAAAACGGGGCTCCTCCAGAGCCATAAACATATGGTGAAAAACCGCTTCAATGGCGGGCAGACCCTGCACATCGTTAAACGGGTCCACAAATCGCGCGCCACTGTCGTACAGGCCGGCCAACTGCCCCAAGTTGCCGGGTGTCATCGATTCAAAGAATGCGACTACGCGGGCAACAGGCGGTGCAGCGGGTGCGACCGCGGCATCGGGAGCGGAAATGGCTGTGAAGGCAAGATTGCTCATGGGGTGAGGCGGCGCGCCAGTTGGAAGAACAGGCGAGTGGGCATGAGGCGCAGTGCCTTGAGCCACAGCGTAAAGCGCTTGGGGAAGTGGATTTCAAACGCGCCCAGCGCCCAGCCATGCAGGATGGAGTGCGCCGCTTGCGCGGGTGTCAGCAGGGCGGGCATTGCAAAGTCGTTGCTCGCGGTCAGCGGGGTCTGTACAAAGCCTGGGTTGATGATGGAGACGCCCAGGCCCTTGCCGTGCAGGTCCAGGTACAGCGTTTCGGCCAGGTTAATCAGCGCCGCCTTGGTCGGGCCATACGCCAGGCTATTGGGCAGCCCTCGGTAGCCTGCCACACTGCCTACCAGGCTGATGTGGCCGCTACCCCGCGCCAACAAAGCCGGCAGCACGGCATCCAGCACATACAGAGCACCGAGGTAGTTGACCTCGTTGTGGCGCACCATGTCGGGTAGGTCCAATGCGTCGGCGCGCATGGCGGCGTAATGCCCGGCGCAATACACCACGCAGTCCAGCGGCCCCTGTGCCAGCAATTGCGCGGCGGCGGCCTTGACCGCCAGGGGCAGGGTGACATCCAGCGCCAGCGACTGGCTGCCCGGGTGCGCATCGACAAACCCGGCCAGTGATGCGGCGTTGCGCGCCGACACCACCACACGGGCGCCTTGACCATGTAAGGCCTCGGCCGTCGCCTGGCCGATGCCGCTGGACGCACCGACGATCCATACGGTCTTGCCAGCCCAGTCCGCCTGGGGCGGGTTGAGCGGTGGCAGGAAGACGTTAAGTAGGGGCATGGTGAAAGATGCTCTGAATTTGATAGCTGAGTGTGTAGATTGGACGAGGGCTAGCGGCCTATTTTCCTTAAGCGTTCGCGGTTTCAACGCTTGGTGAACGACAACGTCACTTCACCCAAGCGCATGCCAAACTTGGACATGGCGGCCTTGTTCAGCATGACCTTGTCGCTCACCAGGTACATCCAGTCGTCGAACTGGACGTCGATAACCCGTGCCGCCACGCTTGCCGCCTCGCGGGGTGCGCTGCCCCCACTTCCGGAGGGGTCGCTGCGCACCGGGGCACTCGCGCCTTGGGGCGGTCCGGCGTCGCTCGGCTGTTCTCCAATCGGCAGGCGCAGCGTGTAGGACCAGTGGAAGGCATTGCCACGGCTTTCGCCCATTGCTTCACCAACTACGTCGTCGGCACGGCCCACGAAGCGGCCATTGCCGAGCTGTTTGAGGTGCCAGATGCGGGTTTGTTTGGTTCCGTCGGAGTAGCTGAAGTCTTCGTTCAGCACGCCCTCGTCCCCGGTCCAACTGCACAGCATCAGCACGGTAAAGCGTTTGACGACGGAACCCGACCGGTCGGTAAACACGCCATAGGCGTCCAGCGTGCCGTTGAAGTACTGCTGCAAGTCCAGCCTGGGTTGCTGGTTGGCATAGTCGTCTATGTTTTGGGTCGCGCAACCCCCCAAAAGAAGTGCAAAACTGGCGCCAGCAAGGGCTAGGATCAATCGCCGTTTCATCATGAAGTTCTCCGCAAAATGAATCCATACAAAAGCAGGGCTGCCAGCAGCTTCAGCGCGCATGGCAACAGGCAATAGGCCATGCTCAGCACTTGCAAGGCCTGGGGGTCGCGCGTGCCGGGCACATAGCCCAGCGCGCCCAGCACCGGCAGCGCGACGCCGGCGGCCAGCGCCAGGTTGAGCTTGGTCGCAAAATTCCACCAGCCAAAGTACGCGCCCTCCGCCTGGCCGCGGTCGCCGCTGTCGGCAATGGTGCCCGCCAAAAGCGCAGCGGGCAGCACCAGATCGGTCCCCAGTGCGGCGCCCGACAACGCGCAGACCAGCAAAAATCCAGCCAAATCCCCGGCACCCAGCGCCAGCGCAAAGGCAAATACAGCGATGGAAAGCAGCATCCCCAGCCCCCAGGTACGCGCAAGGCCGATTCGCCCCACCAGCCGCAACCACAGCGGAATGGCCGACGCAGCGCAGACAAAGTAAACGCCCAAAAACAAAGGTTCCCAAGACGTCGGGGCCTGTAAACGGTCTTGTACAAAAAACAGCAACAGCGTGGCCGGCAGGGCGCTGGCAATGCCGTTCACGACAAACACGGCTAGCAGCGCACGAAAACCGGGGCGTGTGAAGGGCAGGGTCATGCTGGAGCGCGCCGAGGGATAGACGACAGCGCTTCCACTACCGATCTCCGTGCGATGCTGGGCGGGCGACAGAGCAAGTGGTGGGGCTGGTGCCTTGCTCCAACCCAGCCAAGCCAACATCAATGCTATAAAAAGCAGAGCGGTAGTGCAAGGTAATCCGAGGGCTACAGGGCTGATTGATGCAATGACGACACCCAGCAGGCCCAAGCCTTCACGCCACGCGACGATGCGGCTGCGCTGCACTTCGTCGCCACCCAGCCGCGCGCCCCAGGACTGGTGCAACACGCTCAAGGCGCTGTAGGCGGCATAAGTCAGCGCGAGCGCGGCCGCCGCCCATAGCAGCACCGGTTGCAAGGCCCGCACCGGTGGGAAGAACAATGCAGTAAAACCCAGGCCCAGCGCAACTGCAGCCACGGCCGCCCAGCGCAAAACAACCGCAGCCGAGCGTGTAAAGAGCCCGTCGCTCCAGCGCCCCAACAGCGGGTCGATCACTGCGTCGAACAAGCGGGCCCCCAGCAGCAGCAGGCCCAGGCTGGCCAGCGGCACGCCAAAGGCGCGCGCGTAATGGTTAGGCAGCAGAACATACAGCGGCAGCGCCACAAACGCTAGTGGCAGGCCCATCAAGCCATAGCGCCAGCCCTGGCGCCAGGTGAAGGCTGCAGCGGCAATGGGGCTCGCGGCGCTCATGGGGCGGCGTGGGCCAGCAAGGCGGCGCGCAGGCGGGGTTCGCTGGTGGAGTCGGCCAGCCAGATACCGAAGAACGCGCGGCTGAAATCCGGGTCGGCCACTACGGCCCGGGCCACGCCGTTGAGCCAAAAACGGGCACCCACGCCGGGTTGGTGCAGCCCGGTAAGCCGATCACCCGTTTTGACATCAGGAAACGCCTCTTGCATCGCGGCCAGCCATCGTTGCTCTTGCACTGGCGCCAAGGTTGCCGACTTGCGCATTTCCTCCAGCGAACGCTGGGCAATGGCGTGGCCATCCAGGTTGCGCAAATAGCGCAATTGCAGCGCCAATACCGATTGCGTATAGCGGCGCGCACTGAAACCCGGCGCCACCCACAGCGATGCGTCATAGACGTTGAAGGTGAAGTAACGCATGCGGGCAGTGCCCACCCATTGCGCGACGGGCAGCTCGGTCGCGAGCTCCGGTGGTGCCACCAAGGGGCTTGACCCAGGCCCCGACTCCTGCGCTTCCACCATGGCCGGAGCGCCGAGCGCTACCAAGGAAAGCCGGCTGAGCGTGGTAGCGCTCGCAAGAACCATGGTACGGCGGTTCAGCATGGGGTGGATCGCCTATGTGGTGGTAAGTGGGCCTTGCCCGCCTCAGGCAGCGGGCTTGCGCAACGTGTATTGCACGACATCGATGTTGTCTTCCATGAAGGCCGCCTCGCAGTAGGCCAAATAGAACTCCCAGATATGGAGGAAGCGTGTATCAAAGCCCTTCTTGAGCACTTGAGCGCGCTGGGCCATGAAATCTTCACGCCAGCGCTTGAGCGTTTCGGCATAGTCGCGACCGAACGCCAGTTCTTCGATTACTTCCAAACCCGCAGCCTGGGCCTGACGGCGGAATTCACGCGGGCATGGTAAGCAGCCACCGGGAAAGATGTACTGCTGGATGAAGTCGGTGGAACCCACATAACGTTCGAACAATGTGTCATCGATAACGATGCTTTGCAAGCAGGCATAGCCTCCGGGCTTGAGCAATTTGGAGACGGCAGCGAAGTAGGTGGGCCAGTATTCGCGGCCCACGGCTTCGACCATTTCAATCGAGCAGATGGCGTCAAACGGCGCGTCGTCGATGTCGCGGTAGTCCTGTAGCCTTAGGTCACATGCCCCCACGCTTGCCGCTTCGTAGGCTACTGCGCCTCCTGTGGAACCCCTCGCACCTTCGAGCGGCCGGGCGTTGCCCAAGCGTGGCACACCCAGGCGGTGCAGCCGCTCCTGGGCCGAGATCAATTGTTCGCTGCTGAGGGTTACGCCCGTCACAAAAGCACCGCGTTCTACCGTCGCCATCTCGGCCAGTGCGCCCCAACCGCAGCCGATTTCCAATACCCGGTCGCCCGCCTTGACACGCGCCTGGTCCAACGCGCGGCGTACTTTCGTTTTTTGGGCTTGCGCCATCGTCTGCGTGAAGTCTCCGTGGAACAGTGCGCTGGAGTAGTTCATCGTCTCGTCCAGCCACAGGCGGTAGAACGCGTTGCCCAAGTCGTAATGGGCGTGGATGTTTTTCTGGCTGTTGTTGCGCGTGTTGCGGTTGAGCAGGTGTTTGACGCGGTACAAGAGTCGCCCTGCCCAGGTGCCGTAGATCACGCTCTCGACTTCGGCGCGGTTTTTCACCAGCACCCGCAACAGGTCTACCAGGTTGGGCGTGCTCCAGTCACCGGCGATAAAGGATTCGGCAAAGCCGATGTCGCCCGATTTGAGCGCTGCGCCGCAGACATTCCAGTTGTGCAGGTTCAGCGTGGCGTGGGGCATCTCGCCCTTGCCAAAACGTTGCATGCTGCCGTCCGGAAACTGCAATGTCAGTGTGCCATGGCGCAGGTTTTGCAGCAGGCGCAACACGGTGCGTGCAGCCGCCGGCGTACCCCGGGGAATGGAGAAGGTGGTGGGTGCTGTTGCGGTGTTCATGGTGTGGGCTCAGGTCAGCGGGTGGTGAAGTGTTTGGGTGGCACGGGCTTGCCAAAAAATGGCGTCTTTTTGCACAACAGCTTGATGGCCTGCCAATGGATGCGCAGCACAACGCCCACCGTCATGGCGGGGTAATGCCACAGCGCGTGGCGCACGGATTGGCGGGTCAGCGGCTCCAGTTGGCCGCTGACGCTGGTCTCAATCAACGGGCCGTTGGCGTCGTCAAAATCGACGCGAGCCACCGTGTGGAGCCGGTCCGGGGTGAACATGAAGCGAAAGCGGTAGCCTCCTTCCACGGGTGCAAAAGGCGACACATGGAAGACCTTGTCGGCACGCTGCTCCGCGCCAAACTGCGGATGGTCCAGCAGGTAGCAGTGCCGCTCGCCAAACGTGTTGTTGACCTCCACGACAATCGCACGCAGCGTGCCGTCCTTGCGGTGGCAGTACCAGAAGCTCACCGGTTTGAAGGTGTGGCCCAGCACGCGCGGGTAGCAGTGCAGCCAGACCTCGCCATCGGCCGGGTCGGCGTGCACATCGGTGTGCGCACTTCCAATGCCCTCGCTGCCCAGCAAGGCGTCCAACCAGGCCAGCGCTCCGCCTTGTTCCGGGCCGCGGCCATCGCCATGGTCGGCGTCGTAAAAGCTTAGCGCAGCGAAGCGGTTGCAGGCCAGCGCGGTGCTGCCTAGGTTGCGCAGGCTGCGCATGGGCAGCATCAGGAAGTACGTGCCGTAGTTAAACGCATTGCGCACCGGCGCCAGGCGTGTATGGCGCACCTGGCCAAATCCGATCATCGGAACTGCTGGCAAAGCCATTGGCGCTGGAGGCGCGCAGGGTGCGTGGGGCTGTTCCATGGTGCGTGAGGCGATGGGTGGGCAGGCTATGGCGCCCGTTGCAATTCGGCTTGCAGGCGGCGCGCCACGCCCAAACCCGATTTCAAACCGTCTTCGTGGAAGCCATAGCCAGTCCAGGCACCGCAGAAGTAGCTGTTTTGCAGGCCTTGCAGCGCATCGACCTGGCCCTGGGCGCGGATAGCCGCCACATCGAACACCGGGTGGGCATAGTCAAAGCTGGCATGTACATGGGCCGGGTCTATGTCGACCACAGGGTTTAGCGACACCACCACCGGCTGCTCAAAGGGCACGGGCTGCAGCATATTGATCAAGTAGTGCAGGCAGACCTGCGCAGCATCGCGCCCGGTATGGCTCGCACGTTGGTAGTTCCAGGCAGCCCAGGCGCGGCGAACGCGGGGGAGTACCGACGTGTCGGTGTGCAACACGGCGCGGTTGGCTTGGTAGCGTATGGCGCCCAGTGTCTGCTGTTCGATGCGGCTGGGCTCGGCCAACAAAGCCAGCGCCTGGTCCGAATGGCAGGCTAACACCACCTTGTCAAAGCGCTCGGTCTGACCGTTGGCGTGGATGGATACGCCTTGGGCGTCCCTGGTGATGCGTTGCACCGGCGTGTTCAGGCGTTTATCGGCAATCTGGCCCACGATTTTTTCCACGTAGTGCCGTGCGCCACCGGCCACTGTCCACCATTGGGGGCGGTTGCTGACCTGGATCAGGCCGTGGTTGTGACAAAAGCGGATCATGGTGGCCACTGGAAATTGCAGCATCTGGTCGGTGGGGCAGCTCCAGATACAGCCCAGCATGGGCAAAAAATACCAGGCACTGAATTCGCTCGACAGGCGATGCTGGTCCAAAAACGCCGACAGCGGCTGCATCAGTTCGGACTCTGCGTTGCGCAATGCCATGTCAGTGCACAACTGGTTGAAGCGCATGACGTCGCGCAGCATGCGCAAGAAGCGCGGGTTGAGCAGGTTGCGGCGCTGCGCGAATACCGTGTTCAACGAGGAGCCGCTCCATTCCAAAGGTGACTCGCCCGGGGCACCGGGTACTTGCACCGAGAACGACATATCAGAGCGCGCGGTTGGCACCTGCAGATCGGCAAACAGCTGGATCAATTGTGGGTAGGTGCGCTCGTTGAACACCAGAAAACCGGTGTCGACGCCGAAGGTCTGGTTCACGCCCGTACGCGTAGGCAGAGTCAAATCGACGGTGTTGGTGTGCCCACCGAAGTAGCTGCCCGCCTCAAACACGCTGAGTTCCGCCTGGCCGCGCAAGGCATGGGCCACACCCAAGCCGGAGATACCGGAACCGATGATGGCGATTTTCATGGGGCTGAACAAAACGGATAAGTCACGACTAAATTTACGGGTAAAACTAATTGGTAATTTTGTGACTGTATAGTAACTTATCGCCCAAAGAAGTTTTTACCCACAACTTGAATGTGGATATAGGTTGCTTATCAAAGGGTTGCGCGCGCCAAACTGCGTGCCTGCCGGGCCGACTACCAGGGGCGGTCGGACGAGGGCATTGCGGTGAGCGGCATCAGGCGCTCCAGATTGATCTGAACCTTGACCTCGCGATGGGGCACGCTGGCCACGATCCTGAAATCGCGGGTGCTGGTCTCGCGAATGGTGGGTTCCATCGTCGGCATGCCGCTGCGGTTGATCAACACCGCAACACGCGGGGTGCTGGTGTTGAGCCCGCGTTTGATGACCACCGCCACCTCATCGGTCGCCAGGCGAACAAAAGAGCCTGGCTGGTAAATGCCCACAGCCTTGATCAGCGCAGCGCCGGTCTCGTCCACCTGGCGGTTTTCGTCAAAGTAGCAGGCTTGCATAGCGGCCGCCGGTGAAATAGGGACCCGCGAGGCCCGCGGTGCCAAGCGCGCGGCGAACATATCGGCGCGCTGGATCAGGCGCGCTAGCTGCTGCGCCGGTGGACGGGTCTTCAGCGTACCAGGTGTCTGGGTGTGGTGGTCGCGCACGGCCTCGAGCCACAGCGCATCGGTTACGCCCATCTCCTTCAGCATCTCGGCAGACTTGGCGGCATGACCATCAATCGCCTGGCGTTGCACCGGCGACGGCAATTCGACCTGCTTGGTCAATTGGTCTTGCAGCCCAGTCATACTCAAGTTCATGGTCAAAGCCGCCTTGCACAGCGAGGCTTCTTGTTCGGCCGGCCACTTCAGCACTTCGCGTGCCGCCAGGCTACACATCACGCTGACGAGCATGGCATGGGTGGCGCTGTACATCCGCACTTCCGTTGCGGACAGGTGGATCAGCGCGAACAGCGTGCCATCTGGGTTGCGTCGGGAGTGGCGGCTCAATTGACTGTGCACCCGCTCCAGTTTTTCCATGAAGAAGGCTGGCTGGTTGTCCCGCAGCAAGGCATTGGCCTGTATCTGCAGGTCCAGCCAATCGGCGTGTTCGTCATCCTGTGCGTTGCGGGTGCCCAGCAGTTCACCGGTGATCTTGGCATCGGCTATTTCGCCCAGTGACTTGCCGGTACGCACCAGGTTGTGCAGGCGCTCCACATAGGCCCGATGGTGGGCTTCGGAGTCGGCGACGTCGATAAATAGACCTCCCCCGCGCTGCGCGATATCCGCCAGATATTCTTTTGAATCGATGACGAAGGCCCGCTTGGCCAACAGAACTCCATTCTTGTCCATCAAGGGAAAAGGCAGGGGCTGGTTGATGCGTATGGATTCAACGCTAACAGGAACAAGGTGCATAGATACCAAGTAATTATGCATTGTCAGATCGGCACAATTGCACCAGTCTTGAGCGCCCCTGCCGCCTGATAGCATGGCACCCATGGATCCCCACGACACCTCTCCGGCGTTTTTGACCAAGATATGCCCGCGCGAAGACTTGCCTGTGCAACTGAGCCGACTGCCAAAGCCCTGGGTGTTCACCAACGGCGTGTTTGACGTGATCCACCGTGGCCACGTTGTCTATCTGGCGCAGGCGCGCGCGCTAGGTGGAAGCCTGATCGTGGCGCTGAATACCGACGCCTCGGTGCACCGCCTGGGCAAGGGCGACGACAGGCCTCTCAACAAGGAGGCTGACCGCGCCGTCGTCATCGCGAGCCAGGAGGCAGTCAGTCTGGTGACCTGGTTTGACGAAGACACGCCGGTGGAATTGATTCAAGAGATCCGTCCCGAAATTTTGGTCAAGGGCGGTGACTACGACATGGCTGTGCTGCCAGAAACCGCACTGGTCGAATCCTGGGGCGGCCGTGCCATGGCCCTGCCCTTTGTGGCGGGATACTCCACCACAGCGTTGGTGAAAAAGATCCGGTCAGTCAACTAGTCGTTCGTTGCGCGGCGTGGGCTCAGCGACGGCAGCCGTTTCAAACACCGCTGACCACAAAGCCAAGCCAGCGGCGCGTTCTTGCAGCACCTGGTCAGGCTCAACTTGCGTAGGCTCTTCGTTGAGGCGCGCGCGGTGCTGGATCTGGCGCAACTTGCGGTAGGCCAGTGCGGCGCTGTCACCCACACCTACCGGCAACAAGCCGCAGGCCTCGGCGCGCAGCAGCAATGCGATGTTGCCGACATTGGCTAGCAATTCGGGATGTTTGCAGCC
This sequence comes from Rhodoferax sp., assembly GCA_025351745.1. Lineage (GTDB taxonomy): Bacteria > Pseudomonadota > Gammaproteobacteria > Burkholderiales > Burkholderiaceae_C > Allorhodoferax. Next base: position 20,288 of record JANXVI010000184.1, read on the forward strand.
CTGGGACAACACCAAAAACTGCACTGCAAACTCAACGTCCACCATGCCGCCCGGGCTGTGCTTGACGTCGAACCGCGCGCCGCGCACCGGGTGGCTTGCGCGTACCTTGGCGCGCATGCTGCCTATTTCAAGTCCCAGGCCCAGGCTGTCGCGTGGGGCTCCTATGACAGATGCACGCACCGCGTCAAAGCGCGCTTGCAGGCCTGCGTCGCCCAGTACGCAACGAGCGCGGGTCATGGCCTGGTGCTCCCAGGTCCAGGCCGTGTTGCTGCCGCGCTGCTGTTGGTAGTTGGAATAGGCAGTAAAGCTGGTGACCAGCAGGCCAGAATTGCCATTGGGTCGCAAGGCGGTGTCAATTTCGTACAAATCGCCCTCGCCGGTTTTCACGGTCAGCCAGTTGATCAACTTGCGCACCAGGGCGCCATAGACTTCGCCGGCGCATTCATCCTCATCGTCGTAGACGAACACAATATCCAGATCGCTGCCGTAGCCCAGTTCTTTGCCACCCAGCTTGCCGTAGGCAATGATGCCAAAACGGCAATCAGCCTGGTGGCGATTCTTCAGTCTGTCCCAGCACCAGCGGGTGGTGATGCGCAGCACGGCGTCGGCCAGTGCGCTCAAGTCATCGGCCACCTCTTCCACGCCGAGGCGGCCTTCCACGTCGCGCGCCAGTATGCGGAAAACCTCCGCGTGGTGGGCGCGGCGCAGCAGGTTCAGCAAGGTTTCGTCGTCGTCCTCGCCCGTGCCTTGCAAAGATGCCAAGCGCCGGTCCAATTCGTATTCAAACTCCCTGGGCTCAAAGCGCTCGTCTAACATGCTGCTACCTGCCAACTCGTCGATCACTCCGGGATGCTTTAGCAGGTAGCGGGCTGGCCAGCGTGCGGCACCCAGCATGTGCAGCAGGCGCTGGTGCACATTGGGGCGCTCCAGCAGCAGCGCCAAATAGCTGTCACGGCGCAGCAGCGGTTCGATCCAGTCCGCCAGACGCACAGCGGCCTCTTCAGTGACCTTGCCATCGGTCACCCACTGCGCCGTGCGCAGCACCAGACGGGACAGCCGGGCGCGGGATTCTTCACGCAGGGCCAGCACCCTCGGGTGTTCGCGCCAGGGCAGAATGCGCGCGCGAAACTCGCCGCTCAACGCGGCCAGCAGTTCGTCGAAATCATTGACGCCAGGCGCAGTTGCCGCACCATTGCAACCCCGGCACTCCTTGTGTGCGCCACCCAGCAGGGCGTCAAACTCCTGCGCCACCAATTCCCGGTGGCTGTCGAGTTCGTGCAGAAAAGCGCAAGCATTGGCAAAGCCCAGTGTCTGCGCAATCCACCCCAGATCGGTGTCGGCGGTCGGCAAAATATGGGTTTGCTGGTCGTCCAGGTATTGGATGCGATGCTCGACCTGCCGCAGAAAAACATAGGCCCGTGCCAGCGCATCGGCCGTGTCCTGGGGCATCAATCCGGCGGCTACCAACCTTTGCAGCGCGCTGAGCGTGGGCCGGGTTCGCAACTCCGGGAACTGGCCACCGCGCACCACCTGGAGCAATTGCACGGTGAATTCGATCTCGCGTATGCCGCCGCGCGACAGCTTGACATCGTTGCTGCGTTCGGGCTTGCCAGCGCTGCGCTTGGTAGCGTGGTCACGGATCTGGCGGTGCAGTACGCGCAGCGCATCAAAGACGTTGTAATCCAGATAACGCCTGAAGACAAAGGACGACACCACGCTGCGCAGGCCTTGTGCGCAATTGGAGCGGATGGCCTGGCTGGGCGCTACCACTCTGCTCTTCAACCACGCAAACCGTTCCCATTCGCGGCCTTGCACATGGAAATACTCTTCCAGTGCCCCCAGAGATGCCACGGGCGGCCCCGAATTGCCATTGGGACGCAGGGCCAGATCAACGCGGAAAACAAAACCGTGTTCGGTAGTGTCGCCCACCAGTGCGTAGATGGCGCGCACTTGTTTGCCGAAATACTCCTGGTTGGAGATGCGCCCGCGCCCTTCGGCGTTACCCACGGTCTCGCCGTCCTGGTCGTAGATGTAGATCAGATCGATGTCGCTGGAGACATTGAGTTCGCGCGCGCCGAGCTTGCCCATGCCGACGATGCACAGGTCGGCCCGCGTGCCCGGCGCGGACATCGGTGCCCCGTGGACCGCATCCAGCATTCGGCTGCTCTCCTGGTAGGCGGCATCCAGTGCGCATTCGGCCAGGCTGGTCATGGCGGCGGTAATGGTGGCCAGGGCTGCACCCTCATTGCAATCAAGGCAGACCAGGCGCTCCACGACCAACTGCCGCACCGTACGCAGAGCCGCTCCGGTGTCGGCGCCCTCAGCACGCAACGCCAGGAACAGTGCATGCATGCTGTCCCTGGTGGGGGCACCCGCATGCAGCAGCGCTAATTGCTGGGCGTAACGGCGGCGTATACGTTGCGTAAAGCGGGAACCCTCAGCCAGGTCAGGCGGTCCATTGCGGGTCATAATTCCTGACATGGTGTTCCAACTACGATGACTCAACTGACCCCAAACCCATCGCGCGTTCTCAGGGCCGGTGCGTTTGTTGTGCGCACAGCTTTTTGGGTGGTGGCATCAATATGGATGGCATTGTTCATAGTCTGGGGCGCGCTTCATTTTGTGATTGTGCCGCGAATCGCAGATTTCCGCCCAATGCTGGAGGAGCAGGTCTCTCGCGTGTTGGGGGTAACGGTGCGCATTGGCGCGATCGTGGCACGTTCCAATGGCCTGATTCCTTCGCTGGAGCTCAACGACGTGCGCATGCTCGACAGCCAGGGGCGTGAGGCCTTGAAATTGCCGTCGGTAATGGCGGCATTGTCCGCACGCTCGTTGATGGGGCTGGGTTTCGAGCAACTGACGGTGGACCGACCCGAGCTGGACGTGCGCCGTTCTGCAGACGGGCGCATCTGGGTAGCGGGCTTGCCCCTGCCCAAGGGCGATAGCGCTGACAGTACCGGTGCGGACTGGGTCATGTCGCAGCCGGAATTGGTGATTCGCCACGGGACAGTGACCTGGACCGACGAGATGCGCAATGTGCCGCCGTTGGCACTGACCGATGTGGACTGGGTCTTGCGCAACCAGCACCGCACCCACTCCGTGCGGTTGGACGCCAACCCGCCCGCGCATTGGGGCGAGCGCTTGAGTGTGTCGGGCATCTTCAAGCAGCGCTTGCTCAGTCGCCGCGCCAGCGACTGGAAGGACTGGGAAGGCCAGATCTACGCCAACTTCGCACAGGTGGACCTGGCGCAACTGCGTCTTTATGCCGACTTGGGCGTCAACTTGGAACAAGGCGTCGGCGCCGTGCGCGCCTGGGTGGATGTAGCCCGCGGCAGCATTACCGGTGCCACGGCCGACCTTGCGCTCGATGGCGTCAAGGTCACGGTCAATCCCAAATTGGAGGCCCTGGTCTTGCGCGGCATCAGTGGGCGGCTGGGCGCCAAGACCATCGACGGCGGCATCGAATTTTCAACCAAGGCGCTGCAATTCCAGACCGATGACGGTCTTCATTGGCCCGGCGGCAACGTGCGACTAACCCTCTTGGCCGGCGACAAAAACAAGCCGCAGAGTGGGGAGCTGGTGGCCGACAAACTGGATTTGGCCGCCATGACGCAGATTGCCAACCGATTGCCGCTGAACGAAGCAGTCCGCGGTCAATTGGTGCAGTTGGCGCCCAAGGGACTGGTTGAACAGCTTCAGGGCAACTGGCTGGGCCCGATTGAAGAGCCGACCCGGTTTTCTGCCAAGGGGCACGTGGCGCAACTGGAGATTGCGTCGCGGTCCGTTGGTGCAGGTGCACGCCCCGGTTTCAGGGGGGCAGATATTGATTTCGACATCAACCAGTCCGGCGGACGCGCGACGATCGCCATGCGGACCGGCGCACTCGATCTGCCCGGTGTTTTTGAGGAAGCCATATTGCCCCTGGACCAGTTGAATGGTGATGTGCAGTGGAAGATCGACAACGGTCAGATCAGCGTGGGCTTGCCCAGTCTGCGTTTCAGCAATGCCGATGCCCAGGGCGAGCTGCAGCTCAAATGGCAGACAGCACCGGTCAGCGCAGCGCCCGGTGCAAACCAGGCGGGGCAAACCGCTTCCCGCTTTCCGGGAATTCTGGACTTGCAAGGCACGATGAGCCGTGCCGACGCCACCAAGGTGCACCGCTATTTGCCGCTGGGTATTCCGCAGAACGTGCGGGAGTACGTTCGCGAAGCCGTCACGGCCGGTACCGCGTCGTCGGTCAAATTCAAGGTCAAGGGCCATCTGCACGACTTCCCGTTTGCGACGGCCAAACAGGGCGACTTCCGCATTTCGGCAGACATTCACAAAGCAACTTTTTCCTATGTGCCGGGCATTTTGTTACCCAAAGACGCGCCGCAATGGCCGGCACTGACCGACTTGTCGGGAGAACTGGTCATAGACCGCTCGGTACTGCAGGTCAAGGGCGCCACCGGCAACCTGAAGGGCGCCACAGGCCTGCGCATCACCAAGGTCGACGGGACGGTGGACAGCCTGTACCACGGAGCGACTGTGTCCGTCGTGGCAGAGGCCCAAGGGCCGTTGGCCGACGTGCTGGGTTTTGTCAACGCATCGCCACTGAACGCGCTGATGGGCAAGCCACTCGAACATGCCACGGCTAGTGGTCCGGCTGACTACAAATTCAAGCTCGCATTGCCGATTGCTGCGGTGGACCATGCCACGGTGCGGGGCACCATCGCGCTGGGTGGCAACGACATACAAATTACACCGGACACGCCGCGCCTGACACGTGCGCGCGGGACCATAAATTTTTCTGAAACCGGTTTTTCGCTGGCTGGCGCGCAGGCCCGGGCGCTCGGTGGCGATGTGCGTCTAGAGGGGGGAATGGGTGGCAAGGCCGGCGGGCCCCAGCAGTTGCGCCTGCAGGGAACGGCTACAGCCGAAGGCTTGCGGCAGGCCCGCGAATTGGGATTTGCAGGCCGGCTGGCCGCGTACGCCAACGGCACGGCGGCGTATACCGCCACGCTGGGTTTTCGGGCGGGCATACCCGAGCTGCTGATCAACAGCAATTTGGTGGGAATGGCTCTGAATCTACCCGCGCCTTTTGCCAAAACGGCGGACACGCCGCTGCCCTTGCGCGTGGAGACTTCGGCGGTGAAGGCATCCCTGGGCGTGGGCAGTGACGGAGGCATCCATTTGCAAGACCAGTTGCAACTGGAGGTGGGAAAACTGGTCAGCGTGGTGTACGTGCGCGATGCATCGGGCCCCGAGGCCCGTGTGCTGCGCGGCGCACTGGCCGTGGGCTTGGCGGCCGATGAATCGGCGCCCTTGCCGACGGAAGGTGTCGTGGCCAACGTCAATGTGGCGAGTATCGATGTCGATGCGTGGACCGACATTTTGTCGCGCGCCGCCGGGGCAGACCTGTCGGCTACGACCATTGCGGCAACCAGTAGCAATGTCAGTACTAGTCCCGTCAGCATGGGCTATCTACCCACCAGCGTGGCATTGCGCGCGCGCGAACTTACCGTGGGTGGGCGCAAGCTGAATAACGTCATTGTCGGGGGTGGGCGCGACGGGCTGCTGTGGCGGGCCAACATGGATGCGTCAGAGATCAATGGGTATGTGGAATACCGCCCATCATCAGGCGCGAATGCCGGGCGCCTGTACGCCAGGTTGGCCCGTTTGGTGATTGCCCAGAGTACGGCACAAGATATGGAGAGCGTGTTGGACGAGCAGCCCGCCAGCATTCCGGCGTTGGACATTGTGGTCGAAGACTTTGAGCTGCGTGGCAAGAAGCTGGGCAAAGTCGAGATCGACGCGGTCAACGTGGGTGCCAGCGCGTCGGCGGTGTCGCGCGACGTGCCGCGTGAATGGCGCTTGAATCGCTTCAACATCACCACACCCGAAGCTGCGTTGACAGCCAATGGCAACTGGACCAATATCAATGCACAGGCGGGCCCCGTGGCCGGGCGCAGCATCAAGGAGCGCCGCCGTACTGTGATGAACTTCAAGCTCGACATCCGTGACTCAGGTGCGTTGCTGGACCGCTTTGGCATGAAGGGCGTGGTGCGCAAGGGCCCGGGCAAGGTGGAGGGCCAAGTGGCTTGGCTCGGCTCCCCCATCACGCTGGACTACCCTAGCCTGTCGGGCAACTTCAACATTAGCGTGGAGAATGGCCAGTTCCTGAAGAAGGACCCCGGCATAGCCAAACTGCTGGGCGTGCTGAGCCTGCAGTCGCTGCCACGGCGGCTGGCGCTGGATTTCAGGGACGTGTTCAGCGAAGGCTTTTCCTTTGATTTTTTTCGCGGTGACGTGTCGATTGCGCAAGGCATTGCCCACACCAGCAATCTGCAGATGAAAGGCGTCAACGCCCTGGTTGCCATGGAAGGGCAGGCCGACATAGCGCAAGAAACCCAGAAAATCAAGGTATTGATCGTCCCTGAACTCGACGCCGGCACCGCGGCCCTCGTTGCCGGTTACCTGAACCCGGTCATCGGGTTAGGTACCTTTCTGGCGCAACTGGTCTTACGCCGACCCTTGATCGAAGCCAACACACATGAATACACCATCGACGGCAGCTGGCTCGACCCACAAATCACTGAGGTGAAGCGCAAGTCGGGCAGCCGCGCAAGCAAATCCGAGGAACCCAAATGAAGATAGCCGCCCTACAAATGGTGTCCACCGGCGATCTGGAGCAGAACCTGCTGCAGGCCCGTGGTTTGCTGGAACAGGCCGCGCAGCAAGGCGCTGAGCTGGTTGTGCTGCCAGAATACTTTTGCCTGATAGGCCATCGCGATGCGGACAAGCTGACCATCCAGGAGGCGTTTGGCAGCGGCCCGATCCAGACTTTTCTGGCAGACACTGCCCGTGCGCTGGGCCTGTGGGTGGTGGGTGGTACCTTGCCGCTTGCGGCCTCCAGCCCCGAACGCGTCTACAACAGCGCACTGGTCTTCAACCCCGAAGGCGCATGCGTCGCGCGATATGACAAGATGCACCTGTTCCGCTATGACAACGGTGTCGAGTCGTATGACGAATCACGCGTGTTGGACCCGGGTACGCACCCGACCCGCTTCGCGTTGCCGTCAAGGGATGGCCACGTCTGGCAGGTGGGTCTGAGTGTGTGCTACGACCTGCGTTTTGCCGAACTGTACCGCGGCTATGCGCGCGAGGGTGTGGACCTTCTGCTGGTGCCAAGCGCCTTCACCCATACCACCGGCCAGGCGCATTGGGAGGTTTTGCTGCGCGCGCGTGCCATTGAGAACCTGGCCTACGTGGCTGCTGCTGCCCAGGGCGGTGAGCACCCCAATGGTCGGCGCACTTGGGGGCAATCGATGGTTATCGACCCTTGGGGCTTGATCCTCGCGCAGCGGGCGCAAGGTGCCGGTGTGGTGTGCGCCGATCTGGACCCGCACACGCTGGCAAAGTGTCGCGCCCAGTTGCCGGCGCTGCAGCACCGGCTGCTGTAGTTGTGCGGCAGCGGGGCATCTAATGGGCGCTATGAAAAATATAGTGCTTAAGACATATTCCACGAGGGCTAGCGGCTGTTTTTACCTAAGTCGTCGGCTGGAGCTGCTTGCTGGACCTCTCCCGGGGCGGACGCAGCGCGTGTTGTTTCAGCAGGCGGTTCTGTCGGCAGTTCACCATTCTTGCGTCCCGAAAACATGGTCCACCAGATGATTCCAATGAACAGCATCCCTGCGCCCAGGGCCTCCAGCAATAGCAATGACATCGTGAAACGGCTCCTGGCCTGTGGGTGGTTGGCCCTGATTGTAGGAAGTCTGGTGGCCTGCGGCAGCGCGCCGTTATATGCCCCTGCACCCCAGACCCCGCCGCGGACCGAGCCTGCCCGTAGCAACGTACCGATCGATGTGCCCGGCACGCTGAACCCGTCCAAGGGCCGTTGGGTGCCAGCGGCGTGGAGCGATTTGCCGGGCTTTGCCGATGACAGCCTGTTTGAAGCCTGGAACGCGTGGATCAAGAGTTGCGAGCGTCCCGTCGCGGCGTTTGCCCGACTGTGTGCTGACGTGCGCCGTCTGAGCATTGGCAACCCGGACGAGCAGCGCGCTTGGATGCAAGAGCGCCTGCAGCCCCTTCGCGTGGAGACCGTGCAGGGCGAAGCTACCGGATTGCTGACCGCCTACTATGAACCAGCGCTCGAAGCCAGCCGCCTGCCCAATGCCAACTTCGGCGTGCCTTTGTACCAGCCGCCCGCCGGGCTGGCACAGCGCAAACCGTGGTACACCCGGCAGGAGATGGATACCCTGCCTGAAGCCCAGGCCGCGTTGCAGGGAAAGGTGATTGCCTATTTGGCCGACCCTATTGATGCGTTGATGTTGCAGATTCAAGGCTCGGGGCGCATCCGCATCACCCAGCCCGACGGTAGCGAACGCTGGGTACGTTTATCCTATGCCGGAACCAACGACCAGCCCTACCGCAGCGTGGGGCGCTGGTTGCTCGACCAAGGCCTGATCCGCGACGCATCGTGGCCCGGCATCAAGGCCTGGCTGGGCCAGAACCCGCAGCGCCAGCAGGCTCTGCTGTGGAGCAATCCGCGTGTGGTGTTCTTCCGCGAAGAAGTCCTTACCGCACGCGAGGCCAGCGATGGTCCGCGCGGTGCGCAGGGCGTGGCGCTGACACCTGGGCGCTCCATCGCGGTGGACCCCACCAGCATTCCGTATGGCACGCCACTGTGGTTGTCCTCTACCGGTCCCCAGACCACGCTGCAAAAGCTGGTGCTGGCTCAGGACACTGGCAGCGCCATTACCGGTGCTGTGCGGGCCGACTATTTTGTCGGCTGGGGTGCGCAGTCCGGTGAGTTGGCCGGGCGGTTGCGCCAGCCGCTGCAGCTGTGGGTTTTGTGGCCCAAACCCACCAGATAACGTTACTATGATCGCTAATGCTGCGTCGCAGTACCAGGATTGTTTCAGCCCTTTAACCACCACCACTGACATCGGGGAACACGCCATGAGCACCATGCGGGACATCGACGAGCGGACCAATCTGGCTTCCAACAGCATGTTCGAGTTGCTGCTGTTCCGTCTGGGTGAGGCACCGGGTACCGACCGGCGCGAGTTGTTTGGCATCAACGTGTTCAAGGTGCGCGAGATTCTGGTCATGCCTGAGATCACAGCCATGGTCAATATGCCGCCTACCGTCATGGGCGTGGCCAATATCCGTGGCCAGATGATCACCGTCATCAACCTGCCCAAGGTCGTGGGCTGCAACCCGGTCAAGGGCCTGGGCATCTTGCTGGTCACCGAGTTTGCCCGCACCACACAGGCTTTTGCCGTGGAAGAGGTCAACGAGATCGTGCGCCTGGAATGGAAGCATGTGCTGTCGGCCGAGAACAGTGGCGGCGGCCTGGTGACCAGCATTGCGCGGCTCGACGGCAATGCCGAGAACACACGGCTGGCCCAGGTGCTGGATGTAGAGCAGATCCTGCGCGATGTCATGCCGCAGGAGCATAGCTCCGATGTCGATGCCTCAAAGGTAGGCGCCGTCAAGTTGCCCCCGGGTAGCGTGGTTCTGGCAGCCGACGACTCGCCCGTGGCGCGCCTGATGATCGAACAGGGCCTCAAGGCCATGGGCGTGCCGTATGTCATGACCAAGACCGGCAAGGAAGCCTGGGACATGCTGGAGACCATGACCGAGAAGGCGATTGCCGAGGGCAAGACCATACAAGACAAGGTGGCCGTAGTGTTGACCGACCTGGAAATGCCGGTCATGGACGGTTTCACATTGACCCGCAACATCAAGCAAGACGGCCGCTTCAAAGGCATCCCGGTCATCATCCATTCTTCGCTGACGGGCTCGGCCAACGAGGGCCATGTCAAGAGTGTGGGGGCAGATGCTTATATTGCCAAATTTGTAGCCGAAGAACTGGGCGCGACTATTCGCCAGGTGCTGTCACGCTAGAACGAGGCATCGTTGTCGACGGGCTGGCGTGTGCACGGGTTGCCAACTACGCATGCTATATATTATGTAGCAAAGAGTCTATATTGCACGAGGGCTACAAGGTATTTTTGTTGTGGAAGGCTTTTGAAATCAAAAGAACCGGCTTCTACTCGGGATGTGGTGGACCGCGCTGAACCCGGGGCCCTGGATCATCTGGCCATTGACTCGGGTTATGACACGTAGGCGTGCATTCATTGGTTGCCTGTGCTGAAACAACTTACGCTCCTGATCAAATCTGTACACGGGCGAACATGCAGCATGTGATGGTTATTGGGGGGGGCGTCGTCGGACTGACCACAGCCTGGTCTTTGCTGGAGGCCGGGTTTGAGGTCAGCCTTGTAGAACGCGAATCTGCACTGGCGCAGGGTGCCAGCCGTGCCAACGGGGGGCAACTCAGTTACCGCTATGTATCGCCGCTGGCGGACACAGGGGTTCCGCTAAAAGCCCTTCGATGGCTGTTGGAACCCGATGGCCCCTTGCGTTTCAAGCCCGAATGGAGTCTGCACCAGTGGGTGTGGTTGGCATCCTTCCTCAGCAATTGTCGCGGCTCTGTCAACCGCCGCACGACGCAGCGTCTGCTGGCTTTGGGCGCGTTCAGTCAAGCGTCGTTTTCAGGCTTGTATGCCCGCGCCGAGCTGGAGGGTGTGGCGCTGCGCACACCCGGCAAGTTGGTCATCTACCGCGACACCAAAGAATTTGCAACCGTCGCATCCCGGTTGCGAAGCGACCCACACAATGTGGAAAGGGTTCTGGATTACCAAGAATGCTCGTGTGTCGAACCCGCCTTGGCCCACAGTCCAGTCCCGTGGGCCGGTGGTGTATTCACCGCGGGCGAAGCGGTTGCCGATTGTTACGCCCTGTCTCTGCAATTGGCCGAACGTTTGCGCTCGCACTCCCACTTCAAGGGCTTCGTGCATGCACGCGCACAAGGCTTCGTCATCCGGGCCGGCCGGGCAGTGGCGGTCCAAACTTCTCAGGGCAACCTCGAGGCCCATGCTTTTGTGATAGCTGCTGGTCTGCAAAGCCGCACGCTGGCCCTGTCAGCGGGCATACACCTGCCGATTTACCCGTTGAAGGGTTACAGCCTGACCGCTCCCATCGGTCCTGAGCACAAGCCACCCGTGGTCAGCGTGACCGACATCGAAAAGAAGATCCTGTACGCCCAAATCGGGAGTGACTTGCGCGTCGCCGCCATGGCCGACCTGGTCGGCGAAGACACCCGAATAGACCCAGCCCGCATGGCCTCGCTGTACCGCTCGGTCAACGAGACATTTCCCCAGGCCGCTGGCTATGGTGCGGCGGCCGAGTGGGCCGGATTGCGTCCGGCCACCCCGTCCGGTGCTCCCATACTGGGCGCAACTCCGATTGCGGGTCTATGGCTCAACGTGGGCCACGGCGCACTAGGCTTCACCATGTCGTTTGGTTCGGCGCGCATCGTGGCTGACCTGGTTGCAGGACGTCCAAGCCCCTTGAGTCTGGATGGCTTGCAACTCCAGTAGCACGTGAGCAGTTGATGCACCTTGCCCCTTCGCAAAAAAAAGGGGCACCGAAGTGCCCCCCTAAAACGGGCCAACCATAGACCCGGACCCTTCCTTGAAAGCGCCGTATTTAAACAATCAAAACTTGGCGCGCAGATTCACGTAGTACTGGCGTCCAGCGCGCCAGACAAGGATGCGTTACCCGCAGCCGACGCCTGTGAGGCACTGACGGTCCCACGGTTGAAGGTCCTCCTGCCCGTCGTGGTGCAAATGGCGCTCTTCCGAAAACACCTGCACCATCATCCCTATGGTCTTATCTTCGCTTTGCCACGCAAGCAGCCCACTCAGCTGAGGATCCACTTTTTGTGGATGATCGGTATACACCGCACCCACCGCAAGCTCACCGGTCAACGGCTTGCTAAAGTCTAATGGACGACGCAACTTCATGTCGATCGACCCCGCAATGCCGCCTTCCACCGCATCGGCTTGACCAGTCTTCTGAACGATAGCTTGGCCAATCAATTGCGATGGCAGCAGGCCAAAGCCGACACTGCGCCCGGAGCTCCCTTGGTCGCCGACGTGCCAGTCACCTGAACTGATGTCGTGGCCGTTTACGGTGAACACATTCAGGTTGGGGCTGGTGCCGCGAATCGCCACGCGCTCTGCCTCATCCATCGCGTTGGCGGCACCTGCTTGCACGCTGACGCCCGTTAGGCGCGAAAGGGCGTCGGCGATATTCTTGTCGGGCATTTTGCCGATGTCTTCTGCCGTCACAACCTCCACGTTGGCATCGGCATTCTTTTTGGTCTCGATGGACTTGGCCAACGATGCACGTATGCCGGTAACCACCACTGCTTCCAAAGGCTTGCTGCTGGTCTGTGCTGCTGCGGGCGAGGCCAGTGCAGCGAGCGCGAAAGAGGTAGCCAGCGCTACCTGGGTGCGACGAAATATCATTGGATTTTCTCGGATTTAGACACAACAAAAAGGTAGCCGACAAGGGTAGCAGGGCGCATTCATTGCCTGAACCGGGTTAGCCCTAACGGGACATTCACATGTGTTTGGCGGATATTCGCTGGGGTTATGCAGTGCAGTTTGCGTGGGACGCATCAACGCACTTGGTACCGATAAACGGGTTCCGAGGGAGTAGGAATGCGATGTCTATCCACAACGGCTATTTGCGTCCGAATCTGCGAAGGGAATTCGTGGTAAGTTCACCTCGACCGTTGTTCAGCCGTCGGACATATCGACGGGTTGTTGTGTGTAAAATGCCAATCTCGGCATCCCGTTTTAGCTGAATCCGAACTGCCATTTATTTGCCATGACAAACGGCCTGTTCTCGGGCTTGTTCTCAAAGAATCAAAGCTTTCCAATGAAACTGGTTTTACGAATACTGACTTCTGTAACGTTTGCAGTTTCAACGAGTAGCACACTTGCCGAAAGCCTGAAGTACCAGTTTCCCGCTGCTGGGGTCGCATACTATGTTGGGGTGCTTACAGATTCCGATGTAGACCAGTTCATCTCCGCCGCTAAAGACAAGAACATTAAGGAACTGATGATCACGTCTCAGGGCGGCTCCATTTTGGCAGGAGTGCAGTTAGGCCGGTGGGTGCGGTCTAACCGAGTTGAGGTAGTGGTGGATCGGCTGTGTATGAGTTCCTGCGCTAACTATGTATTTCCCGCTGGAAAAGGGAAAATTATTCGCCCAGGATCACTAGTGATTTGGCATGGAGGAGCAGAGCAGAAAGATTTTCGTGAACTTAGGGAACGGATGTCTCGAATCGTTAGAGCAAAGTCTCTGGGTGAGACTGTATCCATCGAGGACGAGGCCTTCCACGCAGACAACACATCCCCATCCAAACTCTGGGACGTTCAGACGCTGGCGCAGAAAGAGCTATTTGCTGAACTGGGAGTGGATGAGTACATTACCCGTCTCGGTCAGGAACCGGTGTTTTACGGGAAGCCATGGACCACTACGATCGAGACAATGAAGCTCTTCGGCATTGATGGCATATTGGCTGATGATCGATATGGCAGTGGTGAGTACTTGGCCAAAGCCGCTAAAAGCATTGGCTTGAATAACATTCCGATGGTGCTGAGTGCGACTCGAAGTGGCCCCGGTACCTTGATACAAGTGCTCAGCGATTGAGTCACTTTGATAAAGAAATCGGTTTGGTGCCTCAAGTCGGCCAGGGCTAAAACGTCATTGATGGCCCATCGGTAGCAACGCCGCGCGTCGGTAAGGTGAGTTTGAGCCCAATGTTTTAGGCGCGAGTGTGCGGATGTCGCTGATACCTAAGAAATCCTTGCGCACACATCTATCTCCAATATATTCGGAGGCGTCTCCCGTTCGTAGGCTCGGGGAGTAGAAATTGACGAACATGCGCTTGGGTTATTGCGCGCCACCTACAAACGCAAAACCCGCCTGGTGTGCACCGGCGGGTCTTGAGTAAGTTTTCAGATGAAGCACGAACCCGCGCAAGGTTCGACTATTTGGAAGTCACATCCAAAACGTTGTCAGATCATTTTTTAGGCGCTTCCGTTCACCAGAACTTGTAGCTGGCATTCATAGTGATTGAACGTCCCCGTGGGTCGGCAACGCGAGGCTCCCATGAGCTTCCCGCACCGGTGTCACTGTCGTACACCGCGGTGAACGGAGGATCCTTGTCGAACAGGTTCTT
>JANXVI010000188.1 GCA_025351745.1 Rhodoferax sp.
GCGGTTGGCGATGCGCGGCGTGCCACGGGACCGGCGGGCGATCTCGAAGCCGCCATCGGCATCCATCGGTGCCTTCAGCAGCCCGGCGCTGCGTTTGACGATGCGGGCCAATTCTTCAGGCGTATAAAACTCCAGCCGCGCGACGATGCCAAAGCGGTCGCGCAGCGGGTTGGTCAACATGCCGGCGCGGGTAGTGGCGCCGACCAGGGTAAAGGGCTGCAGATCGAGCTTGATGGAACGAGCCGCAGGGCCTTCGCCGATCATGATGTCGATTTTGTAGTCTTCCAGCGCGGGGTACAGTATTTCTTCCACCACCGGGCTTAAGCGGTGGATCTCGTCGATGAACAGCACATCGTTCTTTTCGAGGTTGGTCAACAGCGCCGCAAGGTCCTTGGGCTTTTCCAGCACCGGGCCGCTGGTCTGGCGCAGGTTGACACCCAGCTCGGCGGCGACGATATGGCTGAGCGTGGTCTTGCCCAGGCCTGGCGGGCCGAACAGCAGCACATGGTCAAGTGCCTCGCCGCGCATCTTGGCGGCGCTGATGAAGATTTCCAACTGTTCGCGAATTTTGGCCTGGCCTACGTATTCGTCCAGCAGCTTGGGGCGCAGCGCGCGCTCTATTGCCTCTTCCTGGGGCGATGTGGGTGCAGCCGACACCATGCGCTTGGAGGGCGGGGCGGCGAAATCGTCGATCTGGATGCTCACGGCGGGTACGGGTTCGTGCGAAGGGAGTAGCGGACGCCCACTATAGCGTGCAGATGGGCACCCAACCGCAGCACAATTCAAGTTGACGGCCGGTTTGGCCGATACGATACAGCAAGGCCCTCACCGTTGGCGGAGGGCGATCGAGTCCACAGTTAGCAAAAAGGCACGCCCACGCATGACGAAACCCCACCAAACCGAAACCCGACCCGCCGCGTCGCGTCCTATGTTGATCGCCATGGGGTTTGCGCTGTGCGCCTCTGCCTTTGCAGCAGACCACGCGGCCGAGCATGCCGCACCGGCCGCCTCCACGGCCCCCGTTGCCAAAGCCGAAACAGCACCCGCCAAACCCGCATCTGCGCCAGCCAAGGCAACCTCATCGCCAGAGGCGCGCGAGAAGGCCAACACAACGGCTCCAGCCGAAGGATTGCCCAATAGCAACACCCCCTTGGCGGAAAAAATCCGGGCGGCCATGGCCGGTACGGTGGTCTCGAGCAAGAAGATGACGGTGATCGTCGAAGGCAAAGACGCCAGCGAAACCAAGGCGGTCAGTCCAGTGGCCGCTCCGTCGACCAAAGCCACGCCGAGCGCACGCTACAAACCAGCCCGCGCAACCGCGGTGGCTGGGCACTCCACGGCCGACGCTCCTGCAACGAGCCCCACCGCGCCAGGTGCCCCAGGTGCCCAGGCCGCTGCGGCCCATGCCCATGGTGGCGGTGACGTGCACTGGACGTATGAGGGCGACAACGGCCCGCAGGCCTGGGGCAAGCTCAAACCCGACTTCAACACCTGCGCCACGGGCAAACGCCAATCGCCCATCAACATCGAAGACGGCGCCACGCTGCAAGGCCCCGCAGAGCCGGTGCAGTTTTTTTACACACCCAGCAACGGCACGGTCGTCAACAACGGCCATACCATCCAGGTGGATGTGCAGGGTGAAAACACCATCACCGTGCGCGGCTCGAGCTACCGGCTGCTGCAGTTTCACTTCCACACGCCGTCGGAAGAGCAAATCAACTTCAAGCGTTTCCCGATGGTGGCGCACCTGGTGCACAAGAACAATGAAGGCCAGTTGGCCGTCGTGGCCGTGCTGCTGGACGAAGGCGCTGCCAGCCCCTTCATCGACAAGGTGTGGACCCATATGCCGCTCGACAGCGGCGACCGCGTGCGCATGCCCGCAGGCCTGCTCAACATCAGCGAACTGCTGCCCACCGACCAGCGCTACTACCAGTTCATGGGTTCGTTGACCACGCCGCCTTGCTCGGAGGGCGTGCTGTGGATGGTGCTGAAGAAGCCCGTCACGCTCAGCAAGGCGCAGTTCAAGCTTTTCACGCAGTTGTACCCGAACAATGCGCGGCCTGTGCAGGCGCTCAATGGGCGGGCGGTGCGGGAGGCGCAGTAGGGCGCTACAGCGGGAAGGGCCAATTCACCTGGGGCTCGCGTCTCACTTCGCTTAAATCGACCGCAACTTTTTGTGCGTGTTTTGCTATTGGCGAATGTTGAGTGCTTCAAGACTTGGCACGGGAATTAGATATGCTGCCAATGTCGAAAATAAACGCATACCGGTCATACAAGTTCCCGGGTTGCGGTCATTCAACGGCACAAAATCGCCCGCTGCGGGCCCGCACGGTGGATAGTTCGGGGACTGCCGTTGCCTACCCCTTTAGAGTGGGTTACTGGTGGAGACACGGACACAGTCCCCTTGGAGTTGGCCGTCATCATATTGTGACGAGATGAAGACTGAACACCCGACGCCCTCGATCTGAAGCACTTGGCTCTGGGAATCCATGAACCGCATCGATATTTCACTACCAAAAAGTCGGTGCCAGAGCGGATGCCAGGATACGTCAATGGCGCGCAGCACTTCTGGCCGAAAGAATGAGGCTTGCCTGGTGTCAATGCCGTACTGGACAGGCTCGGAACACCACGAAATAAACTCAACTCGCTCATCGCCGACAAGCACGATTTCACCATCGAGTTGATGCCAAGGTCTTTCGTCGCCCCACGATTGAGCATCTTCATGTTCGAAGAGCCGATACGTTACTTGTTGCATTCGCATGCGCTCAACGTCGGCTTTGGATGGGTCGCAATTGTGCACTTGGCATTGAAGATATGCTTACTTTGGCGAAGGCCTTCCATCTATCAATGAATAGGAAATGCCGCTAATGACATAGGTTTCGCTGCCCACTTGGATGTTCGTGACGATTGGAATCTCTTCAGACCAAACAATGCCGCTAGCAGGGCTGAACCTGAAAACGCCACCCTCACAAGCAAAAATGAAATCACCGTCAAGTCGGATTGGATCAAAATACAGCCCTCCCCAATTTCCGATAAATTCTCTAGCGGCCTGATCAAGGGCAACCGTAGGCGAAGATGCAATAGTTGTACCCAACCCGCATCCACCACATCTCTCAGATTCAAACGAAGATGGACTTAGACAATTGAGGCATTCTTGCCAATTGAGGGCAATTTTTGTCATCAAGTAGTGCTGACGTTGAAGCGATGAACGAGTGAACGGTAGGCGGTCGGATGTAACGCTCTTTGTGACGATGTTCGTCGGCTCAGTCGCAAAATGCAATGAGGCCTCGCTGCTGCTCGAAAACGGTCTGTATAACTACAACCATTCTGGAGGCCGCGTCTTGTTGCGTAGGTCACCTTTGTAAAGTATGAGCGTAACATTGGAAGAGATTTGCGAGAACTTGAGGGAGTTGATGGTGCCTTAACACTGTATCGTCGAAGAAACTACCGACTTTGATACCTTGGTTGCCGCAAAGAGCAATCCAAGGTGTCAATTTGTCGTATTCTTTTAATGCGAAACTGTCGAGAAGTTGAAGCGACGGACGCTCCATATCGCCATTAACCATATAGTTTTCCGGCTCGCAAAATGTGTCTTCTTGGGAATAAAAATTTAGCGACATATTTAAGCCCTCTCAGTTCTGGTATCAGCAAAAGCGCGGGCGTGCGCACAACGTGATGTAGATGAGCGGATATACCCACACTCGGCACCTAATGCTGTTGCTTCTTCCAGCCGCAACCCCCATGGCACCGAGTTCTTCCATCGATATTACAAAAAATTGAAGTCAATTCCACCCACTAAAACCCCATCCAAAAAGGTAACGTTCACGTGTTAAGAACCGCGAAGTAGCGCTGTCGTCCACTGCACCCACACGTCGCCGATCGGCGCTTCAGCGGATCGAGTTCCTCCCACACGCACTCAATGGTCGGCCGGTGCGGGAGGCACAGTAGTCCCTGTCTGCATTTAAACCGTGGTATTTGCGGAACTCAAATTCATGCTCGCGTCCAGCATCCTGAAATGTGCCGCGCGAACCTTCATAGGCTTCAGTCGTCGGTGATGGCCTTGAGTTGCTTGACGCGCAAATCTTCGGGCATTTGCAGTGTCGCGCGGTCCCACTTCTCGATCAGCAGGACTTCGTCAATGCACTCCTGCAACTGCGCATGCGTTGTGATGGCAGACTTCGCAATGGCTTTGTGCACCCTGCCGTCGTTTTCGGGGTTTTCCAGGCAGGCCAACTGGTACCGGTACAGGCCGCGCACGGATCGCACAGCCTCGGCAACCTTGGCCGGGCAGGC
>JANXVI010000198.1 GCA_025351745.1 Rhodoferax sp.
TCGCCCGGGGCGACCATTTCCGCAATCAGCGTCAGAGAGTCATTGGAACGTCCGTTTATAGTGCGCTCGTACAGGTGCAGATTTTCGTTTTCAACTGGCATCTCCCAATTATGACCTGCGCTGATCGCGTTTGAATTTGTCGGCGCTACCGACGCGGCAAGTTGCTGTGGCTATGTGCAGCCCTCAAAAAGCGGGCGTCCTGCAACTTAGAAAGAGAAACCTACACGCAGCCACGCTGTGCGCGTAAAGTCCACCCTATGTTTCTTCCCTGTACATGGCGGCAGTGCGCCAAACTACTATCTTTTCTGGAGCACCCATGGTCAAAAAACTGCAAAAAATAATAGCCTCGAAGTCATCCCACGCCCAGCTCAGCGACTCGGTTAAAGACTCGGCACAGCAAATCTGGCAAGCGGGCCTGGGCGCTTTCACCCGCGCACAGGCCGAAGGCTCCAAGGCCTTTGAGTCCCTCGTCAAAGAGGGCGTCAGTATCCAGCGCAAGACGGCAGCGGCCGCTGAAGGGAAAATTTCGGAAGCCACCAGCAAAATGTCGCACATGGCGACCGATATCACGTCCAAGGCTTCGGGCCAATGGGACAAGCTGGAGCATATCTTTGAGGAACGCGTTGCCAAGGCGCTCAACAAGCTGGGCGTGCCGTCGGCAAAAGACGTCAATGCGCTGATTGCCCGCATTGACGAGTTGAACAAGACCGTACAAAAGCTTTCCGCCAAGGCGGTGCCTGCAGCGGCCAAGGCTGCGCCTACCCGAGCTGCCAGCCCTGCCAAAAAAGCTGCCGCTCCGAAGCCCAAAGCCAAATCGACTGCGGCCAAGAAAGTCAAGTCTGCTAAAACACAAGGCTGATAGCGGGCCTCGGGAACATCTGACCGGTGAGTCCCCTACCGCTTTCCGGCAGTATTGCAATGCAACAAAACGGGCAACCACTGCCCCCTACACTTTCTACCTATGAATGCCACTGCACACCCGCCCTCTAAAATCGCGCTAGCGCTGTCAGGGGGTGGTCCGTTGGGCGCGATTTACGAGGTAGGCGCCATGTGCGCGCTGGAGGAATCGCTTGTTGGGCTGGACTTCACCCAGTTGGACCATTACGTAGGCGTGTCGGCTGGCGGCTTCATCGTCGCTGCGCTGGCCAATGGCATGACGCCGCGTGAATTGTGCGCATCGTTCATCGAGAACGACAGCGAGCCTTCGGAGACATTCGACCCCAGCTGGTTGCTCAAGCCCGCGTATGGTGAATTCTTGCGCCGCAGCATCATGTTGCCAGCCTTGGTATTGTCCGCTCTATGGCACTTCACTGTCGGCCGCAAGTCCTTGATGAACGCACTGGAACGCCTGGGGCCGGGCTTGCCCACCGGCATTTTCTCCAACCAGGCGGTAGACACGCAGTTGGCGCGCCTGTTCAGCCGTGAAGGCCGGACCAACGATTTTCGCAAGCTCAAGACCAAGCTCACGCTGGTCGCCACCAACCTGGACAGCGGCGAGGCCGCGCCCTTTGGCCGCCCCGGCTGGGACCATGTTCCGATCTCACAGGCGGTCCAGGCCAGTTCGGCTCTGCCGGGCCTGTTCCCGCCAGTAGAGATTGACGACCAGTACTACGTGGACGGCGCGCTAAAGAAGACCATGCATGCATCGGTCGCGCTGGACGACAACGTCGATCTGCTGATCTGCCTCAACCCGCTGGTTCCGTTCAATGCGACAGCGCCGCAAATGGCCAAGGTTATGCAACGCGGCATTCCCCAGCACCGGCGTGAAATCCCGCGCATCGTCGATGGTGGCCTGCCTGCGGTACTGAGCCAGACCTTTCGCTCCATGATCCACTCCCGCATGGAATTGGGCATGAAGCACTACGACCACGCCTACCCCAACACCGACATCATTCTGATTGAGCCCGACCACCGCGACCCCGAGCTTTACCTGGCCAACACCTTCAGTTATGCGCAACGGCGCCATTTGGCGGAGCACGCCTACCAGCAGACCCGCCAGATGTTGCGTTCGCGCAAGACCGGCCTATCGGCCAAGCTGGCTCGCCACGGCATTAGCCTGAACCACGAGGCGCTGGACGATCCCAAGCGCCACCTGTCCGCCCCGCCCAAGGCGCCTACCCGCATAGGCCGAGCCATTGCCACTTTGCAGGAGGTCATGGATGATCTGGGTGACACCGTAGCGACGGCCTCCCGCCGAGCCGCACACTGAGCCGCACACGGAGTAAATAGCCACCATGGTCAAGAAAGCTCCCCGCCGCACCGCAGAACGCATTCTGGAAGTCACGCTAGAGTTGTTCAACCGCTTTGGCGAACCCAATGTCTCCACCACGCTGATCTCGGCCGAGCTGGGCATCAGCCCTGGCAATCTGTACTACCACTACCCGGCCAAAGACGAGCTGATCAACTCGCTGTTTGACCGCTACGAAAAGGCGCTCAACGAGTTGCTCAACGCCAGCGACAGCGTGCGCGACGTGGAAGACGCCTGGTTCTTCATGCACACGCTGTTCGAGCTGATCTGGCAATACCGCTTTTTGTACCGCGACCTGAACGACCTGCTCAGCAAGAACCGCCGATTGGAAACACATTTTCAGTGGGTACTCAAGAACAAGACCCGCTCGGTGCGCGCCATGCTCGACAGCATGAGCCGCAGTGGCGCCATGCACATTGACTCCCGCGAGATGGAGCCCACCGCCACCAGCATGGTGGTCGTACTGACCTACTGGCTGAGCTTTGAGTACGTGAAAGACCCCCGCAATGCGCTGGAGCCTGAAAGCGCACAGGCCGCGCTGCTGCGGGGCGCCCACCATGTGCTGAACCTGCTGATTCCGTACCTGGAAGCGGGCCAGCGCACCCATTTAATGAAACTCGTAGGGGCTTACACCACTGCCCCTGGCACCCATCCCGCATAAGATAGAGAAGCAAAGCAAAACAACAGAGTGTCTACCGCGCATCCCATGCAGCAGAAAAAAACACCGACACACTGAGGAGACACAGCATGGCCCCATGGACCGCCTTTAGCCACAGCGGGGACTACACCTTTGACGCAGCCCGCGTCAAAAAACACTGGAGCCGATTGCACGCCGGTGATCTGGAAACACTACCTGAGGATAGTGCGGTGTTGGCCGCCTGGGCGCTGTTCCACCGCGGAGAGTTCGAAAAGGCTGCCGAAGCGGGGCTGCATGCGGGCCAAGGCGGCGCCAATGTAGCCAACAAGGCTACCTGCGTCTACGCTCAATACCTGGAACCGCGCGAGAAAAACCGCCAACGCCTGTTCCTGCAGGTAGCTGACCGTGCCGCAGAACTGGCGGAGGCTGAGCCGGACAACGCCAACGCCTTTTACTGGCAGGCCTACGCATTGGGTCGCTACAGCCAGGGCATTAGCGTGGCAAAAGCCTTGGCGCAGGGCGTGGGTGGCAAAATCAAGGCCGCCCTGGAATCGACCATACGGCTGCAACCCAGACACGCGGACGCCCATGTCGCGCTGGGGGCCTTCCATGCAGAGGTCATCGACAAGGTCGGCACATTGATCGCCAACATGACCTACGGCGCAAAGAAAGATACCAGCCTGAATTTGTTCGCACAAGCGCTCAGTTTGAACCCCGATTCGGCCATCGCCAAGATCGAATACGCCAACGCTCTGGTGATTCTGGAAGGTGAAAATCGCATGGCCGAAGCGACCGAGTACTACAAGCAGGCGGCAGCCATGAAGGCGCTGGACGCCGCGCAGCATCTGGATGTCGAAATGGCGCAGACTGAGTTGGCTAGTTGATGATGCCTCCACGCTGCGCCCCTGCGCGGGTCGCTGCGCCGCACTCTTTACGCTGTTGTACTATTCATCCGGCGAGACCAACCAATTACAGGAGCATCCCATGGCCGATCTGAAGAAACAATTCGAAGCCGCTGTCGCCAATTCCAAGAATCTGAGCGAGCGCCCTGACAACACCACCATGCTGAAAATCTATGCTCTGTACAAGCAGGCGAGCGTCGGCGACAACACCGAGAAGAAACCCGGCTTTGTCGACATGGTGGGCCGTGCCAAGTGGGACGCGTGGAATGGTGTCAAAGGTGTCAGCACCAAGGACGCCATGCAGCAATACGTCGATTTGATCGAGTCCTTGAGCTAAATCAGCCGCTAGCCCTTGTCGAATATGCCCGAGTAGCTATCAAAACAAGAGCGCCCAGGCTCTTAGGTTTTTTTGACCTTGGCCGTTTTGGCCCCAGCCTTGGGCGCCAGCAAATCGTCCAGGTTCTTGACGATCTCCGCCTCGATCTTCCCCTTGAACGCGCCTAACAGAAACCCCAGTTTGGCGTCCAGATCAAAGTGGTCACCGGTCACCACCAGCACGCCATTGACGCCCGAGCGTGTGAAGTGCAAGCGGTCTTCGTTGGTGCCCTCCTCGTAGGTGCAGTCCATGCCAAATTCGCCTTCCACCTGCACCGCCCACGCCACCGCGATCTTGCGGGCGGCGGCCAAGGTCAAGGAATGTTCTCGTCGAATGTGAAGATTTGCCATGTCGGTGCTCCTTAGTACAGTGTGTTGGTCGGGTTTCGACCATACTCAGGCGCATCATAGAAGCAACCGCAACCGATCCACACCCATCATCCCTTAAAGACCATGCTCTACAAATTCAAATCCAAAGTTACCGGTGACCTCATCATGCTGGAGCCCAATGGGCTCCAGGTGTTGCAACTGATCGGCAAGGGTGGCTCTGCCAAGGGCATACTGCAGCCCGCAGAAATGCCCGCAGCCATCGCCGCCTTGGAGCGTGCCGTGGCAGAGGATGAAGCTGCGCAACAGCAGCGCGTGCAAGAGGCACAAGCCGCCGGTGAAAAAACCGTGCCCCGCGCCGACACCGTATCGCTGCGCCAGCGGGCCGTGCCCTTTATCGACATGCTCAAGCGCTGCCAACAGGCCAATGAAGACATCGTCTGGGGGGTGTGAATATTGCCCCCACGCTCCGCCGCTATGCGGGTCGCTGCCCCCCAAGGGGGCTAAATCCGCTTGGGGCGGCCCGGCGCGGATTTGCGGCCCCCATGCTCCACCGCTGTGCGGGTCTCTGCCCCCCACGCCCCACTACCGGTAGCTGCGCGCATCCTCAATAATCTTGCCGTCATTGGGCAGGCTGCCGATGGGCACGATTTCCACGTGCCCGCGTAGCTTGGTCACCTCGCGGATTGCATCGCCAATGCGGGTGGCCAAGCCTTCTGTGCTGCCCTGCACTTCTACCTTCAGCGTCATCGCGTCGTTGGCCATCTCGCCGCTGACCACTAGGCGTGCACGGGCTACTTCGACAAAACGCTTGACCACGTCGTCGACCTGCTTGGGGTGCACAAACATGCCGCGCACCTTGGTGGTCTGGTCTGCCCGGCCCATCCAGCCCTTAATGCGGGCATTGGTGCGGCCGGTGGGGCAGGTGCCGGGCAACATTGCCGACAGGTCGCCGGTGCCAAAACGGACCAGCGGGTAGGCGGGGTTTAGCGTGGTGACGACCAGCTCGCCGACCTCACCTTCGGCCACCGGGTCACCGGTGCCGGGGCGCACTATTTCGACGATGACGCCTTCATCCAGTACCAGGCCCTCGCGCGCCGAAGTCTCATAGGCAATCAGACCGAGGTCGGCGGTGGCATAACACTGGTAGCCGTCAATGC
Organism: Rhodoferax sp.; assembly: GCA_025351745.1. Lineage (GTDB taxonomy): Bacteria > Pseudomonadota > Gammaproteobacteria > Burkholderiales > Burkholderiaceae_C > Allorhodoferax. Next base: position 5,650 of record JANXVI010000198.1, read on the forward strand.
CATGCGCCAAAAACCAGTCGCGCAAGCTGGGCGGAAACGCCTCGGCCCCAAACATGGCCTTCTTCACGCTAGGGAGCTTGACGCCCATCTCGGCGGCCTTCTCCACAATGATCTTCAGGAAGCTGGGGGTGCCGATATAGCCTGCTGGTTGCAGGTCGCGCATGGCCTGCACCTGCTGCTCGGTCTGGCCTGTGCCGCCGGGGAAGACGGTGCAGCCCATGGCGTGGGCCCCAGTTTCCATCATGGCGCCGGCCGGCACAAAGTGGTAACTGAAGCTGTTGTGTATCAAGTCGCCGGGTCTAAAGCCCGCCGCGTAGATGGCGCGCGCCATGCGCCAGTAGTCGCGCGTGATGCCCTCGGGTTCGTACATGGGGCCTGGGCTGGCATAGACGCGCGGCATGGCCACGCCATAGCCCAGGGTGCTGAAGCCGCCAAACACGTTACCTGCGGCCACCGCACCGGCCGCGTGTTGGCGGGCCGCCAGTTGGCGCTCTTGCAGCTCATGCTTGCGGATGACTGGCAACTTGGCAAGCGCCGTGCGGTCCACCACAGCGGCGGTGTCTACATGCTGCAGCACATCCGCAAAGGCCAGCGATGCACGCTTGGCATGGGCCAGCTGACCGGGCAGCGCCGCCATCAACGCAGCCTCCCGCTCGGCGGGCGGCCGGGTTTCCAAACTGTCATACGCTGAACTCATGCGGGTCTCCCTGGGACAATTGCATTGCTATACATAACGTAGCGTTGTACGCATATTTCACGAGGGCTACAGCCCTATTACTCATATAGATGCTCACGCCAGCCAGCGTTTGCGGCGCTTGTAGCTCTTCACATCCTTGAAGCTCTTGCGCTCACCACCACCCATGCCCAGGTAGAACTCCTTGACGTCTTCGTTGGTACGCAGGTAGTCGGCCGCGCCGTCCATGACCACCCGGCCCGATTCCATGATGTAGCCGTAGTCGGCGTACTTGAGCGCCATGTTGGTGTTCTGCTCGGCCAGCAAGAATGTGACCTTTTCCTTCGTGTTGAGGTCCTTGACGATCTCAAATACCTCTTCGACGATCTGCGGCGCCAGCCCCATGGATGGCTCGTCCAGCAGCACCATGCTGGGGTTGGCCATGATGGCGCGGCCAATGGCGCACATCTGCTGCTCGCCACCCGAGGTATAGGCCGCCTGGCTGGTGCGCCGGGTCTTGAGCCGCGGGAAGTAGGCGTAGACCTTCTCCAGGTTTGCCGCCACCTCGGCCTTGCTCTTGCGCGTGTAGCCACCGGTCAGCAGGTTCTCTTCAATCGTCAAGTGGGCAAAACAATGTCGCCCCTCCATGACCTGCACCACACCGCGCTGCACCAGGTCGGCCGGGCTCAGGTTCTCGATACGTTCGCCACGCAGCTCAATGCTGCCCTTGGTCACCGCGCCGCGCTCTCCGGCCAGCAGGTTGGACACGGCCCGCAATGTGGTCGTTTTGCCCGCACCATTGCCACCCAGGATGGCCACGATGCCGCCCTCTGGCACCTGCAACGACACACCCTTGAGCACCAGGATCACGTGGTTGTAGATGACCTCGATGCCGTTGACGTTGAGAACAATATTTTTAGGTTCCATAATTTAGCCTTGTTGACCAAATCAAAGCCCCGATAGCTGAGGCTTTGATTTTGCGGG
>JANXVI010000220.1 GCA_025351745.1 Rhodoferax sp.
GGGCAAGCTTTGATATTTGGCCGAAAGGCAGCTTATAATGGAAGGCTCTGGATCGGTGGATGAGCGGTTTAAGTCACACGCCTGGAAAGCGTGCGAGGGGTAAAACCCTCCGCGGGTTCGAATCCCGCCTGATCCGCCAGAAAATGAATAGCCCCGTGATGCATTGCGTTACGGGGCTTTTTCTATGGTGGGTACGCGGTTTGGCTTGGCCCCGTCGCTAGCAGTCGCATGCTATTTTTGCAACTGCGTCATCTTCATCGCTGAACCGATCAAAGTGGCCACTTCAGTCATGTTGCTGGGCACGATCAAAGTTGTGGTCGCATCTGCAGCGACCCTGGAATAAGCATTTACAGCTTGCTCAGCAATCTTCAATTGCACGGCCTGCTCGCCGCCGGGTTGGCGAATGGCGGCTGCAACGCGCTCGATGGCCTGGGCATTGGCCTCAGCGACTGCCAGAATGGCGGCGGCCTGTCCCTGCGCATTGTTGATGGCGGCCTGCTTTTCACCCTCAGAACGGGCAATGAAAGCCTCGCGCTCACCAGTAGCGATATTGATCTGTTCCTGGCGGCGGCCCTCGGAGGCAGCAATCAGCGCGCGCTTTTCACGCTCCGCTGTGATTTGCTGCTGCATCGCATGCAAAATTTCTTTGGGGGGTGTCAGGTCCTTGATTTCGTAACGCAATACCTTGACGCCCCAATTCAACGCTGCTTCGTCAATGGCTTGAACCACCTGGGCGTTGATGATGTCACGCTCTTCAAAGGTCTTGTCCAGCTCGAGCTTGCCGATGACAGAGCGCAAGGACGTTTGTGCCAATTGGGAAATGGCTACAACGTAATTGCTGGAGCCATAACTGGCACGCATGGCGTCGGTCACCTGGAAGTACAAAATCCCGTCTACTTGCAACTGCGTGTTGTCGCGTGTGATGCAAACCTGACTCGGAATATCCAGCGGGACTTCCTTGAGCAAGTGCTTGTAGGCGACTCTGTCAATGAAAGGCATCAGGAAACTCAGACCCGGAGTGAGCGTTCCGTTGTATTTGCCCAAACGCTCGATCACCCATGCATGCTGCTGGGGAACGACCTTCACAGATTTGAAGACGAAGATTACCGCAATGATCAACAGTACAAATCCATATTCCATCATGATTCCTTTTCAGAAGACATTGTTAAAACCGGCGTGACTGCTGGGAGCGGTTCACAGCTTGCGGACGATCAACCGACTGCCCACGACTTCGACCACTTGGTGCGAACCGGCTGTCAAAGGGCTGCCCGATGCGCTGGCCACCGACCAGTTGGCGCCCCGGTACTTTACGGTGCTTGTGCCGTCTGGATTCCATCCGTCCACCTGAACGGTTTCTCCCACATCCAAATTTACATCCCGGTTGGAACTGGCTGGGGCACTGGAGGGCTGGGCCTTTTTGTAAGAACGCCAGGTCAGGACCGTGCCGGCCGAGACCATCGCCGCGACGACAATTTGCAGCGTAAAACCGGCGCCCAGATGTGCTGACAAAGCGGCGGCGGCCAGGCCAACGGCAACCATCAAAAGGTAGAAAGTACCGGTCGCCAATTCGACGCCTACCGCCGCGCCAGCGAGCAGCCACCAGAGTGTGGATTGGGCCATACAGTCCTTGCGTGTGTTGCGATCACCACATTTTGGGGCAAAAGGCGGTCCGCGCATGCTGCGAGACACATTTATTCCTTACACTTCGCGCCTGTTTTTCTAATTTTTTCGCGCCTGCGGCTGGAGCCTCCATGAAATTTCGCTTTCCCATCGTCATCATCGACGAGGACTTTCGCTCTGAGAACACCTCCGGGTTGGGCATTCGCGCGTTAGCGCAAGCGATAGAAACCGAAGGCTTTGAAGTGCTGGGTGTGACCAGTTATGGTGACCTGAGCCAGTTCGCGCAACAGCAGAGCCGCGCCAGTGCCTTTATTTTGTCGATTGACGACGAAGAATTTACGCCGGGCCCGGACCTGGACCCTGCCGTTTTGAACCTGCGCCATTTCATCGAAGAGGTGCGCCGCAAGAATCTGGATGTGCCGATCTATGTGTATGGCGAGACCAAGACCTCGCGCCACATCCCGAATGACATTCTGCGCGAGCTACATGGCTTTATCCACATGTTCGAAGACACCCCAGAATTTGTGGCGCGCCACATCCTGCGCGAGGCCAAGAGTTACCTAGAAGGTGTGCAGCCGCCGTTCTTCAAGGCCTTGCTGGACTACGCTGAGGATGGCTCCTATTCCTGGCACTGCCCGGGCCATTCGGGTGGCGTGGCCTTTTTGAAAAGCCCGGTGGGCCAGATGTTCCACCAGTTTTTTGGTGAAAACATGCTGCGCGCCGATGTCTGCAACGCGGTCGAAGAGCTGGGCCAATTGCTGGACCACGATGGCCCTGTGGGCGCGTCCGAGCGCAATGCCGCGCGTATCTTCAACGCTGACCACTGCTTCTTTGTGACCAATGGCACCTCGACGTCCAACAAGATGGTCTGGCACCACACGGTTGCGCCGGGCGACGTGGTCGTGGTAGACCGCAACTGCCACAAGTCCATCCTGCACGCCATCATCATGACGGGCTCTATCCCCGTGTTTTTGAAGCCCACGCGCAACCATTTCGGCATCATCGGCCCGATACCGAAGGAAGAGTTCGAGCAGGCGTCCATCCAGCGCAAGATTGCGGCCAACCCCTTGTTGAGGGGTGTGGACGCAAAGTCGGTCAAACCGCGTGTGCTGACGATTACCCAGTCCACCTACGACGGCGTGTTGTACAACACCGAGACCATCAAGAAAATGCTTGACGGCTATGTGGAGAACCTGCACTTTGACGAGGCCTGGCTACCCCACGCCGCCTTTCACCCGTTCTACGGCTCGTACCACGCGATGGGCAAGCGCCGCGTGCGGCCCAAGCACGCCATGGTCTATGCCACGCATTCCATCCACAAGTTACTCGCCGGTATCAGCCAGGCCAGCCAGGTGCTGGTGCAGGATTCGCAGACCGTCAAGCTGGACAAACACTTGTTCAACGAAGCCTACCTGATGCACACCAGTACCAGCCCGCAGTACAGCATCATTGCCAGCTGCGACGTGGCGGCTGCGATGATGGAGCCACCCGGCGGCACGGCACTCGTCGAGGAGAGCATTGCCGAAGCGCTGGACTTTCGCCGCGCCATGCGTAAGGTGGACGAGGAGTATGGCAAGGACTGGTGGTTCAAAGTATGGGGGCCGGACAAGCTGACCGGGGAGGGCATTGGCCACTCGGACGACTGGATTATCAAGGGCGAATCCAAGAATGCCAAGGCCGGAGTGAACTGGCATGGCTTCGGCAAGATGGCCACTGGATTCAATATGCTGGACCCAATCAAATCCACCGTGGTGACGCCAGGCATGGACTTGAATGGCAAGTTCGCCAAGACCGGCATACCGGCCAGCATCGTGACCAAATTCCTGGCCGAGCACGGCGTGGTGGTTGAGAAGACCGGCCTGTACAGCTTCTTCATCATGTTCACCATCGGCATCACCAAAGGCCGCTGGAACAGCATGTTGACCGCGCTGCAGCAGTTCAAGGATGACTACGACAAGAACCAACCCATGTGGCGCATCCTGCCGGAGTTCTGCCAGAAGTACCCCAAGTATGAACAAATGGGCCTGGCCGACCTGTGCCAACATATCCATGCCCTTTACGCCAAATACGACATCGCGCGCCTGACCACGGACATGTACCTGAGCGACCTGACCCCGGCCATGAAGCCAAGCGATGCCTATGCGCACATTGCGCTGCGCCAGACCGAACGGGTGGAGATCGACGAGCTGGAAGGCCGTATCACCGTGGGTCTGGTGACCCCTTACCCACCGGGCATTCCTTTGTTGATTCCAGGCGAAGTGTTCAACAAGAAGATTGTTGACTATCTGAAGTTCTCACGCGAGTTCAATGCCAAGTGTCCCGGGTTTGAAACTGACATCCATGGGTTGGTGGAAGAGCGGGGTGAAGATGGCGTTGTGCACTACTACGCGGACTGCGTACGGTAAGCCGAACGGGCCCATAGAACAATAGCGCCCGAGAGGCGCTATTTTTTTGATAGCTACTTACGCATATTATGCAAGGGCTAGCGATGGATTTACCTTAAGCGGGTGTCTCCAGAACGGCTACCGCCGACTGGCTGACACCACAGTCCACATACGTAATCTGGCCGGTCATGCCTGACGCGAGATCGCTCAGCAAGAAAGCCGCCACGTTGCCAACTTCGTCTATGGTCACGTTGCGACGTAGCGGCGCGGCATTGGCCGAAATGGCCAGCAGTTTGCTAAAGTCCTTGATCCCGCTGGCCGCCAAAGTCTTGATGGCGCCAGCGCTCAATCCATTGACCCGCATGCCTCGCTGGCCAATAGCCTCCGCAAGGTAGCGCACCGAGGACTCGAGTGAGGCCTTGGCCAGTCCCATGGTGTTGTAGCTGGGTACCACGCGTACGCCGCCCAGGTAGGACAGCGTCAGCAAGGAAGCGGTGTTGTTCAAGTAGGGCAGGGCCGCTTTGGCCATGGCGGGGAAGCTGTAGGCGCTGATGTCGTGTGCGATGCGGAAGTTCTCACGGGTCAAACCATCCAGAAAATTACCGGCAATGGCTTCCCGAGGAGCGAAACCAATGCTGTGGACAAAGCCATCGAATTTGGGCCAATGTGTGGCCAGGTCTGCGAATAGCTTGTCGATCTGCGCGTCTTCAGCCACATCGCAATCGAATATTAATGTGGAGTTGAAGTCGGCCGCAAATTCTGTAATACGTTCCTTGAAGCGCTCACCGACGTAGCTGAATGCCAGCTCAGCGCCTTGATCGTGGCAGGCCTTGGCAATGCCGTAGGCGATAGAGCGGTTGGACAACACACCCGTAATCAATAATTTTTTGCCTGCTAAAAATCCCATGTCATCCTCATGTGTATTGCATGTCTCGAGGCAGAATTGTCGCACGTCAATGGTGGGATTAACGAATGTCAGGCGCTGTGCTGGGACGAGGTGTGCTATCGCCTTGCTTGCGCGCGCAATAGTCGCGAACCTTTCACTGTAAATTCTTGAATATCCCTTACAAATCAAGGCCCTTAGCCCATTTTTGGGATACAATGCGGTCTCACGACCAAACGGGCGGGTAACTACCGCCCGTTTTTTTTGGGCGATTGTTTTTGAACGGGCTGATTAGAAGTGGCATTGCAGGACATTGTTGAACAAACCGTCAGTGGTCTGGGATATGACTTGGTGGAGATTGATCGCTCTGCCGGGGGCTTGCTGCGCGTCACCATCGACCTGCCTTGGGTACAAGCACCAGAAGGTGTATCCCAAGTCGATCAGTTTATCAATGTGGAGGACTGCGAAAAGGTCAATCGCCAATTGCAGTTTGCGCTCGAAGTGGACGGTATTGAGTACAAGCGGCTGGAGATTTCCTCGCCCGGTATCGACCGTCCTTTGCGCCATGTTCAGGATTACGAGCGTTTTGTCGGGCATGTGATCGACATTACGTTAAAGGCGCCTATGGGTGCCGCAGCCGACGGGCAAGTGCACCCCAGTCGCAAGAAGTTTCGCGGCACGCTGGAAAAGCTTGTGGCGGCCGATGGCGCCGCAGGTTGGCAAATCGTCTGGAGCGATGTGCCACCCGTCAAGCCGGGCCAAAAGGTGAGCAAGAAGCGCGTTCCACCGCCATTGCAGGCTTTGGGTTTTACGCTGGATGAATTGCGCGAGTCGCGGCTTGCGCCCATCGTCAGCTTTAAAGGCCGCGGCGGTGCGGGTGCTACAGACGGCGCTGAGGGCGACACTGGATAGTAGTGAAGGGTGGCTCATCTCCAAGGGATCTGCACCCACCGGGTTTTCAGTTTTTGTATTGGTTAAATCGAGTGTTCAGGAGAGTCATGGCATGAATCGCGAACTGTTGATGCTAGTAGAAGCAATTTCACGTGAAAAGTACGTGGAACGTGATGTGGTGTTGGGCGCTGTGGAAGCAGCGCTGGCCCAAGCGACCAAAAAGCTGTATCCCGGCGACGTGGATATCCGCGTCGCTCTGGACCGCGATAGCGGCAACTACGAAACCTTCCGCCGCTGGCACGTGGTCCCCGATGAAGCCGGGCTGCAATTGCCTGACCAGGAAATTTTGCTGTTTGAAGCCAAAGAGCAGATTCCCGACATCGAGGTGGATGAGCACATTGAAGAGTCCGTAGCCTCCGTGCCAATTGGCCGTATCGGTGCCATGGCTGCCAAACAGGTCATTCT
>JANXVI010000465.1 GCA_025351745.1 Rhodoferax sp.
AGGCCAGGCGGATGTGGACCACATCCGCAACATGATCCGCATCAGCCGCGCCAGCGAAATCGGTGGCCGCGCCTTGTTGCATTTCGGCATGGGTCCGCTGAGCTGGGTGGCGGGTGTGTTGGCCCTGGCCAGCGCCAAGATTCTGGACAACATGGAGATCGGCCACAACGTGATGCACGGCCAGTACGACTGGACGGGCGACCCGGCGCTGCATTCGCAAACCTTTGAGTGGGATATCGCCTGCGACGGCGAACAATGGCGGCATTCACACAACGTAAACCACCACACCTACACCAACATTCTGGGCAAGGACCGCGACCTGGGTTATTCGCTCTTGCGCATGACGGACGAGCAGAAGTGGAAGCCGCGCCACTGGTTCCAGCCGCTGGCGAACCTGATGCTGGCCATGGGTTTCCAATACGGCGTGGGGTCACACGATCTGGAGATTGGCCGTTACAAGCACGGTGCCATGCCCAAGGCCGAATTCAAGGCGCGGCTGGACCGCTTTTTGACCAAAGTGGGGAAGGTGTGGTTCAAGGACTACCTGCTGTTTCCAGCGCTGGCGTTGTGGAGCGCGCCGCGTGTGCTGGCCGGAAATTTCTGCGCCAATTTGATCCGCAACCTGTGGACCTACCTGATTATTTTCTGCGGACACTTCACCGAAGGCGTGGCGATCTACCGTGAAGAAGATACGCGCAACGAAACGCGGGGCGACTGGTACATCCGCCAACTGTCAGGCTCCAGCAATCTCACGGGCGGCAGGTTCTTTCACGTCATGAGTGGTCACCTGAGCCACCAGATCGAGCACCATCTGTTCCCCGACATGCCTGCGCACCGTTACCCCGAGGTGGCACCGCAGATCCAGGCGCTGTGCCGCAAATATGGCCTTTTCTACAACACGGGTAGCCTGTTCAAGCAGTATTTGACTGTGATGAAGCGCATATTGACCCATACCTTGCCGCCCAAGCGAGCGCCCGTTTGACGCACTGCAATATGCGGTTAGGCGAAACGCTCTACGGTAAATGACCAATTGGTCGGTACCATCGCGCCCCAAAGGAGCTCCCTCTCATGAATGATTCGTACCTTGGCTTTGCCAACTCAACCCTGGGCTCTCGCATTGCATCAATGCTGGGTCTGCCTCAACCCCTGCCATTGGAGCGCTACAAGCCCGGCCAGCCGGTCATCAAGGGCGGTGTGCTGATCGGTGGCAGTGCCAATCCCCAAGTGTTGAACGCACTGGTTGCTGCCTTCAAATCTATGGATGCACATACGGTGGCCCACAAAGGCCTGCCGCAATGGATGGGTCTAGCCAACGAAGCCGGCATGATGACCGGGCGCTGGGGCATAGCCGACCAGGCCGGTGAAAAGGTCAAGGCGCTGGTGTTTGACGCTACCGGTCTAACGGACAGTTCTCAGTCCGACGCCATCTACAACTTCTTCCACGACGCCGCGCGCTCGGTGTTGCCCTGTGGCCGAGTGGTCGTGCTGGGTCGTCCACCCGAGGCCTGTGCCACGCCGCGCCAAGCGACCATCCAGCGTGCGCTGGAAGGCCTGACCCGTTCGCTGGCCAAGGAACTCAAACGCGCCATCACCGTGCAACTGGTTTACGTGGCCGAAGGTGCCGAAGACCAGTTGGAGAACACATTGCGTTTTTTGCTGTCACCCCGCTCGGCCTATGTGTCGGCGCAGGTGGTTCGTTTGGGCCTGCCCAGCGCGGCCAACCCCACGGTCGATTGGATACAACCCCTGGCGGGCAAAAAGATTTTGGTCACCGGCGCATCCCGCGGCATCGGCGAATCGATTGCCGAAGTCATTGCGCGTGATGGCGCACAGGTCATTTGCCTGGATGTGCCCCAGGCGCGAGAAGGCCTGGATGCAGTCGCCAAGCGCCTGGGCGCCAAGGCACTGGCGCTGGATATTGGCTCCGCAGAGGCCCCGCAGGCCCTGGTGGACGCTGCGCTGGCCGATGGCGGCTGGGATGTGGTCGTGCACAACGCCGGTATCACCCGCGACAAGACCATTGCCAACATGAAAGACCATCTGTGGCAAGCCGTGGTCAACGTCAATTTGTCCACCCAAGAGCGCATCAACGACGCGCTGGTAGGAGCAGGTGCCCTGAAGGCCGGTGCACGCATTGTGTGCGTCTCGTCCATCTCTGGCATTGCTGGCAACCTGGGGCAGACCAACTACGCGCTGTCTAAAGCCGGCGTGATCGGCATGGTGCAGAGCATGGCACCGGTGCTGGCAGAGAAGGGAATCACCATCAACGCCGTAGCGCCTGGATTTATAGAAACCCAAATGACGGCCGCTGTGCCGTTTGCAATCCGCGAAGCGGGCCGCCGCATGAATTCCATGGGGCAGGGCGGTCAACCGGTGGATGTGGCCGAGGCCATTGCCTGGTTTGCGTCTCCTGCGTCGGGCGGTTTGACCGGCAATGTGGTGCGCGTCTGCGGCCAAAGCCTGATTGGTGCCTAACCGTATGACCACTACCCAAGAAATAACCGGTATCCCCGGCCTGGCTGCTACCTTCTTCCGCGCACTGGGCACCGGTGGCAAACGCCCCGGTCTGGTCAAGACGCTTCCCAAGGTTGAGCTGGCCATACCCAGCGTCACGTTGGATGCCAAACACATCGCGCGTTATGCGGCGCTGTGCGGCTTCAGCGCATCGCAGGGCGTGCCGCTGATCTACCCGCAGATGCTGACGTTTCCGTTGGTGACGGCTTATATGTGCTCACCGGCATGTCCATGGCCCGCCATGGGAACCGTGCACTTGGCCAACAGTATTGAGCAGCACAAAGCACTGCGCGCCGGCGACACCGTGCGGGTTGAAATGGGTACGGGCGAGTTGTTTACGCATGAAAAGGGCCAGGGCTTTACGCTGGACCTGCGCATCCTGCGCGACGATGAACTGGTGTGGAGCGCCACCCAAAGCCTGCTGCGTGTGGGTGTTAAGGAAACTGCGGGTCAGCCGTTTACCAGTCAGTTGGCCTTGGATACGTCGTTGTCGTGCCAGACCGAGTTCACGGCACCCGCCGACATGGGCCGCCGCTATGGCGCCGTGTCGGGTGACCGCAACCCGATCCACCTGACCGCCATCACCGCCAAGCTGTTTGGCTTTCAGCGCGCGATTGCGCACGGCATGTGGACCAAGGCGCGCGCACTGTCGTATTTGCTGCCGGCGGACCCGCTGGAGCGCGCATCGGTAGCCGTGGAATTCAAAACCCCGTTGCTGCTGCCCGGGCGCGCCGCGCTGTGGACTGAACGCTCCGCACATGGCGCACAGTTTGAAGTGCGAGACAAAAAGGGCATACGCCCTCATCTGCGTGGGCAACTCAGCTATTAAAACTGTAGCAAACCCCACGTAGCCGACTTAAATTTTTGTTTTCTCGAAACAAGGAACAACCCATGACAACCAAAAACTCTGTTCGCCGTGTCGCCATCCTGGGCGGCAACCGCATTCCCTTTGCCCGATCCAACACCGTCTATTCCCAAGCCTCTAACCACGAGATGCTGACCGCCACGCTGCAAGGCTTGGTGGACCGTTACAACCTGCACGGTGAGCGTCTGGGCGACGTGGTGGCCGGTGCGGTGATGAAGCATTCGCGCGACTTCAACTTGGTGCGCGAATCCGTGCTGTCCACCACGCTGGCCCGTGAGACCCCGGCCTTTGACATTCAGCAAGCCTGCGGCACCGGCCTGGAAGCCGCGATGATCGTGGCCAACAAGATTGCGCTGGGCCATATCGACAGCGGTATTGCTGGCGGTGTGGACACCACGTCCGACGCGCCCATTGCGCTGAACGAAAAGCTGCGCAAGATCCTGCTGGACCTGTCCCGCGCCAAGACTGGCGCGCAGCGCCTGGCGATTGCTGCGCGTGTGCGCCCCTCGATGTTGCTCAAGCCCGCGCTGCCGCGCAATGGCGAGCCCCGTACCGGCTTCTCCATGGGTGAACACGCGGAAATCATGG
>JANXVI010000466.1 GCA_025351745.1 Rhodoferax sp.
CCGCACCGGCAACCACATCACCGAGGCGCTCGCCATGCAGGTTGAAGCGGTCCACCAGACCTTGCAGCGTGGCGGTCAGCATCTCCTGGTTGGAGGCTTGGGAGTAGACGGTGTTGGAGCGGGCGAAGGGGATGCGGTTGCCGCCCAGGATGGCGACGCGACGAACAGAGTTTTTGGTTGTCATGGGTTGTTCCTTGTTTCGAGAAATCCAAATGAAAGACGGGTCGGTGGATCGATTGCTACAGTTTTAGTAGCTAAGTTGCCCACGCAGATGTGGGCGCACGCCCTTTTTGTCTCTCACTTCAAATTGCGCGCCATGGCTGGAGCGCTCGGTCCACAGCGCGGCGCGCGCAGGCAACAGCAACGGGGTCTTGAATTCCACGGACACCGATGCGCGCTCCAGCGGGTCCGCTGGCAACAGATACGACAGGGCTCTGGCTTTGGTCCACATGCCGTGCGCAATCGCACGCTGAAAGCCAAACAGCTTGGCGGTAATGGCCGTCAGGTGAATCGGATTGCGGTCGCCCGACACGGCACCATAGCGGCGGCCTATGTCAGCGGGTGCTGTGAACTCGGTCTGGCACGACAAAGAAGTACCCAGCGCCAGCTGGCTGGTGAATGGCTGACCCGCAGTTTCCTTAACGCCCACACGCAACAGGCTTTGGGTCGCGCTCCACACCAGTTCGCCGTCGCGCAAGATGCGCAGGTCCAGCGTAAAGCCCTGGCCTTTTTCGTGCGTGAACAACTCGCCGGTGCCCATCTCCACGCGAACCGTGTCGCCACCCCGCAGCGATTTGTATTGCTCGATGCTATTGGCCAAGTGCACCGTTCCCATGGCGGGCCACGGGCATGCGGGCGAACACATGTACGCGGTCACCAGCGGAAACGTCAACATCTGCGGGTAGATCAGCGGCACGCCTTGCGACGCGCTGAAACCGGTCAGTGCGGCATAACTTGCAATGTGCTGCGCATCCAGCGTGACGCTGGGGATGGCCAGCTCGACTTTGGGCAAGGTCTTGACCAAGCCGGGGCGCTTGCCGCCCGTGCCAACCGCACGGAAGAACGTTGCCGCCAGGCTGGGTGAGCCAGTGATTTCTTGGGTGGTGGTTATCGTCATTGTGTTAAGCCCCAATCAAGCTTTGGCCGCAGACGCGGACCACATTGCCGTTCAGGCCGCCGGACGCGGGGGACGCAAACCAGGCAATGGCTTCGGCCACATCCACGGGTTGACCGCCCTGCCCCATTGAATTCATGCGTCGGCCGGCTTCACGGATTGCGAATGGGACAGCGGCCGTCATCTGGGTCTCGATGAAGCCTGGCGCCACGGCGTTGATGGTGATGCCCTTCTTCGCCAGCACTGGCGCCATGCTCTGCACCATGCCAATCACGCCGGCCTTGGACAGCGCGTAGTTGGTCTGCCCCAGGTTGCCGGCAATGCCGGAGATGGACGACACACAAACGATGCGGGCTCCGGCCTTCAACGCACCGGCAGTCACCAGCGCGTCGTTGATGCGCTCTTGGGTGGACAGGTTAACGTTGACGACGGCCTGCCACAGGTGGTCTTTCATGTTGGCAATAGTCTTGTCACGGGTGATACCGGCGTTGTGCACCACCACGTCCCAACCGCCGTCGGCCAAGGCTGCATCCACTAGCGCTTGCGGCGCGTCTGCGGAGCCAATGTCCAAGGCCAGTGCCTTGGCGCCCAGGCGCTTGGCGACTGCATCCAGGCCTTCTCGCGCCTGGGGCACATCCAGGCAAATGACCTGTGCGCCATCACGCGCCATGACTTCGGCAATCGATTCGCCGATGCCGCGGGATGCGCCGGTCACCAGAATCTTCTTGCCAGCCAGGGGCTGCGTCCAATCAATTTTGGGGTTGGCCGCGCTGGGTACGCCAAGACGCACCACCTGCGCAGACACATAGGCCGAGCGTGGCGACAGCAAAAAGCGCAACGTGCTTTCCAATTGGTCCTCCGCACCTTCGGCCACGTAAACCAATTGCACGGTGATGGCGCGTTTGAGTTCTTTGGCCAGCGAACGGGTCAGGCCTTCCAGCGCACGCTGGATGGTCGCTTGGCGCGGTGAGGCGCAGGCTTCGGGCGGACGGCCCAGCACGACCACACGGCCACAAGGCAATACGGAGCGCGCGGAATCGTGGAAGAAGTTGTAGATGGCGTCGGACTGTGTGCTGTCCGTCAGACCAGTGGCATCAAACACCAGGGCCTTGACCTTTTCACCGGGCTGGTCGGCTATGCCCCAGCGCCCGGTCATCATGCCGGCCTCGTTGGCCAAGCCCATCCATTGCGGTAGGCTTTTGTGCGCCACGGATTGGGCGCCGATGGATTTGAAAGCGGATACCAAGGCGTTGAGCAGTTGGGGAGTGCCGCCACCGCCGATCAGCACGCTGCCTTTGATGACGGGCTGGCCAGGTTGATAACGCTCCAGTGGTAGGGGTTGCGGCAAACCCAGCATTGCGGCAATGCGTGAGCCCAGGGATGAATTGGCAAAGCCAAGATACGAATCGGTCATGAGGGGATGCTCCTTAGGGGCGGGATAGTACCGACCAATTGGTCAATAAACGTAGAGCGCTCTGCCTAATATGGCCCCACGCTCGCCCACTGCGTGTGGCTCTCTGCCCCAGAGGGGTCGCATTTCGCCCTGCATCAAACGGATGCCCGCTTGGGCGGTAGGGTGTAGGTCAATATGCGCTTCATGACGGTCAAATACTGCTTGAACAAGCTACCCGTGTTGTAGAAAAGGCCGTATTTGCGGCACAGTGCCTGGATCTGCGGGGCCACCTCAGGGTAGCGGTGGGCGGGCATGTCCGGGAACAAGTGGTGCTCAATCTGGTGACTCAGGTGGCCGCTCATGGTGTGAAAGAACCTGCCGCCCGTGAGATTACTAGAGCCAGACAGTTGGCGGATGTACCAATCTCCCCGTGTCTCGTTGCGCGTATCTTCTTCACGGTAGATCGCCACGCCCTCGGTAAAGTGGCCGCAAAAAATAATCAGGTAGGTCCACAGGTTGCGGATCAAATTGGCACAGAAATTTCCGGCCAGCACACGTGGCGCGCTCCACAGCGCAAGCGCGGGGAAGAGCAGATAGTCCTTGAACCACACCTTCCCCACCTTGGTCAAAAAGCGGTCCAACCTTGCTCTGAATTCTTCCTTTGGCATGGCTCCGTGTTTGTAGCGGCCAATCTCTAAATCGTGTGATCCCACGCCGTACTGAAAACCCATCGCCAGCATCAGGTTCGCCAGGGGTTGAAACCAATGGCGGGGCTTCCATTTTTGCTCGTCCGTCATGCGCAACAGCGAGTAGCCGAGGTCACGGTCTTTGCCCAATATGTTGGTGTAGGTGTGGTGGGTGACGTTGTGCGAGTGGCGCCATTGCTCGCCGTCGCAGGCAATGTCCCACTCAAAAGTTTGCGAATGCAGCGCCGGGTCGCCGGTCCAGTCGTACTGGCCGTGCATCACGTTGTGGCCGATCTCCATGTTGTCCAGTATCTTGGCGCTGGCCAGGGCCAACACACCCGCCACCCAGCTCAGCGGACCCATGCCGAAATGCAACAAGGCGCGGCCACCGATTTCGCTGGCGCGGCTGATGCGGATCATGTTGCGGATGTGGTCCACATCCGCCTGGCCT
>JANXVI010000241.1 GCA_025351745.1 Rhodoferax sp.
GGCAATGCCCACATGGTGCATGGTCATGCCGATCTTCACTTCATTCAGGCCGATGCTGTACGCGCCGTCCACACCAATCCTGTAATCGGCCGACAACAGCACAAACGCGCCCTTGGCTACGGCATGGCCTGGGCAGGCCACGATGATGGGTTGTGGGTGCGCCAGCATGCGGCGCGCCAATGTAGACCCCTCGGCCACCAGATCAATGGCGGCTTGCGGCCCAGCCATCATCACCTTCAGGTCGTAGCCACCGCTCAAGATACCGGGCTGACCGGTGACGATGACCACGGCACCCGCCTGCTCCGCCTGGTCCAGCCCCTTATTGAAGCTGGCGATGAGTTCGTGCGAAAAAGCATTGACCTTGCCGTTGTTCAGTGTCAGTGTGGCAATGCCGTCTTCCAGGCTGTAGGTGACGAGTTCGGTCATGGTGTTGGGGGTCCTGCAAAAGGTGGAGAAAGCAAGCTGGGCAGTCTACCGCAGCGAGCAAAGGATTGGTTGGCGGTAACCTGTATCAAGGAGGCCAAGCAATGGAGCGGCTGGAGCCGATGGATCAGTGTGATTGTGGAGGGCTTGGGCTCCGTTTAAGGCGAACAGTGTCGATTTTTCTGTCGGGCTGGTTTAGACACATTTCGGCATTGGCGAGTTGGATTTGCAAGCTCGCATTCGACCTACTGCGGAATTAGACCTCTTGATGAACTTACGAGAAAGCATTCATCGTTTGGTGATGCGCAAAGATTCCAAAGGCGATTAGACTCAGGAAATCCACTGCGGGGTTTGTCGGATCTTTTATACCTGTATAGATTTTCATCGACCCAGCGGCAAAGCCAATGGTGGCACCAGTCTTGAAGGTTTCGCTGTACACATTACGTTAGAAGGTTTATTTCGGTGATCGATCCGCCCCGCATTGCTGCTATTCCCACCCCCTTCGTCTCAGACGAAACGATCGACGTTTCGTCGGTGGAATTTTCGTCTGATGGTTTAGCTATTTCGGTCTCGTCAGCTCAATGGGACGCAAAGGTCACGTTCACACAGACATACGGGTTTCGCGTGTTGGACGAACTCGACCTGACAGAGTTCTGGTCGCAATGCTCCCTGCGTGACGGCTGGTTCTTCGAGGTCGCAGCCAATGGTTGGAAGGCCTTGGAGCTCTCCCGTCCAACCTTCTTTTCTGGTCGCCAGACTTGGGTACGCGAATATTTGGTTATCGGTCGCAACGAGTGCGTGTCTGTGCTAACTAAAGAAGATCCAACGGTGGTTGCCGCCGCGCCTTCTAACCTCTCGCTGCAGCGGACGGTTTCGCCGCCCGCTTAGCTTTAACGTTGAGGCTGTAAAAAAACCTCTCCCATTTGCTTTTCCCGTCTGCCCCTGCGTTGTCTAAAACGTTGTGTTTACATCCCCAACGTATTGCGCAAAACATGGCCTGCTACAAACCCCAAGACCGCAACAGCATGCTGCTGCCAGTCGTCTTGTCTGAACAAATCGTCCCCGGCAGTTTCTCCTTCGCATTGGACTACCTCGTAGACAACGAGCTGGACCTTACCGCGATGGATGCCAAGTTCAAGAACGACGAAGTCGGCGCCAGTGCCTATGACCCCCGCGTCATGCTCAAGATCGTTTTGCTGGCCTACAGCCAAGGCCTGATCTCCAGCCGCACCATCGAACAGGCCTGCCTACGCAATGTCCAATTCATCGCCATCAGTGGCGACAGCCAGCCCAGCCACACCCACATTGCCAAGTTCGTTGCCTCCTTAAGCGACCAGATCAAACCATTGTTCAGCCAAGTCTTGATGACCTGTGATGCCCAAGGTTTGATCGGACGCGAGATGTTTGCAATTGATGGCGTAAAGCTACCCAGCAACGCCAGCAAAGAGCGCAGCGGCACCCATGAAGAACTGCGCCACCGCGCTAAACGACTGGACCAAGCCGCCGACAAGATACTGGCCCTACATCAAGCCCAAGACAAACAAGGATTGGACGAGCCACTAGAACCCAAACGTCAAGCCCGCATGGACGCCCTGCGCAAAGAAGCAGCCCGCACCCGGGAATTTCTGGCCACCACACCCAAGCGCATGGGCAGCAAAGGTAAAGAACTCAAATCCAACGTCACTGACCCTGAGAGTGCCAAGATGGCAACCAGCAAAGGCGTCATGCAAGGCTACGCGGCACAGGCTGCGGTGGACAGTGCAAACCAAATCATCATTGCAGCCGATGTGATTGGCTCCGGCTCCGAGCAAGCCATACTGCTACCCATGATTGAGCAGGCATCTGCTTACCGCAGGCCGGACACCTTGGTTACAGCAGATGCGGGTTACCACAGCGATGCCAACCTCGCGCAACTGATGGAGCAAGGCATCCCCGCCATGGTTGCCGACAACCAGATGCGATACCGTGATGAGCGCTTCGCAGAACAAGACAAACACAAGGGCAAGCCAGACCCACTGACTGAGAAGAAGGCAACCGGGCAAGAGAAAGAAGTCAAACGATTCCGGCCTAAGGACTTCACCTTCAACGACGACAACACGGCTACTTGTCCGGCTGGACAACTACTTCGTAGTCCAGGCACGATGTACACCACCGCGCGCGGATTGAACTACCAGAGTTACACAGCCAAAGCCGTGGGCTGCGAGGCGTGCCCTTACAAAAAGCAATGCCTCAAAGGCCCTCTGAAACCCAACGATGGTCGCGGCCGCCAAGTCACCCGATTCGAGTCCAAACCCAAAGATGACACGAACCCCAGTGAACGCATGCGACAGGCCATTGACTCGCCCAAGGGCAGACAGCTTTACAGCCAGCGCTTTGGCACCGTGGAGCCAGTGTTTGCAAACATCCGGCACAACAAGCGCTTGTCCCGGTTAAACCACCGAGGACGTGCCAAGGTCAACACGCAGTGGAACCTGTATTGCATGGTGCACAACATTGAGAAGCTATCGAAGACGAATCTGGGCAAACAAAGGGTGTAACAGGGCGCAAATGAGAGCCTGAAACTGCCGTCAGGCGCAAAAGGCAGCGAAATTGCGGCACACTTTGGACATGAGCGCTCAATTCTTGAAAACCGATCCGCGAAACCTGCACAGACAATATGGCTCGCTTGGAAATTGGGTTTTTTTACAGCCTCGTTAGGCGGCTCTACAGCTCACTCCAATGAAGTCAATCATCGCAATCTCGCTGCTCTCAGCACTCGTCGCCTCGGCCCAAGAAACCGCGTCCGCCGTCCAGCCGCCGTGGCTAAGACTCAAGATCACCGAATACCAACAGCTCCCGCCGTTCAGCCCACCTAGGTCGATTCTTCGGGCAAAGTACGAAGGAAAGACCGTTTATTACGTGTCACCAGCATGCTGCGATATTCCTAGCGAGTTGTACGATGAAGGTGGTTCATTGGTGTGCTATCCCGATGGCGGGTTTGCAGGCGGTGACGGCAAGTGCCCGACATTCACGTTCGTTGGCAACTCAGTCTCCGTGATTTGGCGTGACAGTAGGAGCCAGAGCACTCGCCTGCAAACTGTAGGTCCGCTATCGCCCCTGAACTAACTTGACCATACCCGTCGAAGCATTTATCTTTGCAGAGTTCGGGCTGCTAGCCCCCGCTGATTTCTGGGCCCAACTTACCCGCTTAGTCTCGTTACTATCGTTTTAATAGCTATACAACGTTATTCGGCGAGGGCTACGGGCCAATTGTTCAAATACACTTTCCTGGCATGACGCTAGCAACCGCATCACACGCCTGCCAGAGGCGTTGCTCTGCGGAGCCTGCAATCCGCGCAACCGGCCAGTCGCTGCCGCTTTCGGCCATCAACGCACGCTCTATCGCCCGGTGCACGGCTTCACGTGCCTCGGCGCCGTCTCGCTGCAGGCCATCATCGTGCCAAGGAATGTCGGGCTGCAGAAACAGCGTCAGGGCATAGCGGGCGTGCAGGCTGCGTGCCTGCGGGTACAGCGATTTATCTGCAAAGACGCAATCACTGTAGACGGCCGTGAGCAGCGGCGCGGTGTCGCAGAACACCAAGCTGCGGCCCTGTTGGCGGGCCAGAGCCAAGGCATCGGTCTCCATGCGCAGTTGCTCTTGCATGATGTGCAACTGCTCGGCGCGCTGTGGAGTACGGCCATGCATTTGGGTGAATCGGCGCAAATACTCGGGCACCCAGAGACCGCCCATCTGGTCTGCCAAGGCTTGGGTCAGCGTTGTCTTGCCGGTGCATTCCGCACCGATCAGGCAGATGAGGCGTGGCTCAGAACTCAAACGTAAGCCGCGCCCGTACGGTACGCGGAGTGGAGGGGAAAAGATAGGTGCCGCCCCAGTACTGCGTGGGTGCCTCTCGCCAGTAGTTGCGGTCGGTCAGATTCTCGACATTGAGGCTCCAGACCGTGGACTTGCCAATCCACCGGTTCTGGTAGCGCAGGCCAGCGTCGAGTTGCCATGCAGCAGGCAAGCCCACCGCGCCATCGGATGTGACGGTTTTGCCACTCTCGTGGGTCAGCAACCCGTTGACCGATACGCCACGCATGGACGTGAACTTGTAGTCCGCAAACAGAGAGGTCTTGGTTTTGGGCACGTTGGTGACCTGTTGACCCACCAGCACAGGGTCAATGGCGTCGGTGTACTTGGCGTCTATCACCATGAAACTAGCTTGCACAGACAGCTCCTTGCTGGCCTGCCCCACGGCCATCAACTCCCAGCCGCGGTGCCGTGCGGTTTTGCCGCCCGCAAAACGCAGCGGCACACCACTGGCCGTGGCGCGGTCATCGGCATAGGGCTTGCTAATGTTGAAGGCCGCCGCCGTCACCAGCATGCGTGGGAAGGCTTGCCACTTGAGGCCCAGTTCAGTCTGCTCGCTTTTGAGCACCGGCAACACTTCGCCCGCGTTAACAAACTTGCTGGGGCGGTTGGGCACAGCTTCGATCTCGGCGCCTTGACCCCACGTTGCGTAAAACACAGTGCTGGCCGCTGGCGACCAGGACAGGCCCGCCCACGGTGTGGTCACGACTTGCTCTATGGCAATAGCGCGAGAGCCGTCGCTGCGTTCGCTGTTGCGGTTCAGGCGCGAGGTGCGAAAGCCCAAAAAGCTGCGCACACTGGGAGTCAGGTCGCTGCTCAACGACGCGTAGGCGTCGACTGCTCTTTCTCGGCTGTTGGTGTTGAGGTCGTTG
>JANXVI010000259.1 GCA_025351745.1 Rhodoferax sp.
GCCGAAACGCTGTCGCAGGCGGGGGTCTACGCCTTGCCCTACCACGCAGGGCTGGACAGTAAAGTGCGCCAAGACCACCAGAATCGGTTTTTGCGTGAAGAGGGCGTGGTCATGGTGGCCACCATCGCCTTTGGCATGGGCATCGACAAGCCCGACGTGCGCTTCGTCGCCCATTTGGACATGCCCAAAAATATCGAGGGCTACTACCAGGAGACCGGTCGTGCCGGTCGCGATGGCCTGCCCGCCTACGCGTGGATGGCCTATGGCCTGCAAGACGTGGTCAACCAGCGGCGCATGATCGACGAAAGCCCGGCGGGCGAAGAGTTCAAGCAGGGCTTGCGCGGCAAGCTGGATGCCCTGTTGGGGCTGGCCGAAGCGACGGATTGCCGGCGTGTGCGGCTGCTGGCCTATTTTGGTGAGCAGATGGGGGATGCTCCCGCGGGGAGCAGCGCATTACACGCAGTGAAAAGCGTGGGGGCCCGATACAACTGCCAGAACTGTGACAACTGCCTCAATCCGCCTGACATCTGGGACGGCACGGACGCAGCCCGCAAGCTGCTCAGCACGATCTACCGCATCCAGCAGTCCAGCGGCATGTCGTTTGGTGCAGGCCACGTGATGGATATCGTGCGTGGCAAAACCACCGATAAGGTCAGCCAGCATGGCCATACCGCACTCAGCACCTTCGGCCTGGGTGCCGAATTCAGTGAAATCCAGTTGCGCGGTGTGTTGCGCCAGCTGATCGCCATGGGCGCGGTGGCAGTGGATGCGCAGGCATTCAATACCTTGCAGCTCACCGAGCAATCCCGGGCTGTGCTGCGTGGCGAAGTGGCAGTGCAGTTGCGCGAGTCGGTGTCAACGCCGACCAGTCGCAAGAGCAAGCGTCCGGGCGCTGGGTCTGCCGTGGTCAAGGCGCCTATCGCGCTGGATGGGGAGGGCTTGGTGCGCTACGCAGCGCTCAAGGCCTGGCGTGGCGAGGTGGCGCGCGAACACAATCTGCCCGCCTACGTGATCTTCCACGACGCCACGTTGGCGGCGATTGCCAAGCGCGCTCCGCAGACGCTAGACGACCTGCAGGGAATCAGTGGGATTGGGGCCAAGAAGCTGGAAGCGTATGCGCAAGAAGTGCTGCGCGTGGTGAACGCCCAATAGAGTGAGAAAGGGAGTTCTGAGGCCGACTAGACACTGGCATCCAGACCCGGAGTTGGGGTGAATGCCAAAGTGAGGTCAAGGGGGAGACCGAAGGCCCGAGGACACGAACGGCCGGTTTACCCCAACTCAGCGGCGGGCGTAAACAACCGCGCTAAAAACCCCAGAAAGCTAACTACGCGGCAGTCCGATGACGGAAGCAGGTCTCGTAAGACATCGCCGCACCCGACATCGTGTTTTGCAGACGGGCAATGGCCTGGCTGTGGCGCTTGCCACCTTTGGCATCGCAAACGTGCTGGCTGTGGTGCTGAATCAGGGCTTGCAATTTGCTGCGGCAGGCATCCAATACACCGGCAAAATTGAGCGCGATATAGGCAGAATGGTTGGCATTGGTGTGGCGGAATTCGTCGGACCAATAGTCAAATAGTTGCCATTGGTAGGTGCCTTTTTCAGGAACCTTGATCGTCTCTTTGTTCATGTCAACACGTCAAAATGGAGATGAATGGATGCTTGTCAAGTCGCCTGGCGTAACTTCCAACGGGCTGGCGATTGATGCATCCGCAGCATGGAACAACGGTTGGCGGGGCTCAGTGGTTGACACACTCGCCCGCACAACAGGCGCCGAATCAGTGCATAAACCCCATTGCGCGGGTCTCCCGCACTTCGGGTTTGATACGGTGTTCGGCTTCCAATTGCTCCAGAAATTCTGCTGGCTCCAGGTGGGCGTCCAGAATGGCGTTCTGCCGTTTGACGGCTGAAAAGTCGCCCACGCAGAGCTGCTCCAATGCGGCCAAGCGCTTTTCCAGATCCTGATTTATCCGGGTAACGTCCCCGGCGCAGGCGTCGGTTACAAACAGCGCCAGCCGCTGCGCACGGGTCAAAGGCTTGAAGTGGATCTTGAAGGTAAATCTCCGCAGCGCCGCCTGGTCTATGCGGTCCATCAGGTTGGTGGTGCAGATAAAAATGCCCCGGAAGCGCTCCATGCCCTGGAGCATTTCGTTGACTTCTGACACTTCGTAGCTGCGCTGGGCGCTGCGGCGGTCTTGCAAAAAACTGTCGGCCTCGTCCAACAACAGAATGGCGTTCTCGGCCTCGGCCTCGCGGAACATGGCGGCCATGTTCTGCTCGGTTTCGCCAACGTATTTGCCCATCAGGTCGCTGGCTTGTCGTATATGGAGGGGCTGGACCAGCGTCGTCGCGATGTGCTCGGCCAGGGCTGTCTTGCCGGTGCCCGGTGGGCCATAGAAGCAGAGGGTTCCGTGGCCACGCGCCTGCAGGGCCTGCACCATGCGCGGGATCTCAAAGCAGCTTTCCACGTTGAGAAGTGCGGGCTCGTAGTGGGTGGCCGCCATCAGGTGCACGCCATCGGATGCACGATTCCCCAGAGCGTGGTCGGCGTTTTTGAGTTGGCGCTCGATCAGTGCTTCCAGCGCGGGTTCCTTGGCGTTGGCTGCGTCGGTGCGCGCCAGTCCGGCAAAGCGCACAGCGGTTCGGATCTGAGCCGGCGTCAGCCCTTTGCGCTTGGCCAGGCGAGCGACAAAGGCCTCCGACACTGCGACCCCCATCAGCGTCTTGCGAACCAGCTCTTCGCGAGCGCCTGGTGGTGGCGATTTCAGCTCCAGGTGATAGGCAAAGCGCCGTCTAAAAGCCGGATCGATCTGCTCAATCCGGTTGGTGACCCAAATGGTGGGCACGACATTGGATTCCAGCACCTGGTTGACCCAGGCCTTGCCGCTGACGCTGCCGTTGGGGGGTGCGGCGGTGGCATCTGCCCGGGCCATCCACTGCGCTGCCTCGCTGGAAATGGGAGGAAACACGTCTTCCACCTCGTCAAACAACAAGGCCGCCCGGGCGCTGCCTTTGAGGAAAACCTGGGCGATTTGCAGGGACCGGTAGCGGTCGCGCCCGCTTAAGCTGTTGCCGTCGCGGTCCGCATATTCCACCTCGAAAAGTTCTAACCCCGCAGACTGCGCCACCACCTTGGCCAGTTCGGTCTTGCCGGTCCCCGGCGGGCCGTAGAGCAGGACGTTGATGCCGACTTCTTCGCGGGCCACCGCGTTGGCCAGCAGATTGCACAAGACTTCGGCGTCTTCGGCGACAAAGGAAAAGTCGTCCAACCCCAGCGCACTCTTTGCAGACAGGCGTGTGAAGACGGCCATTAATTCGGCTTGGTCGCGGTACGGCCGCATCAACACCGGAGGTAGCTTTTCGCTGACCTTCATGAGATCGGCAAGATCAGTGATGTTGTGCTCGGAGATCAGGTTCTCGACCAGGCCGATGCGCTCCAGACGCGAGCCCGCGCGCAGGGCCTCGGCCACCTGCTCCGGGTTGACGCCCGCCACATCGGCGATCGCCGCATAGGCCTCGGGTGCGTTGTTGACTTTGAATTCCACCAAGATGCTGCGCATGTCCCGCTGATAGCGGGCCAGCGTGCCGTAGAGCAACAGCGCGCGTTCGGCCTTGTTGAGCTGCAGCAATCCGGCCAATGCGTTGATGTTTTTCCCTACCAGCGTGGATTGGTGCTTTAAAGAATTACGCAGCCATTCACCGGTGACCGTCAGCACCGAGATCAAGTCCTTGGGCTGGTCTTTGGCGTATTCGTCAAGGAAGAAATACAGCGTGGCCTCTTCATACGGCCCGCGCCAAGCGCCGTGGCGTGCCAGAAATTCGGTGGAATCCAGCGCTTCGTGACCGCGCCACAGTTCGTTGCTGGCGCAGCGCCGGGCCAGAAATTCGCGCAGCCGGGACAGCACTGATACCGGCCACACCAGATGCCGACCCGCCAAGCCGACGATGCCATTGAAGTCGCGGCGCCCATTGAGCCCCGCGCCCTGGCGTGTGGCCAGGGTCAGTACAAAGTGCGAACACATCAAATCCAAAACCGGCGCCTCCAACAGGCCCGGTGAGGGAATCAAATGCCCACCCAAAGGGGGCTGGGACAACAATCGCTTGGCCATCAAATGCCTCCAGCACAGTTGCTTACGGAGTCACCATACCGCAGACTGGCGCAAGATGGAAGTCTTGGGGGAAAGTTTTAACAGCACGGTTAAAAGCAGCACAATGGCGGGATGATTGAATACCAAGACATCCAGGCGGCAGAGAAGAGATTGCAAGGCCATGTGTTACGGACACCGTGTGTGGCGTCTCAAACCCTGTCCGACATCACCGGTGCGCAGGTGTTTTTGAAGTTCGAGAACCTGCAGTTCACCGCGTCCTTCAAAGAGCGCGGGGCTTGCAACAGGCTGGCCCAGTTGACGCCCGAGCAGTCCGCCCGCGGCGTCATTGCGATGAGCGCCGGCAACCATGCCCAGGGTGTGGCTTACCACGCGCAGCGCCTTGGCTTGCATGCCGTTATCGTCATGCCGCGCTACACGCCCGGCGTCAAAGTAGAGCGCACCCGCGGTTTCGGAGCTGAGGTCATTTTGCATGGCGACACACTGGAGGAATCGCGCAACCACGCCTTTGCTTTGGCCGATCAGCGGCAGCTGACTTTTGTCCACCCCTATGACGACGACGCCATCATTGCCGGGCAAGGTACGGTGGCGCTGGAAATGCTGGAAGACGTGCCCGATCTGGATACGCTGATCGTAGCCATCGGCGGCGGGGGTCTGATTTCTGGCATGGCCACGGTTGCGAAGGCGCTGCGGCCGTCGATGGAAGTGGTGGGGGTGCAGACGGTGCGCTTTCCGGCGATGTTCAATGCCATTCACGGCACGCAGCATCCTCAGGGCACCAGCACCATTGCCGAAGGGATCGCCGTGGGTACGCCGGGACGTATTCCCATGGACGTCATCCGCGCGCGGGTGGACGATCTGTTGCTGGTTGACGAAGGCGATATCGAGCAAGCCTTGGTGATGCTTCTGGAGGTGGAAAAAACCCTGGTCGAAGGTGCTGGCGCCGTCGGTCTGGCGGCCCTGCTGAAATACCCCGAACGTTTCAAAGGCAAGCGCGTGGGCTTGGTGCTGTGCGGCGGCAATATCGACCCTTTGCTGCTGGCCGCCATCATCGAGCGCGGCATGGTGCGGGCCGGTCGCCTGGCGCGTATCCGCGTGGGTGCGCGGGATGTGCCGGGCTCGTTGGCGCGTATCACCGCCACTGTGGCCGAAGCCGGTGCCAATATTGAAGAGGTGCACCATCAGCGTGCCTTCACGACGCTATCGGCTCAGAACGCCGAGGTGGAACTGGTCGTGCAGACCCGTGGTCATGCCCATGTCAATGAGGTGCTGCAGGTCCTGCGACAGGCGGGGTTTGACGCCCAGCTCGGTTGAGGGGGAAAGGCCTCCACGTTCGCCCAACTCTGCGTGTAGGTAAAATCACGTCAAATCCCGTTGATGCACAAAAGGAATCTTATGTCTGCTGCTCCCACTACCCCAGCGCCCGGCCACGAAGTCGATCCAGTCGAAGCTATCGTTCCCATGATCCCCTATATATTGCCCGCGGCCGGCGGTGTGCTGATGTTCTTGTTGGCCTTTATCGCCGTTTACATGGCTTGAGGCCGCCTCAGCGCCTGTTTTTCCAGTTGTGACTTGCCTGCGGCTGCGCCGCAGCGCCAAGGTCGCAACACAGCTCTACTCGACTGTTCCCGCGCGGCATTGCTCGGCCCAATGCGGCTCAACCGTGCCCCGCTTCAATACAACACATACCAAGTAGGTGCATAACGTCATGCAAGTTTTGCATGTAAGTTGTGGGTAACCGCCATGTAACCGCGGTACCAGTTCTTAAAATAGTGCACCCATCTTGGTAATCTTCCTGTGAAGCCGGAGCGGTTTTAGGCGTCCCTTTTTGCAAACCGTTTTCTCAAAGTCAAAGGCACGGCCTTCATTTTGAAAAGACGATTTTCAAACTAGGAGTTACCGTATGAACGCACCCATGATGCAGGGCTTGAAATTGAACACGCCCAGTTACGTCAAAAATTCCAGGCTGATCGCCTGGGTGGCCGATATGGCCGCGTTGACCAAGCCAGACGCCATCTATTGGTGCGATGGTTCCGACGAAGAAT
Organism: Rhodoferax sp.; assembly: GCA_025351745.1. Lineage (GTDB taxonomy): Bacteria > Pseudomonadota > Gammaproteobacteria > Burkholderiales > Burkholderiaceae_C > Allorhodoferax. The sequence continues at coordinate 6,149 of JANXVI010000259.1, forward strand.
ACCAACGTCTGTGCCAGCAACTGGTCGATGCTGGTACCTTCAAAAAACTCAACCCCGCCAAACGCCCCAATAGCTTTTTGGCCTGCTCCGACCCCAGCGATGTGGCCCGTGTCGAAGATCGCACCTACATCTGCAGCGAGAAAAAGGAAAACGCCGGTCCCACCAACAACTGGATGGCCCCGGCCGAAATGCGCGCCTTGCTCGAAACTGGCAAGGACGGCGAAAAGGCCCTGTTCGACGGCTGCATGAAGGGCCGCACCATGTATGTGGTGCCGTTCTCTATGGGCCCATTGGGCTCGCACATCGCCCACATCGGCATCGAACTGTCGGACAGCGCTTATGTGGCTGTCAACCAGCGCATCATGACACGCATGGGTAAAGCTGTGTATGACGTGCTCGGCGTCGATGGCGATTTCGTACCCTGCATGCACACCACCGGCGCTCCGCTGGAGGCGGGCCAAGCCGATGTGAAATGGCCTTGCAACAACACCAAGTACATCGTGCATTACCCTGAGACCCGTGAAATCTGGTCTTACGGCTCCGGTTACGGCGGCAACGCGCTGCTGGGCAAGAAGTGTTTTGCCCTGCGTATTGCGTCCAATATGGGCCGCGCTGCTGCGACCGACATGAACCCTGGATGGCTGGCCGAGCACATGTTGATCCTGGGTGTGACGAATCCCCAGGGCAAGAAATACCACGTGGCGGCCGCTTTCCCCAGCGCCTGCGGCAAGACGAATTTCTCGATGCTGGTGCCACCAGAAGGATTCGAAGGTTGGAAGGTGACTACCATCGGCGACGATATCGCCTGGATCAAGCCGCATTCGGACGGCAAGCTGTATGCGATCAACCCCGAGGCCGGCTACTTTGGCGTGGCGCCCGGCACCAACACGCTGACCAACCCCAATTGCATGGCCAGTCTGGATAAGGACGTCATCTTCACCAACGTCGCACTCACGGATGACGGTGACGTATGGTGGGAGGGCATGGAAAAAGACGCTGGCAACATGCCCGCGCACCTGATCGACTGGCAGGGCAAGGACTGGACGCCCGTCATTGCCAAGGAAACCGGAGCCAAAGCGGCGCATCCCAATGCCCGCTTCACAGTGGCTGCCACCAACAATCCGGCGCTCGATGCCCAGTGGAACGATGCCAACGGCGTGGCAATCGATGCCTTCATGTTCGGCGGTCGCCGCTCCACCACCGTGCCCTTGATCACTGAAGCCCGCAATTGGGTCGAAGGCGTCTACATGGCCGCGACCATGGGTTCTGAGACCACCGCCGCCGCAACCGGCCAAGCCGGCATCGTGCGCCGCGACCCCTTCGCCATGTTGCCCTTCATCGGCTACAACATGAGCGACTACTTCCAGCATTGGCTGGACATGGGCGACAAGCTCGCTAAGTCGGGTGCCAGGCTGCCCAAGATGTATGCGGTTAACTGGTTCCGCAAGGGCGACGACGGCAAGTTCGTCTGGCCCGGTTACGGCGACAACATGCGTGTACTCAAGTGGATGATCGAGCGGGTCGATGGCAATGCGGCCAGCCCCGGCGTCGAACACGCGTTCGGCACCTCGCCGCGCTACGAAGATCTGACCTGGACCGGGCTGGACTTCACGGCCGAGCAATTTGCCACGGTGACCAGCACCGACAAGGCGTCGTGGCAAGCCGAACTGGCGCTGCATGAGACGCTGTTCGAGCAACTGGCGCAGGGCCTGCCCAAAGAACTGCCGCTGGCCAAAGCAGCGTTTGAAGCACGACTGGCTGCCTGATCAGGCTACGTAAAAAAACCGCCAGGGCGCAAGCCGGTGGCGGTTTTTTGTCCCGAGGTGCAGTTCAATGGCAGATCTGCACCCGGAAACAACTCAGTAGTATTTTGCGATGCGATCGCGACGTGACATTTCGTAAGGCGAAGGCTCATTGACCCGCGTCTGCCGTGTCGCCTGCGCACCCACCAGGCTGGGCGCAACCTCGTCACTGGCACGTGAAATGGCAGCTGTGATGTCGGCCATCACACGGCTGTCGTACTGG
>JANXVI010000275.1 GCA_025351745.1 Rhodoferax sp.
CTCAAGGACAACGACGGAGATGAAGGCATCACGATCTGGAACGCCAAGAGCATGTTTGACGCCGCGCGCGTGCTGGGCGCTGCGATACGCCGCGTGCACGACCGCGATGCCGCGTCATTGCAGCAGGCTGGGGTCGACTTCAACGTATCGCTGATCTTTGGCGGCCAGATCCATGGCGAAGGCATGCGCCTGTTCCAGGTCTATTCGGCCGGCAATTTCATAGAGGCCACGCCCGAGACGCCCTATTTCCAGGTTGGCGAGTCCAAATACGGCAAGCCGGTGCTGGATCGCGTCATCACACCCACCACGCCGCTGGACGAGGCGGCCAAGTGCGCACTGGTGTCTATGGACTCCACGCTCAAATCCAATCTATCGGTGGGATTGCCAATGGACTTGGTGGTGTATGAGGTCGATCAACTCCAGACCAACCGCATTGTCTGCATTGACGAACACAACCCCTATTTCAAAATGTTGCACGATAGCTGGGGGCAGAAACTGCGCGAGGTTTTTGACAGCATCGAGGACCCCATGTGGGACGGGGGCCAAACCGCTGTGCCCCTGTTGGTAGGCTCAACGCGCAGCCTGCCCTTGCGCAAGATCACGACACTGCATGAGAAGCTGATCTAACACCCCCGCGCGCCGCTATCCGCCATGTCGTCAACCATCATCTTCTCGCACGCCAACAGTTTTCCAGCCAGCACTTACAAGGTTTTGTTCAAAGACCTGCGGTCGCGCGGCTTTGCAGTCAAGGCCGTCGAAAAATACGGCCACGATCCGCGCTACCCTGTCACCAACAACTGGCCCAACGTGGTGCAGCAGTTGCTGGACTTTGCGCGGGACGTGACGGCCAAGACGGGCGAGCCGGCCTGGTTGGTCGGCCATTCACTGGGTGGGTTCTTGAGCCTGATGGCGGCCGCCCGCAAGCCCGAACTGGCGCGCGGCGTGGTTCTGATCGATTCACCCATCGTGGGTGGCTGGCGCTCCACTGCGCTGGGCGTCATGAAGACCACGCAGATGTTTGGCTCGCTATCGCCGGGTGCCGTGAGCCAAAAGCGCCGCAACACCTGGCCAACGGTCGAGGCCGCTTATGAGCACTTTCGCCACAAGAAGGCATTTGCCAAGTGGAACGACGCCGTGTTGATGGACTATGTGACCCACGGCACGCTGGAGGTAGATGGCAAACGGGGGCTGAGTTTTGACCGCGACGTGGAGACCCAGTTCTACAACACGCTACCCGACAACCTGGATCGCCTGCTGGGCCGCCATCCGGTCAAATGCCCGGTCGCCTTCATTGGTGGCCTGGCATCGCATGAAATGAAGCAGGTTGGCATGACCCTGACCGAAAAAATCACCAAGGGCCGCATCCTGATGCTGGACGGCAGCCATCTGTTCCCCATGGAAAAGCCCCTCGCCACGGGGGCTGCCATTGAGGCAGCACTGCGCGGCATGGACACCAAAAACCAAAAATAGGCGACTATGCCGCCCAGTGCACCGTACCGGTCCAAGCAGTGACCAGCACGACGATGCCAAAGGCTATGCGGTAGTAGGCAAAGCCCACAAAGCTGTGGGTCGCAATAAACCGCAGCAACCAGCGGATGCACAGCCAGGCGCTGATGAACGACACCACAAAGCCGACAGCAAACATCGGCACGTCTGCCATGGACAGTATGGCGCGCTCCTTGTACAGGCTGTAGGCGCCTGCACCCACCAGCGTGGGTATCGCCAAGAAGAACGAAAATTCGGCCGCGACCTTGCGCGACAGGCCCAGCAGCATGCCACCGATGATGGTGGCGCCGCTGCGGCTGGTCCCGGGAATCATGCCCAGGCATTGCACCAGGCCGACCTTGAGCGCGTCCAGTGGCGTCATCTCGTCGATGTCGTTGATGCGGGGCACGGGCTTGGCGATTTTCTCGACCCACAGGATGATGAATGCCCCCACGATAAAGGCCCCGGCTACCACGCCGGGGTTAAACAGGTGCTCCTTGATGGTTTTGTAGACAGCCAGGCCCAAAATCGCAGCGGGCAGGAAGCCGATGGTCACGTTGAGGGCAAAACGTTGGGCCCGCTTGCTGGATGGCAGGTTGACCACCGTGTCGCGTATTTTTTGCCAGTAGACGATGATGACCGCCAAAATGGCGCCGGTCTGGATGGCGATGTCAAACACCTTGGCCTTGTCGTCATCAAAACCCAGCAGTGCGCCGGCCAAAATCAGATGCCCGGTGGACGAAATGGGCAAGAATTCGGTCAAACCTTCCACAATACCCATGATCGTGACCTTGATCAGCAAAGCAATATCCAAAACCAACTCCTTAAGTAAAAAATGGCCGTAGCCCTCGTATTACCTGCCTAAGCAGCTCACATATTGATAGCAAACGACTTTATCGTTGCGCCGCAACAGGGCTTGGCATACAGTCAACCCCCTATTCTCCCCTACTGACATTGCCCGAGACCCCTTATGCACAAACCTGTTCGCAACACTTTGTTCACGTTGACCCTCATCGCCGGGGCCACCAGCCTTGCCCATGCACAGACCGAAGAGCAGCGCAGCACGCTGGCGGACCAACAGGAAGTGGCCGTCACCATCTACAACGAGAACCTGGCCCTGATCAAAGACCAGCGCAAGCTGCAGCTCAAGCGGGGCGCGTCCAGCCTGGCCTTTCGCGATGTCAGCGCCCGCATGCGG
>JANXVI010000332.1 GCA_025351745.1 Rhodoferax sp.
CCAGACAACGCCAACAAGGCGTACGACATGAAGGAACTGATCGTCAAGACTGTCGACGATGGCGACTTCTTTGAGATTCAACCCGAATACGCCAAGAACATCATCATCGGCTTTGCGCGCATGGACGGGCAGACGATTGGCATTGTGGCCAACCAGCCGCTGGTGCTGGCGGGTTGCCTTGATATCAAGAGCTCGATCAAGGCGGCGCGATTTGTGCGCTTCTGCGATGCGTTCAACATCCCCGTCATCACCTTTGTGGATGTGCCCGGTTTCATGCCTGGCACATCGCAAGAATACGGCGGCATCATCAAGCACGGCGCCAAGCTGCTGTATGCCTATGCCGAGTGCACCGTGCCCAAAATCACCGTCATCACGCGCAAGGCGTACGGTGGCGCGTATGACGTGATGGCATCGAAGCATCTGCGCGGTGACGTCAATTTTGCATGGCCCAATGCCGAGATTGCAGTCATGGGCGCGAAGGGCGCGGTGGAGATCATCTTCCGTGAAGATAAGGGCGATCCTGCTAAGCTGGCTGCCAAGGAGGCGGAATACAAGGCGCGCTTTGCGAATCCGTTTGTGGCGGGTGCGCGGGGCTTTATTGATGATGTGATCTTGCCGTCTGAAACCCGTAAGCGTATTTGCCGGTCGCTGGTGATGTTGAAGGACAAGAAGCTGGAGAACCCGTGGCGCAAGCACGGCAATATCCCTTTGTGAGCACGCCGCGATGATCAGCCACTATCCCGTATTTCGCTTCGGCGCCGAACCGGGGCTTGTGCCTAAATTGGGTGGTTTGCCCTGGGGCTTGCCTGCACGCATGTGGCCCATCTGCGAAGAGTGTGATCGGCCCATGAGCCACCTGGGCCAATTGCCGGCCGATGCAGCATTGGCGCTGGACAAGGACGAGGTCCTGTTCCTCTTCAAATGCGAGTGGGACAGTGTCTGCAGCTTTTGGGAGCACGATGGCGGCGCTAATGCCGCGTTTACCGTGCCACGCACTGCCTTGGGTAATGGTCCAACCGCAGCGCCCCTTGCGGGTGACGAAGGTGCGCCGGTTGAGCTACCCGAGCTGGGCATCACCCAGTGGAAAGCCGCCGACGATGGCGCACCGCCGGAGATGCAGGACGATTTTTACGACTACGGCCGCCACAACGCGCTGCCAGACGAGATTGCGCATCCCCACGATTGGGCGGGTGCCTGGCGCACCAAGAGTGGCGGCGTGCCGTATTGGACGGCCAATGGTGCGCAGCAATTGCCGCCGGGTCGCCTGCTGTTGCAGATCGACAACTGGGTAGAAGTAGATGGTGCCAATGTCGAGGTTGGCAACTTCTGCTCCGATGGCACGGCCTACGTGTTTGTTGATCGCTCGCTAGCGCAGCCGATCTATTGCATGTTTATCAACCGCTGATATGCCGTCACCCGTCATAGTTGCCTTAGATTTCGAGTCCACGGCGGAAGCCTTGGCGCTTGTCGAATCCTTAGGCTCGAACGCTGACTTTTACAAAATAGGTCTTCAGCTGCTGGCGCAGGAAGGGCCTGAAGTTGTGCGCATTCTGGTGGCCAGGGGAAAACAAGTCTTCCTCGACCTCAAGTTGCATGAGATTCCAAATTCGGTAGCTGGCGGCGTGGCTGCTGCTGGCAAGCTTGGTGCGTCCATGGTAACGGTGCACGCTTCTGGTGGCTCCGCCGTGTTGACAGCTGCCGTCAAGGCCGCGATGCCTTATCCCAATCTCAAAGTACTCGCACTGACAGTTATCACGAGTTTGTCAGACAGCGATTTGCCCGAGCTGGGGTTGGCACCTTCGGTAAAGCAGCAAGTGTTGCGACTTGCGGACCTTGCTGCAAAGACCGGGTGCGATGGTGTCGTCGCATCAGCGCAAGAAGCCGGTTACCTCAGAGACTTTCTTCCTGCCGAGATGCTCATTGTCACCCCTGGTATCCAGCTTGCCGAATCCAATGCAACCGATCAGTCGCGTGTTGCAACGCCGCATTTCGCTGCATCGGCCGGTGCCAGCTATGTGGTGATCGGGCGCGCGATTGCAAAGGCCACCGATCCACGCAAAGCATTTGCAGACGCGCTGTCGCAATTTCAGATGGGGGCAAGCCATGGCTAGGGCTCAACACGCCGCGCAGGCCAAAGTGCTGACCGACATTCCCAATATCGGGAAGTCCATCGCGCAAGATTTGATAGGTCTGGGTGTTCACACCCCTGCGCAAGTGAAAGCCATGGACCCCATCGCCATGTACGACGCCCTGCGCACACCCATGGGCCGGCGCCACGACCCGTGTGTGCTCGACACCTTTTTGGCCGCCAAAGACTTTATGAATGGCGCAGCGGCGTTGCCCTGGTGGCACTTCACGCCGATCCGAAAATCCACTTTGCAAGGATTGATAAAGACCACGAACGCGAAGTGCGAGGCAACAGCATGAACCATTTGCCAACCAGTGCGAAGCGCTGGCTCATGCTGTTAGCCGGAGTCGTCTTGCTCGCCGATTGCCTGTACCTGGTGACAGTAAAAGTCACGCATATGGGCGTGGTGGTTCCGGCAATGGTTGGCCTGGTTTTGGTGGCCTTGTCGTTGTACCAAGCGCAATGGAACATGTGGTTGCTCGCGCACCCGACAGCCCAAATGGTTTGGCGCTGGGGCCTGGCGGGTTTTTTCGTATGGTTTGCCACCCTGTTGGCGTATTTTGCAGTGCTCCAGTTTCACAGTCCACGCGATGGAGTATCGGTGCAGCCCAATGCCATCGTGGTTCTGGGATCCAGCACGCCAAATGCTCAACCATCGCCCGCCCTGGCCGAGCGTTTGAAGTTGGGTTACCAGTTGGCGCTGCAGTATCCGCTGGCGCAGGTGGTGGTCAGCGGTGGGGTGGACTTTGGTCAAACCGTGTCTGAAGCGCAGGTGATGAGCAATTATTTGCAAAGCCTGGGTCTGCCGCCTTCACGCATCCTGCTGGAAGACAAGAGCACCAGCACCGCGGAGAATCTGGTGTTCTCAGCGCGTGTCTTGCTGGCGAATGGACTCTCACAAAATATGCCTGCAGTGGTTGTGACCAACGACTTTCATACTGCGCGTGCGAGCTGGATTGCCGTCAAAGCGGGTTGGACGCAAGTGCGCATGGCCGGTGCCATAACTCCGCTGTATATGCGATACAACGCATGGACGCGAGAGTACTTTGCCTGTGTGTCGGGCTGGTTGTTGGGGGAGTTTTAGTATTGAAAAATGCACCTTTACTTCGCACCGAATCGGGCTGCCTGGGTGCTCTGCTCCGTGTCCCCCGCGCTGCGCGCCCCTCCTTTACCTGCGCAGAACACACAGGCAGCCCGATCCTCCCGTTGCTCAATCTTGCTGCGCAATCAATTTTTTTTTGAGGCCTTCATCCTGTTAGGAATCCTATGTTTACCAAAATCCTGATCGCCAACCGGGGCGAGATCGCCTGCCGTGTTATTGCCACCACCCGCAAAATGGGCATCAAGACTGTGGCGGTATATTCCGACGCGGACAAGGAAGCGCGCCATGTGGCACTGGCCGACGAGGCCGTCAACATTGGCCCCGCGCCCAGCCGCGAGAGTTATTTGCTGGCCGACAAGATCATTGCGGCGTGCAAACAAACCGGTGCGCAGGCCGTGCATCCGGGCTATGGCTTTTTGAGTGAGAACGCCGAGTTTGCCAAGCGGGTGGAAGAGGAGGGCATTGTCTTCATCGGTCCCAAGCACTACTCCATTGGTGCCATGGGCGACAAGATTGAGTCCAAGAAGCTGGCGGGTGCGGCGGGTGTCAACTGCATCCCCGGCGTTAACGACGCGATTGAGACGCCAGAAAAAGCGGTCGAGATTGCCAAGGGTATTGGTTACCCCGTGATGATCAAGGCGTCGGCCGGCGGCGGGGGCAAGGGCCTGCGCGTGGCCTTCAACGACAAGGAAGCGTTTGAAGGTTTCACGTCGTGCCGCAACGAAGCGCGCAACAGCTTTGGGGATGACCGCGTGTTCATTGAAAAATTTGTTGAAGAACCCCGCCACATCGAGATCCAGTTGATTGGTGACAGCCATGGCAATGTGCTGTACCTGAACGAGCGCGAGTGCTCCATCCAGCGGCGCCACCAAAAAGTGATCGAAGAGGCACCGTCGCCCTTCATCTCGGATGCGACACGCAAGGCCATGGGTGACCAGGCCGTGGCTTTGGCCAAGGCAGTCAACTACCAAAGCGCGGGCACCGTCGAGTTTGTGGTGGGCAAGGACCAGAGCTTCTACTTCTTGGAGATGAATACCCGCCTGCAGGTAGAGCACCCGGTAACCGAGTGCATCACCGGTCTGGACCTGGTGGAGCTGATGATCCGCGTGGCGGCGGGGGAGAAGCTGCCGCTGACGCAGGCGGATGTCAAGCGTAACGGCTGGGCCATCGAGTGCCGCATCAATGCCGAAGACCCGTTCCGCAACTTTCTGCCTAGCACCGGCCGCCTGGTGCGCTTTGCGCCACCTATGCAGACCATGTTCCAGTCCAACACCGACGACTGGTTTGGCGTGCGGGTCGATACCGGTGTGCAGGACGGCGGTGAGATTCCGATGTTTTACGACTCGATGATCGCCAAGCTGATCGTGCACGGCACGGACCGCAATGATGCGATTGCCAAGATGCGCGAGGCGTTGAATGGCTTTGTCATCCGCGGTATCAGCAGCAATATTCCGTTCCAGGCGGCGCTGTTGGCCCACCCCAAGTTTGTGGCCGGTGATTTCAACACCGGCTTCATTGCCGAGAACTACGGCAAGGGCTTTGCTGCAGAAGACGTTCCGCACGCCGATCCGTCGTTCCTCGTCGCACTTGCAGCCTTTGTGCGTCGCAAGTCGCGCGAGCGCGCCGCGGGCATCAGCGGGCAATTGCCCGGCTATGGCGTGCAGGTGGGCAAGGACTATGTGGTGGTCACGCTGGCGCAGGATGGCAAACATGTCTACACACCGGTGCATGTGGACGAGTTTGTGGGCGAGACGGGCTCTGCGCGTGTGCGGGTGGGCGCCAGCAGCTATGAAATCCGTAGCGGTTCGCGCATCAACGACATCTCCATCACCGGCACGGCCAATGGTGTGCCGTTCACGGCACAGGTGGAGCGCGGCACGCCGAAAAACCCGCTGGCGTTGCGATTGCAGCACAATGGAACGCGTATTGACGCGCTCATCATTTCACCGCGCATGGCCGAGTTGCACGCGCTGATGCCCCACAAGGCGCCGCCGGATTTGAGCCGCTATGTGCTGTCGCCGATGCCGGGTTTGTTGGTGGATGTGGCGGTGGTGCCGGGGCAAAGAGTGCAAGCTGGCGAACGGGTTGCGGTGATTGAGGCCATGAAGATGGAGAATGTGCTGTTTGCCGCGGCCGATGGCGTGGTGGGCAAGGTACTAGCCGCCAAGGGCGAATCGCTGACAGTGGACCAGCCAATTGTCGAGTTCGCATGAGTGCTGAGCTTGGATTTGTATAAAAACGGGAGTTTGTCGACATGTTGCGTCCTTTTCAAGTGCTGGGCATCCAGCAAATCGCCATTGGTGCTTCCGACAAAAAACGCCTGCACAAGCTGTGGGTCGATATGCTGGGCCTGGAAGTGACCGGCACTTACCGCAGCGAGACAGAGAACGTGGACGAAGACATTTGTGCCATAGGCGCGGGCGCCTTCAAGGTCGAGGTCGACCTGATGCAACCGCTGGATCCGGATAGAAAGCCCGCGGTTCAAAACCCGCCCCTCAACCATGTGGGTTTGTGGATTGACGACCTACCAACCGCCGTGGATTGGTTGACCACCCAAGGTGTGCGTTTTGCGCCCGGTGGCATTCGCAAAGGGGCGTCTGGCTTTGATGTGTGTTTTTTGCACCCCAAGAGCAATGAGGAGTTTCCGATAGCAGGTGAGGGTGTGTTGATTGAACTGGTGCAGGCACCGCCGGATGTGGTCAAGGCATTTTCGCAATTGGCGCATCCGGGTCAGAGCCGCTGAGGCGCCGGTTCGCTGCGTATGACTTTTCTTGAGTTAGCCTTGGCTGGCCAGCGGGATTTATGGTTGGCACTGTTGGTGGTTGCCTTGATGGCCACCTTTTTCCGCGGTGTTCGCCCGGGCGAGTACCGTGCCTTGCGGGTGACCTGGGGCCTGTGGGGCCTTGCCCTGATCGCGCTGGTGGCCGTAACCGGTCTGCGTGGTTATCCCGTGTTGGCTGGCACAGCCTCGGAGGTGGCCATCGTGCTGGCGGGCCTGTCGGCGATCCATCTGCTGGCCACGGTGGCCTTTCGCGTAGTGTTGCCGCGCCTGGGGTTCGGTTTTCCGCGGATTGCACACGACCTGACCTTCACTGGGCTGTCCTTGGCCTGGATGCTCTTGTGCCTGCGCATGTCGGGCGTTGATCCCACACAGTTGTTTGCCACGTCGGCGGTCATTACCGCGGTGCTGGCGTTTGCCATGCAAGACACGCTGGGAAATGTCTTGGGCGGTGTCACGCTGCAATTGGACAATTCACTGCGCGTGGGTGATTGGGTCAAGGTAGACGACGTCAGCGGCCGGGTGACGGACGTGCATTGGCGCTTTACGGCCATTGAAACCCGAAACCGCGAGTTGGTTATTCTGCCCAATAGTTGGCTGATGAAGAACCGTTTTACGGTACTGCGTTCTTTAGAGGGCGAGCCGTTTGCATGGCGGCGTGCCGTGCATTTCAACATTGTGGTTACCGCCGATCCGGAGACGGTTCTGCGTGCGCTGGAACGCTCGGTGCTAGACGCCGAAGTACCCAATGTGTTGAATAACCCGCCACCTAGCGCAATACTCAGTGAAGTGTCCTCCGGTTACTGCCAATACACGCTTCGCTACTGGCTGGGCAACCCCCAGTTTGATGACCCGGGCGACTCCGCTGTGCGAGTGCATGCATTGGCCGCCCTGGCGCGTGCCGGAGTGCAACTGGGTGTGCGCCAAGAAGAGCGTTTGATCATCAAGGAAAGCGATAGTTGGCGAGCGGCGGCGAGCCAGCGCGAGGCAGAGCGCCGTTTGGACGCAATTCGCCGTACCGAATTGTTTGCCAATTTGCCAGAGCCGGAGCAACAGATGCTGGCCGGGCATTTGGTGCATGCGCCGTTTGCCGCGGGGGACGTGCTGACCCGCCAGGGCGCAGTGGCGCATTGGCTGTACCTCATCACCCGTGGAGAGGCTCGGGTCTTGGTCGACGGGCCCAAGGGGCGGCTGGAAGTAGCGACCTTGCGCGGCGGAGCCATATTTGGCGAAATGGGCATGTTGACCGGTGAAGCCCGCAGCGCGTCCGTCGTAGCCGTTTCCGCAGTGGACTGTTACCGCCTCGATAAAGCGGGCTTTGCCAAGGTCTTGGAGCAGCGCCCCGAACTGGCCGCCGAAGTGACCGCCATCGTAGAGGCGCGCAATGCGGAGCGCAGCGTCTTGTTGGCAAAAGCGGGACAACCGGTTGTCGACCCCGATGATCTCTTGGGGCGGATACGAAAGTTTTTCTCTCTTCGCGGCTGACTCGGGCTGCCTGGCTTGCGTCAACACAAGGAAGTCAGAAATCGAGGGTGATCTGAGGGGTTTTACTTACCTATAACGGTGCGCATCGCCGTAGACTGCAGCAATCGTGTGCGGATGTTCTCACTCCCTGCACGCATCTAGGAGGCAGACTTGCAACCCGTCAATATCTCCAACCCAGCGTACTTTCACAAAGTCGTTGATTGCCAATGGGCATGTCCGGCCCACACCCCCGTTCCGGAATACATACGCTTGATAGGGCAGGGGCGTTACAGCGACGCCTATATGGTCAACTGGGTGTCCAACGTGTTCCCCGGCATCTTGGGCCGCACGTGCGACCGGCCCTGTGAGCCGGCCTGCAGGCGTGGACGGGTGGAAGAGAACAACGGTGACAAGCCCGAACCGGTTGCCATATGCCGGCTCAAGCGGGTGGCTGCCGACCACAAGGACGACGTCCGAGCGCGCATGCCCGCGCCGGCGCCCCGCAACGGCAAGCGCATAGCCTGCGTGGGCGCTGGACCGGCATCGCTGACCGTCGCGCGTGACCTGGCGCCATTGGGTTATGCGGTCACGGTGTTTGACAGTGAGGCCAAGGCCGGCGGTTTCATCCGCTCACAGATTCCGCGGTTTCGCTTGCCAGAATCGGTCATAGACGAAGAGACGGGTTATGTCCTGGACCTGGGCGTCACCTTCGCCAGCGCCCAGCGGGTGGACTCCATGAAAGCACTGTTGGCAGATGGTTTTGATGCGGTGTTTGTCGGCTGCGGAGCGCCGCGGGGCCGGGAGATCGATATCCCGGGCCGCAAGGAGGCGGCTGCCCATATCCACATTGGCATTGATTGGCTGGCATCGGTCTCCTTTGGCCATGTGACCAGTGTCGCGCCGCGCGTCATCGTGCTGGGTGGTGGCAATACGGCCATGGATTGCTGTCGCTCGGCAAGGCGGTTGGGCGGCACGGATGTCAAGGTTATCGTGCGTAGCGGTTTTGACGAAATGAAGGCCTCGCCCTGGGAGAAAGAAGACGCCCAGCATGAGGGCATTCCCATCGTCAACTTCCACGTGCCCAAGAGCTTTGTGCATGAAGACGGCAAGCTGACCGGCATGACCTTCGAAGTGGTACGCGCGGTGTATGACGACAAGGGTGCCCGCAGCCTGGTGCCTACCGGCGAGCCTGACGTGTTTTTTGCCTGTGACACGGTGCTGCTGGCTGTGGGCCAGGAGAATGCCTTCCCGTGGATCGAGCGGGACTGCGGCATAGACTTCGACCGTTGGGGCCTGCCGGTGTTGGGCAAGGAAACCTTTCAAACGACGGTGCCCAAAGTATTTTTTGGGGGCGATGCCGCTTTTGGGCCCAAAAATATCATCAGCGCGGTGGCCCATGGACACGAGGCCGCGGTTTCGATTGACCGCTTTTTGCATGGCGAAGCCGTGGAGCCGCGCCCCGCACCGTTCACCAATTTGATGTCGCAAAAGATGGGCATCCACGAGTGGAGCTATAGCAACGATGTGTCCAACGACACACGCTATAAGGTTCCCTGGGCGGATGCTGAAAAGGCCCTGGCCAATATCCGGGTGGAGGTGGAGTTGGGCTTTGACGCAGCCACGGCCTTCAAGGAGGCCAGCCGATGTTTGAACTGTGATGTGCAGACCGTGTTCAATCGCGACACCTGCATTGAGTGCGACGCCTGCGTCGATATTTGTCCCATGGATTGCATCACCTTCACCACCAATGGCGACGAAAATGATGTGCGGGGACGCTTGCTGGCACCTGCTGGCAACCTCTCCCAAGACCTGTATGTGTCGGGTGAACTCAAAACGGGGCACATCATGGTCAAGGATGAGGATGTGTGTTTGCACTGTGGCCTGTGCGCCGAGCGATGCCCCACCGGGGCCTGGGACATGCAGAAATTTTTGTTGAACACGACGCAGGCGGGTAGCGCCTGCCGTGACAAGAGCGTGGGGGCCAATCCATGATGCAGAGAATTGAATCCACCAACGACTTCGTTATCAAGTTCGCCAACGTCAACGGCTCCGGCTCGGCTTCGGCCAATGAACTGTTTGCCAAGGCCATCGTGCGCATGGGCGTCCCGGTGAGTCCACGCAATATCTTCCCAAGCAATATCCAGGGCTTGCCAACGTGGTATGAAGCCCGGGTCTGCGAAAAAGGCTACTCCGGCCGGCGCGGGGGTGTGGACATGATGGTGGCCATGAACCCCCAGACCTGGGATGCAGACCTGGCCGAGATCGAGCCCGGAGGCTACCTGTTTTACGACAGCACGCGGCCCATGCCGCCTGATAAATTCAGGATAGACGTGAACACCATTGCGGTGCCTTTGACCGAAATCGCCAACGCAACGTATACCGATCCGCGGCAGCGCCAGTTGTTCAAAAATATCATCTATGTGGGTGCGCTGTCGGCACTGCTGGAGATGGATGTGGGGGTATTCGAAACCCTGTTTTCCGAGCAATACAAGGGCAAGGAACGCCTGCTGGATTCCAACATCCGTGCCCTGCACCTGGGGCGTGACTATGTCCAACAGCACATCACGCAGCTACTCGGTTTGCGCGTCCGTAGGTCCAACCAAATAGGGGATCAGATTTTCACCGACGGCAACACGGCCGCCGCGCTGGGCTGCCTCTATGGCGGCGCCACGGTTGCCGCCTGGTACCCGATAACGCCTTCGTCGTCGGTCCCCGAGGCCTTCCAGAAATACTGTGACAAATACCGGGTAGACCCTGCGACGGGTCAACACTACTACGCCATCGTGCAGGCTGAAGACGAATTGGCGTCCATCGGCATGGTCGTGGGCGCGGGCTGGAATGGCGCCCGGGCCTTCACCGCGACCTCGGGTCCTGGCGTGTCATTGATGCAGGAGTTCATTGGCCTTGCCTACTTTGCCGAAATACCGGTCACCATCATCAACGTACAGCGTGGCGGGCCGTCTACCGGCATGCCCACGCGCACGCAACAGGCCGATTTGTTTGCCTGCGCCTATGCATCGCACGGTGACACCAAACATGTGCTGCTGTTCCCCGAAGACCCGTATGAGTGCTTCACGCATTGCGCGGCGGCGTTGGACCTCGCGGACCGGCTGCAAACGCCCATTTTTGTGATGACCGATCTGGACATTGGCATGAACCAGCGACTTTCCAAACCCTTCGTCTGGGACGATGCCAAGCCCTATGACACCGGCAAGGTCATGACCGCTGCCGAATTGGAGGCGGGTAAGGACTTCGGCCGCTACAAAGACGTGGATGGTGACGGTATTCCCTGGCGCACACTGCCAGGCACGCATCCGAGCAAGGGCAGCTTTTTTACACGTGGCACCACACGCAACCCGTATGCGCAGTATTCCGAGCGCGGCCCCGACTACATCTACAACATGGAGCGCTTGATTCGCAAGTTCAAGACCGCAGCAAGCCTGGTGCCCCAGCCGGAGGTGCGCAAGGCGCCACAAAAAACCATCTGGGGTGTGCTGTACTTTGGCTCCACCAGCCCGGCGATGCGCGAGGCGCTGGACGCGCTGGAGCTTGAGGGCCTCCATGTGGACGCGATGCGGCTGTTAGCGTTTCCGTTTCCGCAGGCGGTCGACCGCTTTGTGGCGGAACACGACAAGGTCTTTGTTGCGGAACAGAACCGGGACGGACAAATGCGCTCGATGTTGATCAACGAACTGGACATTGACCCGGCGCGCCTGGTGCGGGTGCTGCACTACGACGGCACGCCCATCACGGCACGCTTCATTGCTGGCGCCATACGCACGCACCTGCAGGCCGCTGAGCCCGCGAAACCGGTGTCTGCCAGCAGGGAGCTCGTATGACCTACATCGCCAAACCCCATCTGCACCATCCTTCGCTAACCAAGAACAAGGTTGGCTTCACGCGGCGCGACTACGAGGGGCGGATCTCCACATTGTGTGCGGGTTGCGGACACGACTCCATTTCTGCGGCGTTGATACAGGCCTGCTGGGAGCTGGACATTGAACCGCACCGTGTGGCCAAGCTTTCGGGCATAGGCTGCAGCTCCAAGACCCCGGACTATTTTCTGGGTTCCTCCCACGGGTTCAACACCGTGCACGGGCGCATGCCATCGGTGTTGACCGGGGCCAACCTGGCCAACCGAGATCTGCTGTACCTGGGCATTTCGGGCGATGGCGACTCGGCCTCCATCGGCCTGGGCCAGTTTGCCAATGCAATGCGCCGAGGCGTCAACATGGCCTACATCGTGGAGAACAACGGTGTCTATGGCCTGACCAAAGGGCAGTTCTCTGCCACCGCAGACCGTGGCTCCAAGAGTAAAAAGGGCGTTGTCAACAGCGACAGCCCGGTGGACTTGGTGGCGTTAGCCCTGCAACTCGGGGCCACCTATGTGGCACGCAGTTTTTCGGGCGACAAGGCACAACTGGTGCCACTGATCAAGGGCGCGATCGCCCATGGTGGAGCAGCATTTATTGATGTGATCAGCCCCTGCGTTACCTTCAACAACCATGCGGGCAGCACCAAAAGCTTTGACTATGTGCGCCAGCACAATGAAGCCGTGAGTCGCATTGACTTCATCACACCGCGCAGCGAAATCACCACCGAGTATGCAGCCGGAGAAGTGGTCGAAGTACAGCAGCACGATGGGTCCCTGCTGCACCTGCATAAGCTGCGTGCCGACTACGACCCGACCGACCGGAACGCGGCTATGCGCTACATCCAGGAGCATCATGCGCGCGGCGAGGTTGTGACCGGCCTGCTGTACGTGGATCCGCTGGCAACTGACCTCCACCTTGCGCTCAATACATCCCACCGACCGCTGAATTCGCTGGGACCAGAGCACCTGTGCCCCGGCGCTGATGCCTTGCAAAAGATCAATGCATCCATGCGGTGAACCTCACCTTGCGCCTGTACATAGAAAAGGGGTAGGACCATGTTAGAACGCACCGTATACCACTCCATGTCCCACCGGCATGTGGTGAGCCTGGGGCCCCACGCCACTGTCTGGGAGGCGGCATGTGTGATGACACGGGCCAATTGCGGCAGTGTGTTGATTGTGGACACGCCGAGCAACCTGCTGGGCATCGTGACGGAGCGCGATCTGATGACCCGCGTATTGGCAAGGGCCCTCAATCCGCAGACAACGCTGGTGTCAGAAGTGATGACGCGCAACCCCACTTGCGTGGCACCCGAGACGCTGGTGGCCGACGCCGTGCTGATCATGATTGAACGGGGCTTCAGGCACCTGCCCATTGTGGGCGAGGGGGCCAAGATTTTGGGTGTGTTCTCTGTACGCGACGCATTGCCGCGTGAGATCGGCAATGCGGTCAACCTGGCGGAGTTCAATGAACAGGTGAATGATGCCCTGGGCTAGACTCGACGCGGGCCGCGCTATGGGCCAGCTGTCAGTCGGCCGGGTCTGCGTGCCGGTCAGGCTGGGAGAATCTAGTCCGATTTGTATTTCTTAAATAGCGAGGTGTGCGGTATGAGACTTTCCAAGTTGTGGGCTCCGGGGTTAGGTCTGATGCGCCGTTTGTCACTTGCTGGAAAATTTGCGTTGATCGCGGTTCTTTCGGCCTTGCCGTTGCTGTACGTGTTGTGGCAGGTCGCGTTGGGTGGTGGCAGCGCACCGGGTCTGAGCAGCGTGCTGGCTCTGTGCGCAATGGCTGTGGTGTTGGTCTATTTTTTGATCGTCTTCCACCAGGGCATATCCCAGGATTTAGGGATAGTAATCTGCGCTGTGGACCGTATGGTGGCGGGCGATTTGCGCCAGTCCTTGACTGTTTCGGGGCACGACGAATTGGGCCGCCTGGTGGGCGCCGTGGGCCAACTGGGGCGCACGGTGTCGGCCATGGTGGCCAACGTGCGCAGCAATGCGGCGTTTGTGAACCACGCCGGTAAAAGTCTGGCTCGGGGGAACAGCGATTTGTCGGACCGCACAGAGCAGCAGGCTGCCAATCTGGAGCAGACGGCAGCCAGTGTGGAAGAGCTGTCGTCCACCGTGCAAGAAAACGCCAACACGGCCAGCAGAGCCAATGGCAAGGCTGGTGAAGTCCGCGATGTGGCCGATCAAGGTGCTGCCATCATGGCCCAGGCCGTCCAGTCGGTCGAGGCCATACAGGCCAGCGCAAAGCGCATGGACGAGATTGTGGGCGTTATCGATGGCCTGGCCTTTCAGACCAATATATTGGCGTTGAACGCGGCGGTGGAAGCGGCCCGCGCGGGTGAATCAGGCCGTGGCTTTGCGGTGGTCGCCAGCGAGGTGCGTTCACTGGCCCAGCGCTCCGCCGAGTCAGCCAAGGAAATTCGTTTGCTCATCAGCAACTCGTCGAGCCAGGTAGCGACCAGCGTGGGGAATATCCGTGCTGCTGGTACCACTATCAACCAGGTCGTCAGCGGCATCCGCGATGTGGCGGCCAGCATGTCGCAGATCTCGACCTCCAGCGCCGAGCAAAGCTCGGGCCTGCGCGAGATCACGTCGGCCATCCGCCAACTGGACGAGATCACACAGCGAAATGCACAGATGGTGGAGCAGGCTGTGACACAGGCGGTGGCGATGGAGGGGCGTGCCAGTACGCTGACGGAGTCCGTGGCGCTGTTCAAGCTGCAGCAGGGATCGGCAGAAGAGGCCGTGGACCTGGTACAGCGCGCCGTGGGCTACCGCCAGCACACATCCAAAGACGCGTACTTGCGCGATGTGACAGACGCCACCAAGGGTTTCTTCGACCGCGACATGTATGTGTTTGTGTTGGATGGAAACGGTCGCTACGTGGCATTTGGCGGCAACCCGGCCAAGGTGGGCACGCGGGTGCAGGACATCGCGGGCGTTGATGGTCAGGGCCTGTTGCAATCCATCATGGACCAGGCCGATTACGAGCCGGGCTGGGTCGAATACGACATCATGAACCCGACCACGGGCAAGGTACAGTCCAAGATGTCCTTCGTGCAGAAGGTGGATCAACTGTACGTGGGCTGCGGCGTTTACAAAAACCTGGTGCATTAGCGCACCAAGTACATCACTCTTTGGTGGGGTTTTCAGCGCGCTTGTTACGGGCCCGGGCCATGGCGGCCTCGATAATGGCGCGCTTGTGGTCCAGCATGGCGGGGTCGGTAATGCGCGAATGTGCTGCCAGGTCTGCGAGCTTGGTTTTTACCTGCGCTTGTTGCTTTTCGCTGTGCTCGGCTTGGGTGCGCTCACTGCGCAGCATTTTGGCGGCGTAACGCGCGCGGGCTTCATCGGCCTGGGGTTGCGTCCACGCGGCCCACCCGGTGGCGTCACCACTGGCGTTCTCGAGCTTGATGCAGTCCACCGGACAGACGGGCAGGCACAGCTCGCATCCCGTGCAATAGGCCTCAATGACGGTGTGCATGCGCTTGTTGCTGCCCATGATGGCGTCGGTGGGGCAGGCGTCCAGGCACAGCGTGCAGCCAATGCACCAGTTCTCGTCTATGAAGACAACCTTGCGCGTTGCTTCCAGGCCAAATTCCGGGTTCAGCGGTTTGGCAGGCCGAGCGGTGATCCGTGCCAGGCGGACCATACCCTCTTGCCCCCCGGGCGGACATTGGTTGATGTCCGCATCGCCGGCTTCGATGGCTTGGGCGTAACCCGCGCAATCCGGGTAGCCACAGCGCGTGCACTGGGTCTGCGGCAGTGCATCCAGTATGCGGTCTGCCATCGGCCCCCGTGGTTGCGCCAGCGTAGTCACTTCTTGGTGGTGATGCGCTTCGCCGCTATCTTTTTAGTAGCGATAGGCGCAGGTTTTGAAAGGGCTACAGCCCGTTTCTTTGCAGGAGTCTTGGCCGTGGGCTGATTTTTGACCACCGGTTGAACCGCGGCGGCTTGCGCCGGTTGGTGGGCCAGAATGAAGGACTTGACCTGGGGGTACACCAGATCGCGCCAACGCCGACCGGAGAAGATGCCGTAGTGCCCCGCACCCTTGGCTTCAAAGTGCTTTTGCATGCTGCGGGGCACACCCGTGCAGATGTCGTGCACGGCCTGGGTTTGGCCCGAGCCGGAAATATCGTCCAGTTCGCCTTCGACCGAGAACAGTGCCGTGGTCTTGATGTCTTCAGGACGCACCCGTTCGACCTTGCCATTGAGGTTTTTGACGTCCCAGGTGCCGTTGACCAGGCAGAAGTCCTGGAAAACGACCTTGATGGTGTCCAGGTAATAGTTGGCATCCATGTCCAGCACGGCGTTGTACTCGTCGTAGAACTTGCGGTGGGCTTCGGTGCTGGCGTCGTCGCCCTTGATCAGGTCTTTGAAGTAGTCGTAGTGGCTGGTGGCGTGGTTGCTGGGGTTCATCGCCACAAAGCCGGTGTATTGCAAGAAGCCGGGGTAGACGCGCCGGCCCGCACCGGGAAAGTTGGACGGCACGCGGAAGATGACGTTGTTCTCAAACCAGCTGTAGCTCTTTTTCATGGCCAGATTGTTGACAGCCGTGGGCGACTTGCGGGCATCAATCGGCCCACCCATCATCACCATACTTAACGGCGTTGTTTCGCCGCGCGACGCCATCAGCGAGACGGCAGCCAGCACCGGTACCGTCGGCTGGCAAACGCTCATCACGTGGCAATTGCCGTAAATGCCTTGCAAGTGGCGGATGAATTCCTGCACGTAGTTGACGTAGTCGTCCAGGTGAAATTCGCCTTCGCTGGTCGGCACAAGGCGGGCGTTTTTCCAGTCGGTGATGTAGACCTTGTGGCCTTGCAGCATGGTGCGAAC
>JANXVI010000337.1 GCA_025351745.1 Rhodoferax sp.
GGCCGGCCCCATGATCCGCAAGGGCGACATGAAGACCAGCGCCTGGATTGCCGCGTATGAGAAGAACAATGTGCTGGTGGGCTTGAGCTGCGGCCTGCGCGGCAAGGCGCAGATCGGCAAGGGCATGTGGGCCATGCCCGACCTGATGAAGGCCATGATGGAGCAGAAGATTGCCCACCCCCGCGCCGGTGCCAACACGGCCTGGGTCCCCAGCCCCACTGGCGCCACGCTGCACGCGCTGCACTACCACCAGGTGCTGGTCAGCGATGTGCAGAAGGACCTGGAAAAGACCAACTACGAAAAGGCCCGCGACGGCATTCTGGACAACCTGCTGCAAGTGCCCGTGACCGCAACGCCCAACTGGACCGCGGCCGAGAAGCGGCAGGAGCTGGACAACAACGCCCAAGGCATCCTAGGCTATGTGGTGCGCTGGGTCGACCAGGGCGTGGGCTGCTCCAAGGTGCCTGACATCCACAACGTCGGCCTGATGGAAGACCGCGCCACGCTGCGCATCAGCAGCCAGCACATGGCCAACTGGCTGCACCATGGTGTGGTGACGAAAGAGCAGATTACCGAGACCTTTGAGCGCATGGCGGCGGTGGTGGACCAGCAGAACGCCGGGGACAAGTTGTACAAACCGATGGCGGGTAACTTTGACACGTCGATGGCTTACAAGGCGGCGTGTGAGTTAGTGTTCAAGGGGCTGATGCAACCTAGCGGGTATACCGAGCCGTTGCTGCATGCTTGGCGGTTGAGGGTGAAGGCGGCTTGAGGGGTAAGCGGCAAAACTAGCATGCGCTCCTTATTTAGGAGCTGCTTGCGCAGTAACTGCAGTGGCTGGGGGCCAGTTTGGCAACCATCCCCATGCTGCGCCATCGGTGTCATCTTGCGCTGCCTTCAGGAGCCGTACTCCACGCAAAGCCCCATACACCGCAACCCCAAACGAGCCGTTACCCAAACCCAAAACCCGCCCATCCGCGCACTACCTGTGGGCTCCAATGATCGCGTGTCTACGAGTTGTTCTCGCTGATCTGCCCCAATTGCGGGGGGCAGATGCCCATCATTGCGTTCATCACATTCAGCGCCGACATCCAAAAGTTCTGGGTCACATCGGGATGGAGCTCTAGGCCCCGCGTATCACCCCAGCGCGCAGACCGCCGCTGTGGGATGCGTGTGGCGCGCAGGAGTCGCAGGAGTTGGGCGAGGGTGTGGAGGCAAAGCCAGACTGGGATCTGGCAAACCAATCACCACCCGACTACCCTGACGATCAGCGCATTGCTTGATTAATTTACCGCCTTTGGCGAAGGGTCGCGATGACTACGCCAATGAATGCGCCGGGGTAAGGCTGTGGTTGCGGGGCGGCTTTTCATGTCGTGTGTTCGCGTTACCGAAAATTCTTTCGAATTCAGGCCGCTAGATCAGGGGATGCGTGACTCTTTAGGCCGACTATCGGTGCCATACTGGGCTCCATGCGGTTGGACGTCCTATCCGTGATTCAAGGGGTAAGAAAAGTCCTCGCCAAACGGAAACCGACGTTGTTGCGGAGATCCGGGGTGAGGGTGCCGCGGATGGCCGAGCGCAAGTACGCTGGGTAGTTATCCCAAGAGCCGCCACGAAGCACCCAATGCTTCTGTTCTCCGCCACTTTTCCAGGGGCTGCCATCCGTGGGGGCCCCGTTGTAGTCGTTGTGGAACCAGTCCTGTACCCACTCCCAGACGTTGCCATGCACGTTGTATAGGCCAAACGGGTTGGGGCTGAAGCTGCTCACCGCTACCGTGCCTTTGCGCCAGGGGCCTTTGGGGCTGCCGTTGTAGCTTGGCCCAGTACCATAGTAATTGGTCTGGTTGGTGTTGATGGTCTCCCCCCACCAAAAAGCGCTTTGCGTGCCACCACGGGCTGCGTATTCGCGTTCGGCCTCCGACAATAGCCGGTAGGTTTTGCCCGTGGTCTGACTGACCCACTGGGCGTAGGCCTGGGCGTCGTTCCAGCTCACACACACTACCGGGTGGTCAGCGCCCTGGCTAAAGCCGACGTTGCGCCAGTTGTAGGCGCTGCTCTTTTTCCATTCACTGCCAGTCCAGGCTGTGCAGCCATCACCGCGTTCGGCTTCTGTCTGGTAGCCCTTGGAGCGTACAAAGGCGGCAAATTCGCCTTTCGTGACTGCGTATTTGCCGGCGGCGAAGCTTTTGATGTTGACGCTGTGCAGCGGGTTCTCTCGACTAGTCCATGAGTCTAGTAGATCAGCGGCCTTTGCCAATGCCTGCTCCGAGGCGCTGCTGCCCATGGTGAAACTGCCGGCAGGTATGACCACCATCTCGGGGCAATCCTTGCAGTCTTTGAATACCCGTTCCACTTCTGTCTCTTTGGCTTGTGCGCTCAGGCAGCTGCAACTCAGCAACAGGGACAGCATGATGGCGAAATGGTGTTTTAGAAGGTGAAGCATGGTGTGTTCGCGCCGATTGAATATTGACCCAGGCGGTAGCTGCTTTCTGAATGGGCAACTGTGGATAAGTTTACTCAACACTTGGTTTGCAAAGCTCCTTTTGTTGTTTGTGATGCCAATCCAATGCGGGCACAGTCGTGCAGGGGGTAGCCCATAGCGGCTGTGCCTGCAGGTCACTTCAGGACGGCTCAGGCTCAGGCGAGCCGCTGTTGCATGCCTGGCGATTGAAGGGGAAGGCTGGGGCATAGGCAGCAGGGAGCACATTCGCTCCTAAATTGAGAGCTACTCACGCGATGAATACGAGGGTTGGAGGCCAATTTGGCTTAATGCATTCGGCTGAAACGGTACCTCCGAGTGCCGTTTTGCATTTCTGGCGATCAACCGTGGCACCTTGATTTGACCGTGGGTGTGCGGGTGTTTGGGCCGCTTCAATTGCTAAGGTCGATGCAATTGCACAGATCAAAATTAAGCGCCATAATTAGCTCCAATTAAGGAGCCAACTATGGAAGCCATTTACGCCGACGTGATGATCAGCATGTCCGAGTTCAAGAAGAACCCGGCGGCGGTGCTGCGCGAAGCCAATAACCGGCCAGTGGCGGTGCTGAACCACAACAAGGCGGCTTTCTACATGATTGAGCCTGCCTTATTCGAGGCCATGCTGGAAGAGCTGTCTGACCAGGAACTGGGACGCACCGTGCTGGCACGCATGGGCGAGCGTGCGCAGGCGATTGAGGTGGACATAGATGCCATCTAAGGCAGCGCAGCCTGCCTCAAAGCACAAATACCGCTTGCAATTTGTACCCAGCGCCTGGGCCGAGTGGCAAAAGCTGGATGGCTCAGTCAAAGAGCCTTTGCGCAAGCTGCTCAAAAAGCGGCTGGACAATCCACATGTGCCCGGTGCAGCGCTGCACGGGGCGTTGGCCGGTCACTACAAGATCAAACTCAACAAGCAGGGTTACCGGCTGGTCTATGGTGTGCAGGACGATGTGTTGATCGTCATGGTGATGGCTGTGGACAAGCGCGAAGACAGTGTGGTGTACCAATCGGCCATGGCTCGCGTGACCGAAAAGATGGCCGAGTTGGCCAAGGTAGTGCAAAAGCGTCTGAAGCCGTAGCAGCCGTTTCCATGGTCTGCTATTGATTTTGCAGCGACCCGCTCAATAGATACGAGGGCTGTAGGCCGATTTGGCTTGCAGTCTAGTTGTAAAACGGAACCTGCCCCTCGCTTAGTGGTAATCGTCTTCCAGCTGATGCCGCACGGCCAGAATGTTGACGGCATCGGCACCCTCAATCTCAAACAGCGCCACGTAGCCCGAGTGGCCAAAAGGAACGATCAGCTCTCGCAGGAATGCACTGTCACCCGCCTTGCGGTAGATGAACGGGGTGCGGCTCAGGTGGTTTTGCACCGCATTGCGCAGCGCATCAATGGCGGTCTGCGCGGCATCCAAGTCTTCGATGGTTTGCGCGCGCTCCAGCAAAAAGTCGAACAAGCGCAGCACATCCTCGCGCGCCGCTGCGGTGTAGCAGACTTCAAACCGCCCCTTCAACCCAGCACCTGCCGGCGCCGTGCATCCAGCCGCTGGGCCAGCTCGTCGTGCACAGCCTCGGCTGCGTAGTAGATGCCGGTTTGTTTGGCGTCTTGGGCAGCACGCAGCCCGCGTGCCAGAAACTCGTCTTGCGT